>JBDKIV010000061.1:0-2909 GCA_039796935.1 Actinomycetota bacterium | reverse complement strand
GGCTCGAACACCAGGGGCTCCGAGGGTGTGATCTCGAACGGCAGTCGGATCATCGTGCCCGAGGGTTACGGCCTCGTGTTGATGGAGCAGGGTGCGATCACCGGGTTCGCCGCCGTGGCCGGTGCCTACATCTGGAACAGCGACGAGCAGGACTCGAAGTCGATCTTCGCCGGTGACGGCATCGTCAGCCCGCTCATCACGACCTCGTGGGAGCGCTTCAAGTTCGGGGGTCGCCCCGGCGCCCAGCAGCGCGCCTTCTTCGTGTCGCTGAAGGAACTGCCCAACAACCGCTTCGGCACGCAGTCCGAGATCTACTGGGACGATGCCTACATGAACGCCCAGGTCGGGGCGCTCACCCGTGGCACGTACACCCTGAAGATCATCGACCCGATCCTGTTCATCAAGACATGGGTGCCGGCCACGTACCTCGAGCCGGGCCGGGTGTACGACTTCACCGACATCGAGAACGACAGCGCCACGCAGCTGTTCAACGAGGTGGTCGGCTCGCTGGCACCGGCGTTCTCGATGTACACCAACGATCCGTCGAAGGGCAACCGCATCACGAGGATCCAGCAGGACTCCATCGGGTTCGCCCAGAGCCTGTCGGCGGCCGTCGAGCAGAACTACCAGTGGAGCACCGGTCGCGGTCTGGCGATCGTGTCCACCGCGATCATCTCGATCGAGTACGACGAAGCCACCCGCGAACTGCTGCGCAACGTCCAGCGCGCCGACGCCCTGTCGGGTGCCCGCGGCAACTCGAACCTGCAGGCTTCGGTGGCCGCAGGGTTCGAGGCCGCTGGCGACAACAGCGGTGGCGCCGGCTTGGTCGGGCTCGGCATGGCCGCCGGGGCAACGGGGCTCGGCGGGCTGCAGCAGCCGGTTCCGGGCATCGGCGCGCAGAGCACGCCGCCCGCGCCGCCGACCCAGCCAGCGGCTGCAGCGATGGCACCGCCGCCACCTCCACCGCCCGCAGCACCCGACGACGAGGATCCTGTGGCGAAGCTGACGACGTTCAAGCAGATGCTCGACGCGGGCCTGATCAGCCAAGAGGATTACGACGCCGCGAAGAACAAGATCCTCGGGCTCTAGGCCGCATCGACACGAGCGGCCATGACGACACTTCCCCCTCCGAGTCTTCCCGGTGACGGACCCAACCCGTCGGCCATGCCACCGCCGATTCCTCCAGACGCGGCGCCGGTCATCGACACTCGCAACGAGCGTCTCGATGACGGCATCAATCGCTGCCCCCGGTGCGGGGCGACCGAGATCCAGTTGCGTCCATCGGTCGGCATGCTCACCTGCCTGTTCTGCCGGCACGAATGGACCGAGGCACGCCTCGACGAGGTGATCGACACCGGTGACCTCTCGTCGCTGCAGGGCACGATCGTCGGGTCGGGCGCCACCGCGATCGCTGCCGACGCCGATGCAGTGGTCACCATGAAGTGCGGTGGGTGCGGCGCCGAAGTGGTGGTGAACACGGCCCAGCAGATGGGCGCGCGTTGTCACTGGTGTCGCCATGTGCTGACGGTGAACGAGCAGGTGCCCAATGGCGCCGTGCCGGACGCCGTCTTGCCGTTCTCGATCTCGCACGCCGATGCGCTCGCCCGGATCCGCACGTTCGCCGGCAAGCGACGCATGTTCGCCGACCGGACGTTCGTGCGCGAGTTCACCCCCGAGAACGTCGTCGGTGTCTACATGCCGTACATGGTGGTCGACGGCAAGGCGAGCGCCAGTGTGGTCGGTGTCGGTGAGATCGAGACCCGGCGCTACGTGCGGGGCTCGGACAACAACAAGACCACCTACTACGACGCCGACGTGTACGAGGTGCACCGCCATGTCGACTTCACCGTCGACGATCTCACCCTCGAGGCATCGGCCGAACGAGCCACCATCGATTCGTCGATCAACACCAACAACATCATCAACTCGATCCTGCCGTTCGACACCGAGAACGCAGTGACGTGGAACGCCAGTTACCTCACGGGGTTCACCTCGGAGAAGCGCAACCGAGATGTCGAGCACATGCGACCGATGATGGAGGACCAGTTGTTGTCGATCGCCCGGTCGCGGGTCGAGTCGAGCGTCGAGCGGTACGACCGCGGTGTGCGCTGGGAACGCGAGCACCTGGAGGTGCACGGCACCCGCTGGGTGGCGATGTACCTACCGGTGTGGCTCTACTCGTACTACCACCGCGAGCGCGGCAAGACGATGGTCCACTACATCGCGGTGAACGGCCGAACCGGTGAGGTGATGGGCAGCGTTCCGGTGTCGCACGGCCGACTGCTGGCCGCTGCGCTCACGGTGGGCACGGTGCTGGAAGGCTTCGTGGTGGCGATCCTGGCGGCGGCGTGATGGTGGCCACCGTGTTGTCACAAGCCATGTCGGTGGCGCTGGTCGCGAACGATGACGGTGGCCCGGGGTGGCTGCTGCTGCTCGGCCCAGCCGGGGCGGGTGCGCTCTACGCCGGACTGTGGAGCTACTACCGCAACGCGAGCCGTTCGCATCACTTCGAGCGCGAGACCCGTATACACGCCCAGCCCGTGACGGGGGGAGAGACGAAGGTGCACACGATCACCGGCACCAGGTCGCCGCGGATCGATGGTGACAACCACTCGGATCACCGCCAGCGGGTGCAGCGAGTCGACTGAGCCCGATCGCTGCGGTGCGCCGGCTGGGCGGCCGGAGCAGCATCGAGATGTTCACTGCTGCCACTCGGGCCGGGTACGGTAACGCCTCTCGTCGGAACCGGCGAGACAGTGGAAGGACATGGTCATGGACGACAAGCAGCCGTGGGAGACCCCGCAGTTCGAGGCGCTCACCGACAGCGAGATCCGCGCCGATCAGGCAGACATCACGGTGCGCAACGGCATCCTGTTGCAGTTGCCTCCGGGCAGCGTGCTTCCCTGACA
>JBDKIV010000060.1:0-11298 GCA_039796935.1 Actinomycetota bacterium | reverse complement strand
CCCCGCCCCCCCGCCGGCGACGTGTCCCCGCCCGATGCCGGCCAGGTGGCCGGCTCGACCGCGACCGCCGAGAGCCTGTACCCCTGCGACGCGCGCTACTGGGCACACATCGACGAGCTCGTCGACATTCGTCTGACCAATCCCGAGGCGTCGCCGTACAGCTTCTACGAGGACGAGGACGGAGTCGTTCGTTTCGTCGGCTCGTGGGGCGCGCCCGGCACGGCTGTCGGTCTCGATGCACCGGCGGGTGCGCAGTTCCGCCAAGACGCTCTCGAGGTGCTCGACGAGTCGGCACGCGACTACCTGAGCCGTGGTCTCACCGGGATCACCGAGCAGCCCCCGTACACCGACACGCTCGGCAGCTGGATCGCCGTGCTCACCCCGATACGCGACGCCGACGGCGAGATCGTCGGCGGGCTCGGCATCGACTACCCCCTCGAGTACGTCGACGAGGTCCGCCGGAACGTCATCCGAGTCCTGTACCCCGCCTTCGCCATCGCGTACATCATCTTGCTGGCGCTCGTGTTCTATCTGTCCGGATGGCTCACCAAGCGGTTGGCACGGCTCTCGTCGGCCACCAAGCGGATCGCCGAAGGCGACTACGACGTCGACCTCTCCACCGCCACCCGTTCGCGCTTCCCCGACGAGATGACCGAGTTGGCATCGTCGTTCATCGTGATGACCGAGAAGGTGGGTACCCGTGAACGCGACCTCACCCGCCAGGTCCAGATCCTCAAGGTCGAGATCGACGAGAAGAAGCGCCAGGAAGCCGTGAGCGAGATCATCGACTCGGACTTCTTCAACGACCTGACGTCGAAGGCACAGGCGATGAGGGCACGGGTCAAGGCAGACGAGGCACAGGCCGCGGTCGGGGGCGGCAATGACTGATCAGCCGGGCAACGACCCCCTCGATGCGCTCCTCGCTCCGAGGGCGCCCCGTCGCAACAGTGCCGACGCGCTCGACGACCTGATCGCTGCGAGCGGTGCCCGGCCGCGCTCGTCCGACGAGCCGGTCGTCGATCGAGCGGGCATGCGCCGCCGCTGGGAGATCGGGCTGTCGCTCACCTTGGCGCTCGTCGCGTTCTCGGGGGCCCTCGCCGACACCGTCGCAGCGTCGCAACTGATCAGCGATGGCGGGATCGGCGCAGTCGGCATCGTCTGGCCGATCGCCGGGCTGCTCATGCTGGCGGTGGCCTACTTCCAGAGCGGGCGCGTCGACCGGTTCGCTCGTGTCAAGGTGCTCGTCTGGCTGTGCGCGGCATACGCGGTCGGGTTCGCAGTGGTCCTCGTCCTCTTCGCGTCATCAGCGCCGACCTGGCTGCCGAGTGCCCTGGCATGGGGTCTGGCCGATCAGATGAACTTCCTCGTTCCGCTCATCGTCTGGGCGCTGGCGGGTGACGTCTTCACCGCAGGCCAGGGAGTCACGGTGTTCCCTCGGATGTCGAGGTGGCTCTACGGCGGTCAGGGCATCGGGCTCGTGGCCGCTGCCGTGACACCGTTCGTGTTCGACACCGACCTCTCGCTCGCCTGGCTCCTGGTCCTTCCACCGATCGCCTGTGTGATCGTCGCCGTGCTCGTCCCTCGATCCCTGCACGATGCGACCACCTCCGAAGGCCACGGCAAGGAGCAATCATCGGCGGAGGCGCTGCGCGACACCCGCTCGTTCGTCAAGGAACTTCCCGCGTTCAACTGGCTGCTCCGTGCATCGTTCGCAGCCATGGCCGCAGGGGCAGTCCTCGAGATCAGCTTCCTGTCGATCGCCGACGACCGCTACGAGTCGGCCGCCGACCTGCAAGTGCTCTACGGGGGCGCTGCCGTCATCGGGTTCGTGATCTGCTGGATCCTGCAGACCTACGCGGCGACGCCACTGTTGCAGCGTCTCGGCGTGGGCAAGGTGCTGCGGTTCCTCCCGTTCGCGACGATCGCCTCGGCCATGCTCATGCTGCTGGGCGGCGTGTTCGAGCAGATTGCTCTGGCGATGGCTGCGCTGATCGTGTGGCGTCTGCCCAGGTGGAGCATCGATGCCAGCGCCCGCCAGGCAGCACACGCGACCATCCCCGACGAGCGCCGAGCTCGCGTGTCGTTCCTGATCGACCTCGTGCCCGTGTCGGTCGGTTTCGTCATCGTCGCGATCCCGATCGGTATCGCACTGGCGACCGACACCCTGTGGACCGCCCCCATTCTCGCCTTCGTGCTGGCTGCTGCAGCCGTGGTCCTCAGCAAGAACGTCGTGTCGACCTGGGACGACACCCAACTGTCGTATCGCCTCAAGCGCCGCAAGCGCCTCGGCTGATCGGATCGCTCGGTCGGCGGTCGCCGCGACCGCTCGGTCGTGGCGGTCAGTCGCGACTCGGCCCCGGTCGGAGCGCCTGCTCACCGACCAGCGCTCGCACCATCTCGTGGTCGGTCGGAAGACCGTAGGTGTCGAGCAGGAACGCTGCCGCGCCTGCGGCGAGAGCCCTCGGCTCCATGTCGACGATCTCGTCGGCGGTGGCGCCGATGGGTGGGAGCCACACGAGTTTCATCGGTCGCATCTCGAGCCCTTGCGTCGGCCACTCCCAGCCGTGAACCGGCATCGCGTAGGTGTCGACCGGGAGGATCCGCCAGCCGAGCCGTGCCCAGGCGAGCGCGTTGTCCGCCGTCGCCTCGCCCACAGCGCCCAGTCGTAGCGCTCCGGCGTCGATGCCGAGGCGGCGCAGCTGTTCGTACGAGAGCCAGCCGCCGAGCCGATGCCCATCGACGATCACGCGGCGGTACTCGGGCCGGACAGCTCCGAAGTGCGGCGCGGACACCCCTCGGACGAGATTGCTGTGGTACACGGAGATCCCCGCCGGCACCCCGTCGACGAGCACCACGAACTGGTGCACGACCATGCCCGTCCGCTCTGCAGGCCGAACCGCGTCGCGCCGCGCCAGATCGATCGCATAGGGCTCGTCCGGGAAGAACTCCGCGAGCATCTCCTGCAGCGGCGCGAGGTGCTGGCCCCACGCACCGTCGACGACATCGACGAGTTCCACCACCTCGCCGCTGTCGCCCACCGCGCGGACGATCGTCGGGTCGGCCATCTCAGAGGTCCGCGAGCAGCGCGTCGACGCGTGACGGCAGTCGTGCCTCTCGCGCCCGCAGGATGATCCGCCAACGAGGAGTGCCCCCCAGGCCCGCAACACCGGCAGCCCACTCCTCGGCGAAGCCGCGATCGGCGAGCCACCCGAGTCGGGTGAGCGCCTCGGCCTCATCGGTCCCGATCGCGGACGCCACCTGTGCCGATGTGAGCGCCCCTCGTCGCAGCAGGACGCGCTGTACCGATCGGAGCTCGTCGGGCATCTCGAGCAGATCGATCATCGACCGATCGGGCAGCGTGAGCGCGACGTCGTGCGATGTCGCGACGCTGAGCACCGCATCGTCGATGTCGAGCTCGTAGCAGTGCCCTCCGGTGGTGCGGTCGTCGTCGAGACCATGCAGGTGCAGGCCGCCGATCGTCTCGCCACCGCTGATGTCGGGAAACCGGAATCCGACGAACACCCCTTCGAAGGGTTGGTGCTCCCAACGGACCTCGTCGCTGGCGCACACCTCTGCAACGGGCCGGTATGGAGGTGTCTGCGCAGGAACACTGCGCACGAGCACCCGCTTGAAGCGCCCCTCGATCCGCACCGCGACGACGGCGCCGGGGTCGGGGACGAGTCGTTCTACCTCACCGATCACCGAGGCATTGGGCACGTCGCGCAGTCGGCGTCGGACGGGGTGCTCCATCGTCGTCAACACGATGAACGGAACCCGCGCCTGCGGGCCGAGCAACTCGGCGCGACCGGTGACGTCGACACGCCACGGTTCCCGTTCGACCACGACGAGTTCGCCATCGAGTCGGTCGACCGTACCGACGCCGTGGTCACCGTGGGGCAGCACCTCGCCGATCGACGCAACACCGTCGTAACCGCCGTCGAGCAGCACGTTGGCGAGCGACAACTGGAACACGGCATCGTGTGCCGAGCAACCACCCGGACCATGCCGTCGCTGCAGGGTGACCGCAGCGGCGAGCGCCGGATCGAAGCCCATCGGCCGTCAGCGCTTTCCGAATCGCCGACGCAGTGATGCCATCACCCCTGCGTCCTCACCCCACACGGAGTCGACGCTCTCGCCGACGGTGGCGCTGTACGCCTGGTCGAACTCGGGGGTTCCGACGCCGAACGCCTTGCGGATCGACTCGCTCTTGTTGCGCGGCAGCGCATGCCGCAAGGTCATCTGGTGCAGGACCTCGGCCCGCAACTCGACGTCTTCGGGCACCAACACCTTCCAGGCGGACGTGGTGGCGGCGAGGACCTTCGAGTGCGCCGACGGCGCCCCCCGACGTGCGTTGCGGAACGATTGGATGAAAGCCTCGTCCTGCTCTCCGGGCAGCGCTTCGCGCATCGTCTCGGCGTCGCCGAAGGCCAGCGCGTTGAAGCTCAGACCCGCCTCGATCGGCAGCGTCGCCGTGGCCGTGATGGTCGCTCGCTTGTCACTGATGCGCGCGGCCTCTTGCTCGATCAGGTACAGCAGGGCTCGGGCACGACGAACACGAGACAGCCCACCGCCGAGCACTTCCTGTCGGCTGAACAGCTCGTCGTCGTCCACAACACCCTCCGTCATCTTCCCGAGCGGGCCCGAATGCTCGCCCTGTGACACTCCGTGTGTCAGAGCCAGCATAGATGTTCCATATACTGGCGGACGTTCCCTCAGGCACTTCAGGAGTCGTCCCGTGACCAAGATCATTTCCGTCCACTCGTTCCGAGGCGGAACGGGCAAGAGCAACACCAGCGCCAACATCGCAGCGCAGCTCGCCGCATCGGGCAAGCGAGTGGCCGTGGTCGACACCGACGTCCAGTCACCCGGCATCCACGTCCTGTTCGGTTTCGACGAGAACATCCCCGGCAAGACGCTCAACGACTTCCTCTACGGCTCGTGCCCCATCACCGAGGCGGCGCACGACGTCACGTCGGCGGTGCCGAATGCAGCGCCCGGCGGTCAGCTCTTCCTGGTTCCGTCGAGCATCAAGGCCGGCGACATCGCCAAGGTCCTGCGCCAGGGCTACGACGTCGAGTTGCTCAACGAGGGATTCCGTGCGCTCGTCAAGGGCCTCGACCTCGACGTGCTCGTCATCGACACGCACCCCGGCCTGAACGAGGAGACGCTGCTGTCGATCACCATCAGCGACACGCTGCTGCTGATCCTTCGCCCCGACAAGCAGGACTACCAGGGCACCGCCGTCACCGTCGACATCGCCCGCCGTCTCGAGGTGCCCGAACTCCTGCTCCTCGTCAACAAGGTGCCGTCCAACGCCGACCGCAGCGCCGTCGCCAGTGACGTGTCGGCCGCCTACGGAACCGAGGTCGCCGGGGTGCTGCCGCTCAGCGAGGACATCGTGTCGAACGCCTCGGGCGGGCTGTTCAGCCTGACGAACCCCGACCACGTCTGGTCGCAGACGCTCGCAGCGGTTGCCCGGCGACTCGCCAGCTGAGTCCCGACATGATCACCGCTGCTGCGCCAGCCGATGCGATCGGCGTCGCAGTGCTCGCCGAGGTGGCCAGAACTGCGATCGCCGGCCATGGCGGTGCCGGCGAGGCCGCGGCACTCGCCGTTCGGCTGTTGGCAGAAGATGCCGCGCGTCGGTTGGTCATCGACGAGGAGAGCTCGACACTCGAACTCTCCGTCGATGTCGACGGAACCGAACTGGTCGTCCAGCTGCGAGATCGGGGCGAGCCCGTCAGCGGCCCGCCAGCCAGCCTGCTCGCCCTGGTCGATCTGGGTCTCGCAACGGCTGCCGACGGCCGTATCGACGGCACCAGCAACCTCAGCGAAATCAGGGTGCCACTACCGTCGCACGGCCGTTTGCTCGACGACGCCGGCCTCGAGGTCCTCACCGACGATGTCGCCCTGAGCGATGCGCCCGTCACCATCCGGGCGTTGGAGCCCGGCGACGCCGCAGCGCTCACTCGATGCATCTACCGTTGCTACGGCTGGTCGTACCCCGGTGTCGATCTCTACTTCCCCGACCGCATCGCCGCCTCGATCGACAGCGGCAAGCGTGTCGGTGAGGTCGCAGTCGACGAACTGGGTGAGGTGGCGGCGCACTGGGGGGCGGTCTTCGTGGCCGATGGCGTGGTCGAGACGGGCGGCACGGTGACCGATCCTCGCTTCCGGCGACGCGGGCTGGTCAACGAACTGGGTGACCGGTTGCTCGAGCGCCTGATCTCGATGGGTGTCCGAGGCCGGATGCGCGAACCCGTCCTCACCCACACCGCCACGCAGCACATCGCGCTTCGCGAGGGCGCGCACATGATCGGGCTTCGGCTCAACGTCACCGCCCCGCTCCAACAGGTCGGGATCACCGACGGGCTGATGTCGACGCGGCTGTCGCTGACCGTCATGTTCAGCCCGCTCACACCGCTCGAACCGTCGGTGCTGTGGATCCCTCACCTGTACGAGCCACTCGTACGATTCGTGCTCGAACCCACCGACTGGCCGCTCGAACTGGCCACGGCGCGGGCCGCTTCCCGAGACTGCCCCGAGCGATCGGTGCTCGGCTCGTCGTACGACGCGGTCAACCACCTCGGAGCCATCGAGGTGTCGACGGTCGGCGACGACCTCGTCGATGCCGTCGACGAGGCGCTCTCGCAGCTGCGCCACGGAGGCGCCGAGGTCGTGGTCGTTCGCCTACCGGCCAACCAGCCCGCGCTGGCGACGGTCGGTGCGGGCCTCGGTGGCCTCGGCCTCGGGTTCGGAGCACTGCTCCCGGACTTCGGCGAGTTGGGTGACACCCTCGAGTTGCACTGGCTACGCGATCCTGTGGTCGACACGAGCGAGTGGCATTTTGCCACCGAGCAGGTCGAGCAGTTGGCTCGCATGATCGTCGATCAAGCCGCCGACCTGGGCGACCAGGCGACCAAGATCCGGCGCCGACTGGCCCGCCGACAGCAACTCTTCGCAGCACTGCCGAACACGGCGGACTGATCGGCCGGCGCGGCTCGCCGGCGTGCCGCACCGGGAAACCGGCGAATCGTCACACGAGTTGCCGCATGGCCAGATCGCGAAACGCACCATCCGCGGCGACGAGTTCGTCGAAGGTGCCCGTCTGGACGACCTTGCCGGCCGACAGGACCACGATCCTGTCGGCGTGACGGATGGTCGAAAGTCGATGTGCGACGACGACCCTCGTCAACCGAAGTCGCTCCAGCGACTCGACCACCGCCGCCTGGCTCAGATTGTCGAGCGCGCTCGTCGCCTCGTCGAGTACCAGGATGCGCGGCCCGCCGACCATCGCCCGAGCGATGAGCACGCGCTGTCGTTGACCTCCCGACAGCGTGCCCGCCCCGTCACCGCACGGCGTCTCGAGCCCCATCGGCATCTGCCGCACATCGTCACCCAGCGCCGCGGCGTCGAGCGCCGCCCAGATCTCGGGCCCCGTCACGTGACGGCCCATGGCAACGTTCTCGCGAATGGTCCCGGGAAGGAGTGCCGACGACTGGAGGACGCAGCCGATCTGGCGACGGACGCTCGGTCGGTCGAGCCCCGCGAGGTCCTTGCCGTCGAACGTGACGACACCGGACTCGGGGTCGTCCAACCCGAGCATGAGCCGCATGAGTGTGGTCTTTCCGCATCCGGACGGTCCGACGATCGCGACATGCTCGCCTGGGTGGACCTGCAGACTCACACCGTCGATCACCGGGCTCTCGCTGCCAGGATGACGGTAGACGAGATCGTGCACGGCGATCCCGCCCTGGATCACGCCGGGCGCGGCTCCGCTGCCCGATCCCTCGGGGACCCCTTCGAGCGTCGGCGACATGGCTCGCAGCTCCTCGCGCGCCCCTGCCGAGACGTTGGCGGCAACGACGGCCGAGGCCACCGCCGCAGATGCGAGCGCCGCCGCCGATTGAACGGTCACCAGATCGGCGAACGATGCGTCGACGGCGGCAACGATGCCGACCGTGACGGCCAGGTTGATGACCGGCCAGAGCGAGAGGAGGACGGTCTGAGCCGAGTTGATCCGTCGCACCTGCAACTCGGCGCGGGCAACACGGGCGTGGCTCGTCGCCCAGCGCAGGAACGCCCGCGACTCCGCACCTGCCACCCGCAGGCGGTTGATCGCCCGGAGCAGTTCGACCAGCCGTCCGGTTGCGACTGCGGATGCCACTGCGGACTCTGCAACGCGACGCGCCCCGGCACGCACGAGCCACAGTCCGGTCAGAGCCTGGGCGCCGAGCAGCACGGCGAGTCCGACGACCAGCGCCGGCGACGCGGTTCCCACTGCGGCAAGGCTTCCGGCGATGGCCGTCGCGTCGAGCAGACCGACCAGCGCCGCGTCGGGCACCATGGTCGATGCCGTGTTGACCGAGAAGACGTTGCGGATGCGGGTCCCGAGCGGATGATCCCGGTGCCATCCGACCGGAAGTCGCATCATCCGGTCCCACGTGCCGCCTCCGGCCACATCGACCGCACGCGCTCGTGCCCGCAGCAACGCGTACTGACGGACCGCCTGCCACGCCACGCCCGCCAGCACGACGACCACCAGGCACATCAGGGCGAGGCCGAGCCGAGGTCGACCGCCCTCGACGATGTCACCGGCGAGTTGCCCGAACACGTACGGAATGGCGAACGACAACGCAGCGATCGGGAGCGTGAGTGCAGCAACCATCGCGAGTTCGCGACGCGACCCGCGGATGGCCACCCTCACGAGGTCACCCACGCTGGCGGGACGCGGGGGTAGCACGGGCACGAACTCGACCGCCACGGCGGCGACCTCTGCAGCGGTCGAGGCGTCGACCCGGCGACCGCCATCGCCGTCCGACTCCACGATGTGCCACGCCCGGCGACGCCAGACCAGTCCGATCGGCTCGCCGCTGTGAAGATGGCCGAGCAGTGGCGGCCCCTCGGCCCTCCACCAGTCGTCGACCAGGTCGACGTTGCGACATCTCGCGCCACACGCTGCCGCGATCGCCGAGTGACGGTCGCGGCCGCTCGTCATCTCATCACGAATTCGCTGCGCGGCATCGTCGGGGACGTCCAGCCCGCTCGCCCGCGCCACGACCAGTCCCAAGCCGATGGCGAGCGCGATCGTGGACTCGTCGTCGTCGGGCAGAGCCGGGGCGCGACCGTCGAGCGCCGTCGTCAGCAGGCCGACCGCTCGCCCCATGGTGGCTGCGTTTCGGGTGCGCGAACCGACCAACGCTCCGACACGCGAACCCTCCTGTCGGCTGCGTTCGTCCTGAGCGGCGACGAGTGCGCGGCGACCGGCCAGATCGAGGGCATCGATCCACGCAGCGCCCGAAGCAGGTGGGTCGCTCTTCACCACATGGCAACGCATACGAGCAGTGAGCCACGTCGTCCTGGTGAGCGCCACCGGGCCCTCGAGCGCCCCGATGCTTGCGCCGATGTGCGAGCACCACGATGCCGAACCCGATGTGAGCCGAACCCACTCGACGTCGCGACCCGAACCCACGAGGTGCTCACCCGGGGCGAACCGCTCGGACCGTTCGGTCACCTCGACGAGCCGGTTCGGCCAGCGCCCGGCAGATCCGACGTCCCCGAGTCGAACGAGCCAGTGCTCGAGTCGCCGCGCCTCGCCGCCGACCAGGTGGTCGTCGACACGCGACAACGCGACTGCCGAGCCCGGGAGGCCCACGGCAAGCATGCGGAGACCCTCATCGGTCGCAGCGCAGCCCACCGCGAGGTCGCCGACGGACACGGTGGCGAGTGCGGTTCGCAGACCGTCGGCAGCGACGGCGAACAGGACGACCTCACCCGCAACCACGTCGATCACCTCGCCTGCGGCGGGCCACACGACATCGGTCGCCGACAACGTTCGCACCTCGCTCACGATGTGGTCACCAACGTTGCATAGGTCCCGCCTGCCGCGACGAGCTCGTCATGGTTGCCTCGCTCGACCACGACCCCTCGGTCGAGCACCACGATCTCGTCGCAGTCACGAATGGTCGACAACCGATGAGCGATGACCAGACAGGTGATTCCCCGGCGGCGAATCGCTGCATCGATTCGCTGTTCGGTCACCGGGTCGAGTGCGCTCGTGGCTTCGTCGAGCACGAGGAGTACGGGTCGACGGACCAGGGCTCGTGCGATCTCGAGTCGCTGCCGCTCGCCGCCCGACAGGTCTGCACCGCCGTCTGCCAGCTCGGCGTCGAGACCGCCCGGGCGCCGAGCGACGAGTTCACCGAGCTGAGCATCGGCGAGCGCATCGAGCACATCCCGGTCCTCGATCGTCGGGTCCCAGAGCGTCACGTTGTCGCGGATCGTTCCCCCGAAGATCGAGACGTCCTGATCGACCAGCGCCAACGAGTCGCACAGCACCTCGCGGGCGTGCGCGCTGCGCGGTCGACCGTCGATGAGCAGCTCGCCGGTCCACGGCCGGTAGAGGCCCGTCACGAGGCGCGAGACCGTCGACTTGCCGCATCCGCTGGGGCCGACCAACGCGACCCGGCGACCCGGCGTCAGCCGGAGGTCGAGACCCGTGACCGTCGGAGACGACAGGGGGCTGTAACCGAAGCTCACGTCACGCAGTTCGAGCGCACCGCGGAGAACGCCAGGTGCATCGTCGAGCGCCGCCGGGTTCTGTTCGTCCTCGGTCGGGGCATCGAGGACGTCGTCGATCTGTTGGAGGGCCGAACCGAGCGTGACCACCTGGTCGAGCGCTGCGACGACCTGACCGAGCGGGCCGAGGAGCATGGCCGCGAGGGGGAGCACCGCCAGCAACGCCCCCGGCGACAGCGCACCGCGCTCGATCTGCCACAACGCAGCACCACCGATGACCGTGGCGGCCAGTGCGTTCAACGCTCCGGGCATGAGCGAACTGACGACCATGCTCGCCCCGACCCGTTGGTGCGACTCGAGCAGACGATGCTGCAGCGAGATCCCACGAGCGATGACCCCGTCCTCGGCCCCCGAGGCCTTGATCGACTCGACCTGCGACAGCGACGCCGTCATCAGCGAGCCCATCTCGACGAAGTCGACGACGGTCCGCGCCGAGGCGTCCCGAGTGGTACGCATCGACCAGCGGAGCAGAACCAGGCTCGACACGGCCATGATCAGGCCCACCGCCGCGACGATCGGGCTGACGATGACGAGGATGACCGCGGCGACGGCCGAGGTGACCACCCCTGCTGCAAGGCTCGAGAAGAGCGCAGCGACCCCTTCCGACATCTGGTCGATCAACATCGCCCGCTGTGCCATCGCCGACGGGCCACGCTGAGCGTGGAACGACGCCGGCAACCGCAGCAGCCGTTCGACCATGGTCGCCGAGATCCGCATCGA
>JBDKIV010000059.1:0-6301 GCA_039796935.1 Actinomycetota bacterium | reverse complement strand
CGAGGCGGTGATCGCCGATCAGCCCGGCTACGCCGACGCACACTGTCTGTACGCGGTTGCGAACGTGCGGTTCTATCCCGAACCGAACGAAGACCTTGCCCGCGAACAGGCAGCGTTGTGCCTCGACAGCAATCCTCCCGCCGAGATGCGAGCGTTGATCGAGCCGTTCGTCGCCGGTCTCGGCTGACCGGCGGCCACGCGGTTCAGGTTGGTGGGGGACCCCACAACGACGCGGTCGCGATGTGTCCGTCGGCTGCCACCTCGAGCGTCCAGACGGTCGCCTTTCGCCAGTCGGGTGACGAGAGGATCTCGCATCCCCGTCGTTGCAGGGCTGCGATCGTCTCGGGGACGAGGTCGCCGTGGCTGCACATCACCGTTCCGTCAGGCGCCTCGGCGATGAGGTCGAGCACTCCTTCGAACGGCCCGCCCTCGGTGAGACGAGCGTCGTCGAGCACCTCGAGATGCAGGAGTTCGCCGAGTGGTTCGAGCGTCTGCCGGCATCGCAGGTAGGGGCTGCTGAGCAGTCGTGTCGGACCCTGCTTACGAAGGTGCTTGGCGATCGCCTTCGACTGTTTCCAACCGTTCTTCGACAGCGGCCGGAGCAGGTCGTCGCCGTCCCACTCCGATCGGCTGCCGGCTTTTGCGTGCCGGACGAGATACAGGCTCATGCCTCGCCGGTGGCGCGCATGTGGCGCTCGCCGAGCTGGCGGATGATGGCGACGAGCACGATCGTCGCCGCGACTCCGACGACTCCGGCGATGACGACCGCCGGGAGGCCGGAGGTGATCGACTCGGCAACGGCTTCGGCATCGTTGGCCATGCCGACACCTCCGCCGAACGACCGGGTGACAGCCTGAGCGCCGACGAGTGCGCTCGCCACGGCTTGGACGACGGTCAGCACGAACCAGGTGGTCACGAGCGGGCTGACGGGCCCTTGGCGCCACCTGCCGTCACCGGGCGCGACGTCGGGATCGGATCCTCTCCACAGTTCGCGGAGCATGAAGAGGTTGACGATCGACAATGTGCAGCCGCCGAGCAGCCAGACGACGATCGTGAGTCCGGGTTTCCAGGTCTGCGGCTGGCGGCCGAGCGTCGAGAGGTTGCGGGCGATCCGGTAGGTCCAGACGATCAGCAGGACCAGCGCGGCGACCGTGACGAGACCGGAGATGAGCGAGACGGTGTTGAATGCCGCGAGCTCGTCTTCGAACTCGCTCCTCGAGATCGCTCCGTCGAGGAAGTCGTCGGCTGCTCCGCTGCTGGCCACCTGGGTGACGAGCGCAAGGGCGGCGAGCGCTGCGCTGACGATCTGCAGCACGACGAGAGGACGGGTGATCCCAGCGATCGGGCTTCGTGCCACGCCGGGCGAGGCGAACCCCGTCGGGGGCGGCGGCGCCGTCATCCAACTCGGCGGCGGTGGTGGTGGTGGCGTCGGCAACGGCGGTGGCGTCGGCAACGGCGGTGGCGTCGGCGGCACGGCGGTCGGTTCCGGCACGGCCGCCGTGGGAGGCGGGAGGTGCGGGTCGGGATGGCCAGCGTCGCTCATGCGACGACACGTTACCGAACGCCCTCGTGAGCGTGCCGCGCCCCTACGAGATCTTCAGGCTCGGGCTGAAGATCTTCTTCGGGCGGAGATCGACCGCGATGCGGCGGGCGATCTCTTGGAACGCCACAGCAGCCTCGCTCTCGGGGTCGACGGCAGTGATGGGGCGACCCTCGTCGCCCCCCTCGCGCAACGCGGGAACCAGCGGGAGCCTGCCGAGCAGCGGTACGCCGAGTTCGTCGGCCAACTGCTCGCCGCCACCGCTGCCGAAGATCTCATAGCGGGTTCCGTCGTCTCCGGTGAACCACGACATGTTCTCGATGATGCCCTTGACGGGGAGGTGGACCTTCTCGGCCATCGCCGCCGAGAGTCGGGCGACCTTCTGTGCCGCAGGCTGCGGGGTGGTGACCACGTAGACCTCGCCCCGGGGAAGATACTGACTGAGCGACAGGGCGATGTCCCCGGTGCCGGGCGGCATGTCGATGAGCAGGAAGTCGGGCTCGTCCCAGAACACGTCGGTGAGGAACTGCTCGAGGGCCTTGTGCAGCATCGGCCCGCGCCAGATGACGGCCTGTCCTTCCGGTACGAAGTAGCCGATCGAGATGCACCGGACGCCGTACGCCTCGGGCGGAACCAGCATCTGGTCGATGACCACCGGGTCGCGATCGGTGCCGAGCATTCGCGGTACCGAGTAGCCGTAGATGTCGGCGTCGACGACGCCGACCGAGTAGCCCTGTGAGGCGAGCGCGACCGCCAGGTTGACCGTGACGCTGCTCTTGCCGACGCCGCCCTTGCCTGAGGAGATGAGCAGTGGTCGCGTCTTCGAGCCCGGCTCGCTGAACGGGACGGTACGTCCCTCGGCGTGGCCGTGTGCGTGGCCCTGACCGGCCGTGGCCGACGGACTGCCGTGGAGCATCAGGCGGACGGCTTCGCGTTCTTGGTCGGTCATCACCGTGAAATCGAGCGAGACCGCCCCGACCCCGGGGAGCGCCGTGACGGCGGTCGTGACGCGGTTCTGGATCTCGTTGCGCAGAGGGCACCCTGCGACCGTCAGCGCGACCTGGACGGCGACGGCGCCGGAGGCGTCGATGGTGACCGAGCGAACCATGCCCAGGTCGACGATCGAGCGGCGCAGTTCGGGGTCTTCGACGGGTCGGAGGGCGTCGATGATCTGATCGGTGGTGGGCATGGGTGCGCTCCGCTGGGGGTCGGGGTGGTTGCGGGGGAGGGGCTGTGCTCGAATTTGCACTACCTGGATAGGTAGAATACCGGGGTGCCGCGGAACAAGCCCAGCGCTGCGTCGAACATCGGCGATCGCCCGACCCGTGAAGCGGGCGAGTTCTCTGCCACCGTCTCGGCGATCACGAACGCCTTCGGCGACCCGACGCGACGGGGGATCTACCTGTTCGCCCGATCCGCCGAGCGTGGCGTGACGGCTGCACACGTCGCGGCAGAGTTCGGCCTTCACCCCAACGTCGCCCGGCATCATCTCGACCGCCTGGCCGCAGGTGGATACCTCGAGGTCGCCGTGGAGCGTGCCGAAGGTTCTGGTGCGGGGAGGCCGTCGAAGCACTACAGGGCGGCCACCGAATCGCTCCCCGACGTGCCGGTCCGCAGTGACGACTTGGTGCTCACCCTCCTCGGCCGGGCGCTCGAACTCCTCCCGGCCGATCAGGCTCAGGCGATGGCCGAGCAGGTGGGTCGCGAGTACGGCACCACCATGGCCGCAGGGCTCACCGGATCCGATCTGGCAACGGGTCAGCGGTCGCTCCGCTCGGCGCTCCATGCGGTGGCCGATGCGCTCACGGCGCACGGGTTTGCTGCGCACACCGATCAGCGAAACAACCAGTTGCGGATCGTCAACAACCACTGTCCCTTCGGTGATGTCGCCATCGAACATCCGGTCATCTGCGCCGTCGACCGCGGCATGGTGCAGGGCATGCTCGAGGCGCTGTACAGCGGATCGACCGAACTGTCCCTCGAGGCCTCGCTGCCCCGCGGGGACACCTTCTGCGCGACCGCGGTCTGAGAAGAACGTTCGCCATCCGGGCCGCTACAGGCCGGTACTGTGGCGCCACGGCGTGCGTGGCGCGACGTTCGAGAGAAGGGACAGGCGATGGCACAGCAGGTACGAGGCGTGGTGGCTCGGGGCAAGGGGCAGCCCGTCACGATCGAGACGATCGTCGTCCCCGATCCGGGCCCGGGTGAAGCGGTCGTGACGATCCAGGCGTGCGGGGTGTGCCACACCGACCTCCACTATCGCGAGGGTGGGATCAATGACGACTTTCCCTTCCTGCTCGGGCACGAGGCAGCCGGCATCGTCGAGTCGGTGGGTGAAGGTGTCACCGAGGTGGCGCCCGGTGACTACGTCATCCTCAACTGGCGCGCCGTGTGCGGGAGCTGTCGGAGCTGCCTTCGCGGCCGGCCGCACCTGTGCTTCAGCACCCACAACGCAACGCAGAAGATGACGCTCACGGACGGCACCGTGCTCTCGCCAGCGCTCGGCATCGGTGCTTTCGTCGAAAAGACACTGGTACACGCCGGGCAGTGCACCAAGGTCGACCCGCAAGCCCCTGCCACGGCGGCAGGATTGCTCGGGTGCGGCGTGATGGCCGGGCTCGGTGCTGCGATCAACACCGCTCCGGTGCAGCGAGGTGACACCGTGGCCGTGTTCGGCTGCGGTGGCGTGGGTGATGCAGCGATCGCCGGGGCGCTGCTGGCGGGTGCACGAACGATCGTCGCGGTCGATCTCGACGACCGCAAACTCGCGCTGGCCAGGGAGTTCGGCGCGACCCACACGGTCAATGCCTCGACGACCGACCCGGTCGAGTACATCCGCAGCGTCACCGGCGGCAACGGTGCAGACGTCTGCATCGAAGCCGTGGGCAACCCGCACGTGTACCGCCAGGCATTCGAGGCTCGCGACCTGGCCGGCACCGTCGTACTGGTCGGGGTGCCGAACCCGCAGATGTCGATCGAGCTGCCGTTCATCGAGGTGTTCGGGCGCGGTGGTGCGTTGAAGAGCAGCTGGTACGGCGACTGCCTGCCCAGCCGCGACTTTCCGATGCTGATCGATCTGTACCTGCAGGGGCGGCTCGACCTCGATCGATTCGTCTCCGAGACGATCTCGCTCGACGACGTCGAGGAGGCCTTCCACAAGATGGAACGCGGCGAGGTGCTTCGCAGCGTCGTCGTGATGTGAGTTCGCCCGCCCGGCCGCCTGCTTCGTGGGTGGGTGGCATGCGCGGGCGTACACTCGCCCCATGGATCTTCGCATCGGCGTCACCCAGTCCCCCCGTGAGGTCAGTGTCGAACTGGCCGACGACACCGACCGCGATGCGTTGCGCGCCCAGATCGACGCTGCGCTGACCGGCGCAGTCGACGTGCTCTGGGTGACGGACCGCAAGAACCGTCAGATCGCCGTGTCGGCAGCCAAGATCGCGTACGTCGAGATCGGCTCGACCGACAGCGAGCGCAAGATCGGCTTCGGCGGCTGACGCTGCTCGATCGCCAACTCCTCTTCGTCACCGGCAAGGGTGGTGTCGGTAAGACGACGACCGCCGCTGCCGTGGCCGAACTCGCCGCCAGCATGGGCAAGCGCACGCTCGTGTGCGAGATGGACGCAAAGGGTGCGCTCGCCGGAGCGTTCGACATCGCGTCGCTGTCGTTCGAACCGACCCAGGTCTCGGACCGGCTGTTCGCGATGGAGATGAGCACCGAGGACTCGCTGCGCGAATACCTTCGGCTGTTCGTCCGCATTCCGCTCGTGGCCCGGATCGGCCCGTTGGCCCGGACGTTCGACTTCGTCGCCGATGCCGCCCCCGGTGTCAAGGAGATCCTGGCGGTCGGCAAGATCTGCTACGAGGTGGCAGAGCGCCACTACGACCTCGTGGTGGTCGACGCCGAGGCGTCGGGGCACATCGTCGCCCAGGTCGCCGCGCCCCAAGCGATTCGTCAACTCGTCCAGGTCGGTCTGGTTCGCGATCAGACCGACTGGATGATCGACATCCTCGACGACCCGTCGCGGACCGGTCTGGTGGTGGTGACCACGCCCGAGGAGATGCCCGTCACCGAGAGCCTCGAGCTGATCGACAGGGTCCGCTCCGAGACCCGGGTCGGAGTGGCGTCGGTGGTGGCCAATCGGGTGCTCCCGGCTCTGTTCAGCGAGCGGGAGGCTCGTGTGTTCGCCGATCTCCAGCAGGAGGCACCGCTTCGGTTGCTCGTCGATGCCGCGGGGTCGAAGGTGGCCACCGTGTTCGAGGCGTCGGCAATGCTCGAGGCTCGACGACACGTCGGTGCCGGTCATCTCGAGCGTCTCCGTTCGGCCATTCCTGCGGGCGTGCCCTTGCTGATGGTCCCCGAACTGTTCACCCGGGCAACGGGTCGTCGTGTCGTCACGCTGATGGCCGAGTCGATCCGGGACGAGTTGGTCTGACGATGGCAGGTACGCGCCGGCGCAGTGTTGCGGTACCGGGCCTCGATGCACTGCTCGCGTCGAAGGAGATGCTCGTGGTCTGCGGGAGCGGCGGGACCGGCAAGACGACGATCTCGGCGGCGCTCGGCGCGATCGCTGCCCGCGACCTCGGTGCTCGAGTGCTGGTGCTCACCGTCGATCCGGCCCGACGTCTGGCGACGGCTCTGGGCATCGGGGAGGCGGGTTTCGGCAACGTCGAGGTCGAGGTCGATCCTGCGCTGTTGCACGCCGGCGCAGCAGCAGGTTCGTCGGCAGGGAAACTCTGGGTCGCCATGCTCGACACCAAG
>JBDKIV010000058.1:0-2734 GCA_039796935.1 Actinomycetota bacterium | reverse complement strand
ACGAAGCGTGCAGCGACTCGTGCATCGGGAAGTTGTCGCCGGTCTCGAGGGGCTTCGACGCGCAGGGTTCCTCGGTGCGGGAAGACGGATCGAGGACGAGGCGCTGTTGCTTCATGCATTGATCGACGGGCTGTCGGTGCAGAGCCTCTCCGACCCTCGAGCGATGAACAGGGCACGAGTGCGTCGGCTGGTGACGCAACACATCGAGCAACTGACCCGTCCGTTGCAGGCGTAGCGCACACGGAGTTGGTCGAGTCGGGACATGGGCGACATGCTCTGCAGCATCGGTGAGGTGGTGCTGAGGGGTTTGCGTCGCGCGGCACTCCTGGCTGCGCTGATGTCGATCACCCTGATCGGCGTCGCCGACGGCGTGAGCGCGGCGCAGCCCGTCGCCTGCACGTCCATCACGGCTCGGTCCGCACCTTCATCGGCCGATGTGTTCGTGATCGGCGACTCGTTGTCGGTCGGTGACTGGTGTGTCGCTCGCTCTGCGGCGACCGAGTACTCCGTGCATGGTCTGGTCGCAGCGGTCGACGCCCGACAGAGTCGTTTCTCCGCGACGGGACTCTCGATCATTCGAGGAGCCCAAGCGGCGCTGCCGTTGCAGATCGTGTTCGCCCTGGGAACGAACGATGTGATCGGCGGCGCGCCGGTGGCAAGCTTTCGGACGACCGTGGAATCGGTCATCCGGATCGCTGGACTTGGTCGCCGGGTCCACCTCGTGACTGTTCATTCGAGCCGTCACACCGAGGCCGCACAGAGGTACAACGACGAGATCTGGGGCATTGCTGCTCGTCACCCCAACGTATCGGTGATCGATTGGGCGGGTGTGCTCGGTGATCGGTCGGCGCTACTGGCCCCGGATGGCGTGCACCTCAGTGTGGCCGGGTACCGGGCACGTGCGTCGTTCATCGCTGGTGAGGTCTCGGGTTCGTCGTCGCCGCCGCCGCTGCTCGACACGTCGACCACGACGATCGGCGCACCGGTGGGCATGACGACGTTGGCGCCGACGAGACTCGCCGACTCCCGCCGTCTGCTGGGCGTCACACGGCTTCGATCGGGCGTAGCACAGCGCGTCCAAGTTGCGGCGGTGAGCGGACTGCCGGAGGAGATCACAGCGATCGCAGCCACCTTCACGGTGACGGAGACGGCCGGATCGGGTTTCCTGGCTGCGTATCCATGCGGTCCGGTCCCCGATGTGTCGACGACGAATTGGCCGGCGTCGTCGTGGACGGTCGCGAACTCGTCGATCGTTCCGCTCGATGCTGCGGGTGGGATCTGCCTCCGTTCGATCGCCGACACCGAGGTGATCGTCGATGTGACGGGCTACTTCTCGCCAGCCGGAACCGAACGTTTCACGCCGACCGTGCCGTTCCGGGCGGGAGACACTCGAACCGACGGTCGGCCCGAAGGACAGCTCGTCACCAGATTCGAGGTCAGTGGGGTTGGTTCGGTGCCAGTCGATGCGACGGCTGTCTCGGTGAATGTTGCCGTGGTCACGTCAGCGGCACCCCTCTTCGCGACGGTGTTCCCGTGCGGCAGTCCGGTTCCGTCGACGTCGACGGTGAACGTGATGCCGGGAGTCCGGGTGCAGTCCAACAACGCGATCGTGGGTGTGGGCGAGGGCGCCGTCTGTGTGTACACATCGTCGGCAGCGGATGTGGTGGTCGATGTCACCGGATGGTTCGGTTCGCAGGGGCGGCTCCTGCAGGCCGTCGAGCCGATCCGCGTGATCGACACTCGTCAGGCAGACACGAGTCTGTCCGCAGGGCAGCAGGGGCGTGCCGTCCCGCCCGGGACGATCGTTCATGTCGCCATTGCAGGGGTTCGTGGCATCCCGGAAGCTGCCCGCGCTGCGTCGATCAACACAACTGCCGTCGGACAGTGGACCGATGGTTTCGTTGCGGTGTTCCCCGCCGGTGTCTCGTGGCCGGGGACGTCATCGGTCAACACTCACGCATGGCGGCCTGACAGCAACGGACTCCAGGTTGCGCTGGGCGAGGGCGGAGTCTCGGTGCTGTCGTCGTCGTCGGGGCATGTGATCGTCGATCTGGCAGGTGTGTGGCTGTGACCGGCCTGCGTGCTTGTCGAGTTCGCGCGTCGGCGCGATCATGGGCGAGATGAGCGCGGAGTCGAACGAGCCGGTGCTGCTGTCGGGGGGCAACCCTCAGATTCCGAAAGGTGACGGCGATCAGCCCGTGCGGGACTACCTCGCTGCCATGCCCGGTTGGAAGCACCGCGTCGGCGAGCAACTGGATGGTCTCATCTGCCGGGCCGTGCCCGACGTTCGCAAGGCGGTGCGCTGGAACACCCCGTTCTACGGTCTGGAGGGGAATGGGTGGTTCCTCGGGTTCCACTGCCTCACCAAGTACGTGAAGGTGGCGTTCTTCAGCGGCGCGCAACTCGATCCTGTGCCGCCCGTGGCGTCGAAGAGCGACGACACGCGGTACTGGCACGTGTTCGAGGCGGATCAGATCGACGCCGACCAGTTCGTCTCGTGGGTGCAGCAGGCCAGTCGGCTACCCGGCTGGAGGGGATTCTGAGGCGAGCACGAGCCGTCGTAGGGCCTATGCCCGGGCTGACTCGGCGCGAAGTTGCTCGCGAAGTTCTCGCTTCATGACCTTGCCGTAGTTGTTGGTCGGCAGCGCGTCGACGAATCGGTACGACTTCGGCCGCTTGAAACGGGCGATGCTGTCGAGGCAGATCCGGTCGAGGTCGTCGGCCGTGGGTGGCG
>JBDKIV010000057.1:0-6539 GCA_039796935.1 Actinomycetota bacterium | reverse complement strand
GACCGATGGCCGGGACGATCGCTCACAATCCACGGTCGAACATGAACAATGCCGTCGGTTACGCCTCGCCGACACGCTGGACCAACCCGGTGGTGCTCGGTACGGACGGGATCGGGGCGGACATGCTCGAGGAGGCGCGGTTGGCGTATGTGGCCCTGCGCGCTCATGACGTGACCGCGTCTCCCGACATGGTCTGGCGCTGGTTGGACGAGGGGTACCGGTGGTTCCCCGAAGCACGTGACGACCGGGTCAGGTGGAGCTACGACCATGCCGACTCTGCGTGGCACGTCGCCTTCACACCCGGTGTGCGGGCGCTCGAGGTCGTGGCGGCATCCGGTGAGGTGTTGCTGCGCGACGGGGTCCCGACCCGTGTCGACCCCGCGGAGGTTCGGGCGAAGGCCGCCGAACAGGCGGCACGGTTGTTCCGCCGCCTCGGGTGATCAGACGCTTCCTTGACGTTTTGTCAACGAAGTAGCGTGTGCCCGATGAGCACTCCCGTTGCGCTGTACCTGCAGGACGCCCACGCCATTCGAGAGGGGATCGAACTCGTCCGGTATGCGGAACAGCAGGGGTTCGATGCGGTGTGGCAGGCAGACAGCCGGCTCGTGCGTGACGCCGTGGTACCGATGGCGGCGTTCGCGGCGACGACCGATCGCATCAAGGTCGGCAGCGGTGTCATCGACATCTGGACCCGCAACCCTGCTCGATTGGCGAGCACGTTCTCGACGCTCGACGACCTGGCTCCTGGTCGCGTCATCTGCGGACTGGGCGCGTGGTGGGACCCGTTGGCGGCCAAGGTCGGCATACGTCGCGAGCGTCCGCTGACCGTCATGCGCGAGGTGGTCACGGTCGTCAGGGCACTGCTGGCCAACGAGACCGTCACCTTCGATGGTCACTTCGCCCACCTCGACGGGGTCGAGCTTGACTACGTGTATCAAGAGCGCCGTCCCAAGGACGTGCCGATCTACATCGGCGCGACCGGTATGCAGATGATGGAACTCACGGGCGAGATCGCCGACGGAGCCGTGCTCAACTATCTCGTGTCGCCCGGCTACAACCGTGACGCGATGGCTGCTCTCGAGCGCGGGGCTGTCAAGGCGGGCCGCACGGTCGACCAGATCGACAGGCCGCAGCTGGTGGTCTGCAGCGTGGACCGCGACCGCAGGGCGGCGCTCGACAGCGCCCGGTTGCTGGTGACGCAGTACCTCGGGCAGCAGCCGCACATCATGAAGGCCTCCGGCGTGCCACAGGATCTGCTCGACGAGATCGGCAAGGTCCTCACCTGGCCGGCCACGCACGACGAAGTCGTGGCCGCGAGTCGCTTGGTACCCGACGAGATCGTGCAGATGATCACCGCCAGCGGTGAGCCCGACGAGGTCCGCGAGAAGGTCGCCGAGTACGTCGCGACCGGCTGCACGTGCCCGATCCTGTACCCGCTCGGCGACGACGTCCGGTTGATGATCGACACGTTCTCGGGCGGTCTTTGAACCGAAAAGCCGTCGTCACGCGGCGTGGTCACCGACGCATGGTCGTACGATGCCCCGGGCGAATCGCCCCCTGGTGAGGATCTATGTGCAAGGAGTCCCGGTGAAGTTGAACCGATCGGCCGTCGCTGTCTTGGTGCTGGCGTCGCTCGCGCTCTCGGCGTGCGGCGATGACGGCGCAGCAGAGGAAGAAGTCGAGGTGGCGTCGCCCGCCATCACGGTGGGCGGCGCGAGCGATTCGCTCAGCCAGCTGCTGTCGTCGATCTGGGCGCAGTCCCTCACCAACGCCGGCTACCGAGTGGCTCGGAAGGACCCGTTGCCCGATCGTGGAGCCGTCTTCGCGGCACTCGAGTCCGATTCGCTGCAACTCGCGCCCGAGTTGTCGTCGTCGTTCTTGGCATTCGTGAGTGCCGGCGGTGACGAGGTCGATGCCCGAAACCTCGACACACAGATCGAGGCGTTGGCATCGGCCCTCCCCGAGTCGCTCACCACCGCCGACCCGGCCAAGGCCGATGCGGGGACGGTCCTCGCCTGCACGGCCGGAGCGGTGTCCGCCAACGAACTCAGCAGCTTCGACGATGCGTTCGCCGCACTCGCGGACCTCTCGATCGGCGCGGCGCCGGGCACGAACCTCGACCGGATCGGCGAGGTGTACGAGGCCGACCTGGCAGGGGTCGTCACGGTCGACGCCGCCGATGTCGAGTCGGGTGTCCAGTCCGGCACGCTCGATTGCGTGTTCCTGTCGGGGCTCAGCCCGGCGATCGTCGTGGCCGGCCTCTTGCCGCTGGTCGACGAGCGTGGCGTCATCGCCGTCGATGCACCGATCCCGATCGTGTCCAAGATCTCGGCGACGGCCGACGTCACAGCGCTGCTCGCCCAGGTGAATGCGTCGCTGACCACCGAGGTGCTCCGGGCGCTGTTGGTGAAGCTCGAGGATCCGGTGAACACGCCGAACCTCGTGGCGAAGGGATACCTCGAGACGTTCACTCAGCAATCACAGGGCTGATGTGATCCAGGTCCAGGGTCTCACGAAGCGTTTCGGCGGCAAGGTCGCCGTCGGCAACCTCAGCTTCGATGTGCACCCAGGGCGTGTCACCGGCTTTCTCGGGCCGAACGGGTCGGGCAAGAGCACGACCTTGCGGTGCATGCTCGGTCTCGACCGGCCGGACACCGGCAGCGCTCACTTCGACGGGGTTCCGTACGTCTCGATCGATCGGCCGCTGCGCCACGTGGGGGCGCTCCTCGATGCCGGCTACGTGCATCCCGGGCGTAGCGCCCGTAACCATCTGCGATGGATCGCAGCATCGAACGGCCTGCCGTCGTCACGCATCGGTGAGGTCCTCGAGTTGGTCGGGTTGTCCGATGTGGCCGGCAGGCGGGTGTCGACGTTCTCCCTCGGCATGAGGCAGCGGCTCGGACTGGCGAGCGTGCTGCTCGGCGATCCGGCCACGGTGATCCTCGACGAACCCGCCAACGGCCTCGACCCCGAGGGGATCCGATGGATCCGTGATGTCCTGGTGCATCTCGCCTCGCAGGGCCGGACCGTGTTGGTGAGCAGTCATCAACTCGCCGAGATCTCGCTGATCGCATCGTCGCTCGTGGTCATCGGCAAGGGGCAGTTGATCGAGCAGTGCACGGTCGACGAGTTCATCGATCGATACGGCGACCGCTGGGTCCGGGTCCGCAGCCCTCGGCTGGCCAATCTGGTCGAGCCGCTCCGGCAGGGTGGTGCTGTCGTCGACTACCTCGATGACGTCACCGCGGCAGTTCGCGGCGCGTCGGCGGTCCAGGTCGGCGAGACGGCGTTGCAGCGCCAGGTGGTGCTGCACGAGCTCTCCGAGCAGGTCGGATCGCTCGAGGATGCGTTCCTCCGGGCCACGGCGTCGGTGCAGGAGTATCGAGGGGGCGTCTGGTGATCGACGCGATCCGAAGCGAGTGGGTGAAGCTGCGATCGGTCCGTCTGAGTCTCGTGCTGTCGATCATCGGCGTGGCGTTCCCTCTGGTGGTGACCGTGCTCACCTCGGTGTTCGCCGACGCCGAGGGTTGGAGCGTCACCGACATCGCGTCGCTGGTGACGGGTACGTCGGTGGTCACCGGATTGATGCTGGGTGTCGTGGGCGCGGCGGGAGTCACCAGCGAGTACGGCTTCGGGACGATCCGGGTCACGTTCGCGGCCACGCCACGGCGGGGCAGGGTGGTGACCGCGAAGACGGTGGTCACGCTCGGCCTGGCCGTGGTGGTTCAACTCGTGGTGATCGTGACGGCGTTTCCGGTGGGTGCTCTGGTGTTCGAATCCCGCGGCGCATCGCTCGACATGACGGATCGGTTCGGCGACGCGGTCTCTGCGCTGGTCGGGGTCGTCGCGTTCGCTGCGATCCTGTCGGTGCTCGGTCTGGCGATCGGTCTGGTGGTGCGGGCCACACCGGCCGCCATCGCCATCCTCGTGCTGTGGCCGTTGATCATCGAGAACATCATCGGAGCGCTGCTGTATGCCGCAGGCTTCGAGGGCGCGCTCGACTGGTTGCCCTACTCGGCGGGGTTTCGTCTGACCGCTGTCGACCCTGGCGACCAGGCCCTCGGGCGGGTGCTCGGTGGTCTGTACTTCGCTGCGTGGACGACTGCGGTGTTGGTGCTGGGTTCGGTGCTCGCCCGGCGGCGTGACGCATAGGTGCCGGCCGCTCGGGTAGCGTCCGGGTCCATGCGGATCACCCTTCCCAGCGGCACCCCAGCCGAGTTCGCACAGCCCGACGGCCCGCCGACCATGGGCCTCGTCATCGCACCGGACATCTTCGGATTGAGGCCGCTGTACGACGATCTGGTGGCACGCCTCGCGCGTGACTGGAACATGAGCGTCTGTGCGGTCGAGCCGTTTCCGGGTCGCGATCTCGGCCCCGACATCGGCCCGCGGAGCGCCCTGGTCGCGTCGATCGACGATGCGCTGCACCTCGCAGACCTCGAGGCCGCCGCAGACCAACTGGCAATGCGTTCCGGGGTCGGCCGGGTCGGACTCCTCGGGTTCTGTCTCGGTGGGATGTACTGCCACAAGGCGGCGCGCAGCGATCGCTTCGACCGGATCGTCAGTTTCTACGGGATGATTCGGGTGCCGGGCGGTTGGCAGAGCGCCACGCAGGCCGAACCGCTCGACATCCTTGCGGCAGGGCACGCCGACAGGGTGCTGGCGGTCATCGGCGAACTCGATCCGTACACGCCGCCCGACGACGTGGTCGCGCTCGAGTCGGTCGGTGTGGCGACGGTCAGGTATCCCCAGGCCGAGCACGGCTTCGCGCACGATCCGGCTCGCCCGGCTCACCGATCGGACGATGCCGCTGATGCGTTCGCCCGTTCGCGGGTCTGGCTCGAGGGTTAACGCGCCCGGATCTCGAGGCTCGGTCGCTTGAGGATCGTGTAGCGCCGTTCGTGCTGCTCGATCCACCCGAGTCGGATGAAGCTGGCAATGGCCTTGTTGACACGCTCTCGCGAGGCGCCGACCATGCCGGCGAGCTCCTCCTGGGTCACCGGAAGCGTGAACTCGTCAGCACCCTCGGACAGTTCGAGGAGGCGCTTGGCGGTGCGGCCGGTGACGTCGAGGAACACGCTGTCGGCGAGGGTCTCGTCCATCACTCGGAGACGCTGTGCGAGCATCCGTGTGACGCCCCAGAGCATCTCGGGATTGCGGTGCAGCACGTCGAGCACGGCGGTGTAGGGAATTGCCAGCACGACCGATGGTTCGAGCGCTCGCGCCATCGCCGAGCGGGCTCCGCCGTCGAGCATCGACATCTCGCCGAAGAGGTCGCCCGGTTCCATCAGCGAGACGACGGTCTCGCGGTGGTCGATCGGGTTGGCGATCGCAATGGCGAGGCGTCCGCTGGTGACCAGATAGAGGGCCTCGGCAGCGTCACCTTCGTTGAACAGGATGTCGCCCCGGACGAGGGGTTGTTCGCGTCCACTGGCCACGAGTGCAGCCAGCAGTTCGGGGGTTGCATCGGCGAAGAAGTCGGTCGCCGCGAGGAGGTGCTCATGAGCCATGCGTGTCGTACGGTACTACCCTCGGTGCTCGTGCCCCCTTTCCAGGTCGACAACGTGTGGACGATCGTCGTCGGTGGGGGCTCGGGTGCGAGGTTCGGTGGGCTCAAGCAGTACGAACTGCTCGACGACCGGCGGATGATCGATCATTCGGTGGCTGCGGCATCAGCGGCAGGTCGTGGGGTGGTGGTCGTGGTCCCGGCGGACGACGTCGTCCGCGAGTGCACCCACTTCGCCGGCGTGGCCGTGGTGGTCGGCGGAGGTGCCACGCGGAGTGCCTCGGTACGGGCAGGTCTGGCGATGGTGCCCGACGATGCCGATGTCGTGGTGGTGCACGATGCGGCGCGGCCGTTCGCCGGTGCCCGACTGTTCGCGTCGGTGGTCGATGCGATCCGTGACGGAGCCGATGGTGCGGTGCCGGGTCTCGCTGTCACCGACACCATCAAGATGGTCGACGACGACGGCGTGGTGACCGGGACTCCGCCGCGGGATCGGTTGGTCGCCGTGCAAACTCCGCAAGCGTTCCGTGCCGGTGCCCTGCGGTCGGCGCATCGCAGCGGCGCCGATGGGACCGATGACGCGGCGGTCGTCGAGATGTCGGGCGGTCGGGTGGTGGTCGTTCCGGGTGATCCCGACAACCGGAAGATCACCCACCCGATCGACCTCGACTGGGCCAGAGATCGGCTACGGACCACCGGACGCACCGAGGAGGTCGACTGATGGATGTTCGAGTGGGGCAGGGTTTCGACGTGCACCGCTTCAGCGACGACCCGGATCGGCAACTGAGACTCGGGGGTGTGCACTTCGAGGGCGAGCGGGGCCTCGTCGGCCACAGCGACGCCGATGCGGTGGCTCACGCCGTGGCCGATGCCTTGCTCGGCGCTGCCGGTCTCGGCGACATCGGTCAGCACTTTCCCGACACCGATCCGCAGTGGAAGGGTGCCGATTCGCTCGTGCTGCTCCGCCACGTGGTGCATCTGCTCGAGGTCGACGGGTGGAGCGTCGGTAACGTCGACTGCGCCGTGGTGTGCG
>JBDKIV010000056.1:0-4776 GCA_039796935.1 Actinomycetota bacterium | reverse complement strand
TACGGCGATGCGTTCGCGGACGTCTACGACGACTGGTACCACGACATCAGCGACGTGTCGGCAACCGTGGCGCTCTTGGCCGATCTCGCCGGCCCGGGAGGTGACGTGCTCGAGCTCGGGGTCGGCACCGGTCGGCTGGCCTGTCCACTCGCCGATCTCGTCGGCTCGGTCACGGGGATCGACTCCAGCGAACGGATGCTGGCCCGACTCGTCTCGAACGATCCTCATGGCCGTGTTGCACCGGTCGTCGGCGACATGGTCGACGATCTGCCGCCAGGACCGTTCGACCTCGTGTTCGTCGCCTACAACACGTTGTTCAACCTGCTCTCTGCCGAGCGACAGCAGGCCTGTTTCGCGTCGGTGGCGGCCCACCTGCGGCCGGGCGGGGCGTTCGTGGTCGAGGTGTTCGTCCCGCGACCGCCCGACACCGGGATGCTGGACGCAGACCGACCCGGCGCCGGGCAGGACGACACGGGCCTCACCGTCCGGTCGATCGCTGCCGACCGGGTGGTCCTGAGCGCAAGCCGCCACGACCGGGACACGCAGTCGGCCGAGGGGCAGTTCATCGAGATCACCGAGGCAGGAGGGGTTCGGCTGCGCCCCTGGGCGATTCGCTGGTCGACCCCGGACGAACTCGACGAGATGGCCGCGCGAGCCGGGTTCGTCCTGACGAATCGGTGGGGTGACGTCGACCGGAGCGCATTCACCGCCGACAGCGCGCGGCACGTGAGCGAGTACCGGACCGTGAGCGGCGGTTGAGCGAAATGTCCGGGGCGTCCATCGAACACGCGCCCGATCGGCGTAAGGTAAGGGTGCTGTGAGTCAACTTCGTCTGAATCCACTCACCGGCCGATGGGTGACGATCGTCGCCGAGCGTGCCGAGCGACCGACCGATTTCGCTCCTCGCTGCGCCGAGGTCGAGTTCGAGCCGGGCCGTCCGTGTCCGTTCTGCCCGGGCAACGAAGAGGCCAGCGCACCGGCGCTGGAGCGCCTCGACGAGGGTGGTAGCTGGAAGATGCGGGTCCTCCCCAACCGCTACCCCGCCTTCTCCGGGGACGAGCCGTTCGCCGTGCACCACCTCGGGCCGGTCCACGTCGAAGCCGAGGCGAGCGGCATCCACGAGGTGTTCGTGTATTCGCGTGATCACGATGGCGGCCTGCACGCCCTCAGCGACCACGACGCCGCCGACATGATGCGGGTCCTGCAACGGCGCTTCAGCGAACACGCGGCAGCGCCCCATCTTCGATTCACCCAGGCGATCATCAATCACGGACGCGAGGCCGGAGCGTCGTTGTCGCACCCGCACGGGCAACTGCTCGGGCTGCCGTTCGTGCCGGGCGAGGTGCTCGAAGAGCAGCGCGGGTTCAACCGGTTCGAAGGAGGGTGCATCCTGTGCACCACCGTCGAAGCAGAGCTCGTCGACGGCAAACGGGTCGTCTTCGCGACCGACGACGTCTTGTGCATCTGCCCGTTCTGGAGCGGTTCGCCGTTCGAGATGATGATCATCCCGCGACGCCACGACCTGCACCTCAACGACGCCGACGACACCACCTTGGCCGCGGTCGGCGTGGCGATCCGCGACGCCATCGCCCACCTTCGCGAGGTGGTCGGCGACGTCTCGTTCAACCTCGTGTTCAGCACCGCCCCGCACCACTACACGGGTGCGTTCCACTGGCACGTCAACATCTGGCCGAAACTCAACACCACGGCCGGTTTCGAGCGCGGAACGGGTGTCCTCATCAACATCGTGCCACCCGAGACGGCCGCCGAGTATCTCCGCAGCGCAACGGTTCGCGCCTGAGCCGACGGCGGCCTCTCCTGGTCAGAGCGATCGAACCCCGGCTGTGACGGCCGCTGCCACCACGATCACCACCACGAACGGAGCCCGTCGCCACACGGCGATCGTCGCCGCCACCACCCCGGCGAGGCGAGCATCGACGACGAGGCTCTGCCCGCTCGTGACGGTGTCTTTGACCACCAGCGCCGACACCACCGCCGCGGGGATCAGCAGGAGACATCGTTCGACGACCGCCGGAAGAGGCCTGCGGCCGAGCACGAAGAACCCGGCCACCTTGCAGGCATAGGCTCCGGCAGCCAGCACGAGCACCAACGTCCAGGTCACCGGATTCGCCCCTCGCCGCCCTCGGGCACGCCCACCAGTACTGCGGCGCCAGCGCACAGGATCGGCACGCCGATCGGGGTGAACGGTGTCAGCACCAGGCAGATCGCGGCGCCGAGCGCCGCAGCGACGAGCCCTCGTCGCGTTCGCAGCAGCGGCCAGACCATGAACACGAAGCCGGCGGGAAAGGCCGCATCGAGTCCGAAGGTCTGCGGATCGACGGACGTCCCGATGAGCGCGCCGATCAACGTCCCCAGGTTCCAGAACACGTAGACACTCAGTCCGGTGATCCAGAAGGCGGCCCGTTGGGCCGCCGGATCATCCTGAGCGACCGACATGGCCGTCGACTCGTCGATGGTCAGTTGGGCAGCGACGAGACGCCGATGGATCGGCCCGTCGACGCGCCGACCCATGGTGAGGGCGTAGACCCCGTTGCGGGCCGCGAGGACCATGGCACCACCGAGCGCAGCGGCCGCGGTGCCGCCGGCACCGATGACGCTCACCGCAGAGAACTGTGACGCTCCGGTGAAGACCAGTAGTGACATGACGCATGCCTGGGCCAGCGTCGCACCGGCACTCACAGCGCCGACACCGAACGAGATGCCGAACACACCGACGGCGGCGCCGAGGGCAACGCTCGCCGCGACGACCGAGCGCAGTGTCGGGTCGCTTCGGTACGTCGGACGATCGGTCATGGACGCGAGATGCTCAGGCGCGACGGGTCGCCGCGATCCAGACGACGCCGAGCGGCGCAAGGTCGAGCACTCCTGACGAAGGCTGCCCCTGCCAGGGGTGGTCATGGCGACCCTCCACGTACGAGCGACCGCCGGATGCCCCACTGCCTCCGTAGGCAGCGTCGTCGGTGTCGATCACGATCTCCCACTCGCCCGGCCACGGCAGGCCGACCCGGTAACCGGGCCGCGGTACGGGTGTGAAGTTGGCGATGCAGACCAGGGCGTTCGAACCGTGATGGGCCCACCGCACGAATGCGTACACGCTGTGACGGTCGTCGTCGGCCTCGAGCCATTCGAACCCCGCCGGGTCACGGTCTCGCTCCCACGTGGCGCTCCACCGGGACCCTGCGGCGTTCAGGTCGGCGACGAGATCGCGGACACCTCGGTGGGGAGCGTGATCGAGAAGATGCCACGGCAACGAGGATCCGTCGTTCCACTCGTTCCACGAAGCGAGTTCGCCTCCCATGAACAGCAGCGGAGCGCCGGGGAGTGCCCACATCCAGCCGTAGAGCGCACGCAGGTTGGCGAAACGCTGCCAGTCGTCGCCCGCCATCTTCGACAGCAGGCTTCCCTTGCCGTGCACGACTTCGTCGTGGCTGAGCGGGAGCACGAACGATTCACTGAAGGCGTACAGCAGACCGAAGGTGAGGAGGCCATGGTGCCAACGCCGATGGACCGGGTCCTCGCGGAAGTAACCGAGCGTGTCGTGCATCCAGCCCATGTTCCACTTGTGCGTGAACCCGAGACCTCCGTCGGCGGGCGAGGCCGTCAACCCGGGCCACGAGGTGCTCTCCTCGGCGATCATCATCACCCCCGGGTGACGCTCCTGCACCACGCTGTTGCACTCTCGGAGGAAGCGCACGGCGTCGAGGTTCTCGCGGCCGCCCTGCGCGTTGGGGACCCACTCCCCCTCCGCTCTCGAGTAGTCGAGATACAGCATGCTCGCCACCGCATCGACCCGTAGCCCGTCGACGTGGAACTCGTCGAACCAGTAGAGCGCGTTGGCGACCAGGAAGTTGCGGACTTCGTTGCGCCCGTAGTTGAAGACGTACGTCCCCCAGTCGGGGTGCTCTCCCTGACGAGGATCGGCGTGTTCGTACAACGCTGTCCCGTCGAAGCGTCCGAGGCTCCACGCGTCCTTCGCGAAGTGGGCCGGCACCCAGTCGACGATCACCCCGATGCCGATCCGGTGCATGGAGTCGACGAAGGCGCGGAAGTCGTCGGGCTCGCCGTACCTCGACGTCGGCGCGTAGAAGCTCGACACCTGATAGCCCCACGAGCCGCCGAAGGGGTGTTCGGCGACCGGAAGCAGCTCGACATGGGTGAATCCGAGCGACGACACGTGGGCGCCCAGTTGCTCGGCGATCTCGCGGTAGCCGCCGATGCCCTGACGCCACGAGCCGAGGTGCACCTCGTAGATCCGCAGCGGTGATGCTGCCGCCGGTTGCGTCGCCGACCGACCCCGCATCCACGAGTCGTCGCCCCACACATAGCCCGACCGGCCGGCAACGACACTGGCGTCCGAGGGGGCGCACTCGGCCGACAGCGCCATCGGGTCCGCTTTCAAGGTGGCGTGTCCATCCTGCCCCTGAACCCGGAACTTGTAGCGCTGGCCCGGCCGGGCACCGACGATCGCCGCCCAGACACCCGACGAACCCTGCGGCGCCAGTGGCTCGGGGACCCACTGGTTCCAGTCGCCGACGATCTCCACGGCGCTCGCGTTCGGGGCCCAGACCGCAGCCCGCATCGCACCACCCGGCTGGTCGACGACCCCGAGCACCTCCCACAAGCGGCGGTGGGCACCCTCACCGATGAGGTGGAGGTCGAACTCACTCACCAGCATCCGCCAAGCGTAGGTGGGGACGCCTCCCGAACGCTACGGTCGTGGCCGATGCGTGTGCTCATGCTGTCCTGGGAGTACCC
>JBDKIV010000055.1:0-6227 GCA_039796935.1 Actinomycetota bacterium | reverse complement strand
CACGACGATCGCCCGCCACGACGCGTCGTCGACGGGCGAGGCAAGGCGAACCCCGAGCCATGCCCCGCTCACCAACCCCACCACCGTTCCGATCGCCGACGCCGCAGTGACCGCCAGCCCCGACCGTGCCCCAGCGACTGCGGCACTCATCACGATCAGGACGATCAGCACATCGAGCAACTGCACCGTGACAGCCTTGCCGATGGCGCGGCCGTGATGATCGCGGTGGTGACCGTGGTGGTGACCGTGGTGGTGACCGTGGTGTGAACCAGGCCCGGAACCGTCCCTACCGAACGGTCACGTAGCGCCCGGCCCTTCCTCGGCGTCGCATCACGACCTGCCACAACTGCAGGTTGCGCGCCCGGAACCCGGCCGCAGACGACAGGAGGTAGTAGCGCCACATCCGGCGGAACCGCTCGTCGTACCGAGGGATCTCGCGCCACCGCGCCTCGATGTTGTCGTGCCACGCCAGCAGGGTCCGGTCGTAGTCGGGACCGAAGTTGTGGACGTCCTCGACCACCCAGCCCGGTTCGGCTGCACGGTTGAACTGGGCCAACGACGGGACGACACCGCCGGGGAAGATGTACCGATCGAAGAACGGATCGGTGTGGTGCTTCGACACCGTCGAGCCGATCGTGTGGTGGAGCATCATCCCTCCATCGGCGAGCAGCCGGTCGCACGTTCGGAAGAACGCCTGCAGGTTGCGCGGTCCGACATGCTCCATCATGCCGACCGACACGATCCGATCGAACCGACCGACGAGCTGCCGGTAATCCTGCTGGCGGATGTCGACCGGCAGTTCGGCGCACCGCTGCCGAGCCACCTCGACCTGATTGCCCGCCGGGGAGATCCCGGTACCGATGACGCCGTAGTGGGTGGCCGCGTGGTGCAACAGGCCGCCCCAGCCGCAACCGATGTCGAGCAGCCGCATGCCGGGCTCGAGGCCGAGCTTGCGGCAGATGAGGTCGAGCTTGTCGTGCTGGGCGCCCTCGAGGTCGGAGGCGTGCTCCCAGTACCCGCACGAGTACACCATCCGTCGGTCGAGCATTCGCTCGTAGAGGTCGTTGCCGATGTCGTAGTGGTGTCGGGCGTTGCGCGCGGCGCGCTGCTGGGTCTGCCGATTGAGCAGATACGACTGGGCGGCCATGCCGACGAGCTTGGGGCTGGCCCGGATTTCGTCGAGCGCGCCGCTCACCAGCAGCCGAGTGAGCATCTCGTCCATGGCCGCCGACTCCCACCAGCCGTCCATGTAGGCCTCGCCCATCCCCAACTGGCGCTGCGAGAGCACCCGATCCCACAGCCGTTCGTCGCGTACCTGCAGACTCCACGGCTCGGGCCCGTCGACGGGCACTCCGGCTCTGCCGAGCAGCTGCAGGGCGAATTGCTTCGCACTGTCACCCATGTGCGAACGGTAGCGCTCGCGCGACCTGTCATCGTGCCGATCGCATCGGCACGCCGACCGCCGGCTCAGTGATCGGCGATGTCGCGGCGCGTGACACCCCACCAGCCGAGCGCGACGAGCGCGACCGCACAACCGCTCAGTCCCAGCATCGACAAGGCCTCGTACCCGTCGCCCGCCACGGGTACGTGCTCGAACGGAGACACCGATCGGACCCAGTGGGGCAACTGCAGCACCTCGCCGAGGAACAGCACGAGCGCCGACACCACGAGCGGTGCCCAACCGAACACCGAACCGCGCGGCGCGAGCCCGAAGATGGCGACGGCAGCGCCGGCGAGTACGAGCGCTGCAGGGACGGCGACCAGCGACCGGACGAACAGGTGCGGGATCGCGTCGAGGTCGTCGGTGACCCATGCGTAGGCGACCCCGATGCCGAGACCCGCCGCCCCGATGGCTGCGACCGTGGCACCCACGCACGTCACCACGTGGCTCATCAGCCAGCGCGACCGGCCGAGGGGACCGGCCAGCATCCATGCCGCTCGACCCTTCGACTCGTCGCCGTGCGGCACGAGCACCAGGGCGACCGACAGACCCGATGCGATCAGGCCGAGCATCATCGTCGCCGTCGACAGGTACGCGTCGGTCAATGACTCGCCCTCGAGCTGCGCGAAGAACTCGGCCATCTGCGGATTCTCGGCCAGCATCTCGTCGATGTCGTCTGCGATCACGCCGAAGACGACGCCCGTCACGAACAGACCGACCATCCATCCGGCCACGAGACCGCGGGCGAGCCGCACCGCCAGTCCCAACGGGTGCGTCATCCAGGACGGGGCCGTCGACCGGCCGGTGCGGCCGGCCCACAGGCCGGCTCCGAGATCTCGGACCGTCCCGAGCCAGAACGAGACGGTTACGAGCACGGCGGCGCCGATGACACAGACCGCGAGCGTCCACCAACGCTCGCCGGCGAAGGCACGAACGGCCTGAGCCCATCCGATCGGCGAGCACCACGTCAGCCAGCCGCCGACGCCGACGTCTCCGACGGCCCGGACGACGAAGGCCAGCAGCAACGTCGTCGAGGCCGCCCCGAGTGTGCTTCGGCCCGTTCCGAACACTTGCGCCATCACCGCCGTCACACCGACGAACATCAGGCCGACCCCGACGAACGATCCGGACAACGCCAACGATCCGGCTGCCGGGTACCCGAGCACGACGAACCCGATACAGGTCAGTGCAGCCACGACGGCGTTCGCCACCGTGACCACGACCGTCGCTGCGGCCACCGGCGCATGACGACCCACGACCAGCGAACGGAGCAGTTCGGTCCGCTCCGACTCTTCCTCGGCGCGGGTCTGGCGATTGAGCAAGAAGATGCTCATCAGGGCCACCCCGATCATTCCCCACAGTTGGGTCTCGTTCACCAGGATCACGCCGATGCTCGGCTCGTCGAAGCCGTATCCCGGTCCGGCGAACACGACGAGCGCAGGGTTGTCGCCGAACAGCCGGACGTAGCCCTCGATGGATGCCTGCGTGGCGTAGACGTCGAGCAGGCTCGCCGCCGACACCACCACCGCTGCCGACACACCGAGCACCCAGACGGCGAGGCGAACCCGGTCACGGCGCGCCGCGAAGCGGACCAGCCGCCAGGTGCCGAGCAGCGCCGCACCGCGCATCACCGCCGGTCGTCCTCGGCCCGGTCGTCCGATGCAGTTCCCTCGACGGCGTCGCCGTAGTGGCGCAGGAACAGCTCTTCGAGGGTGGGCGGGTGGCTCGTCAACGACTGAACCCCGAGCGTCGCCACGTGCCGGATCGCCCCGTCGAGGTGATCACCGTCCACATCGAACGTCACGGCACCGTCGTCGCTGCGAAGGCCGTGCACCCCGGGCAGCGCAGCCAGGCCCTCGGCCGGACGCTCGGTGCGGATCGTCACCGTGGTTCGAGTGAGATGACGCAACTCGGCCAACGACCCGCTCTGCACCGTGCGCCCATGGCGGATGATGGTCACCCGATCGCACAGCTGCTCGACCTCGGCGAGGACGTGGCTCGACAGCAGCACCGAGCGGCCATCGGCCCGTGTGTCGAGGATGTGCGTGCGGAACACGCTCTCCATGAGCGGATCGAGGCCGGTCGTCGGTTCGTCGAGGATCAGCAGGTCGGCATCCGAGGCGAGCGCAGCGACCAGTGCCACCTTCTGGCGGTTGCCCTTCGAATAGCTGCGAGCCTTGGTGCGCAGGTCGAGTTCGAACTGTTCGACGAGGCGCGCTCGCCGACGCGCATCGACACCACCGCGCAGGCCCGCCAGCACGTCGAGGATCTCGCCGCCGGTGAGGTTCGGCCACAGGTTCGTGTCTCCTGGGACATAGGCGAGTCGGCGGTGCAGGTCGACCGCGTCGCGCCACGGATCGCGACCGAGCACGTCCACCTCGCCGCAGTCCTGTCGGAGCAGGCCGAGCAGGATGCGCATCGTGACGGTCTTGCCCGACCCGTTCGGGCCGAGGAACCCGTGCACCTCACCGCTCGCCACCTCGAGATCGAGCCCATCGAGCGCACGGGTGGAACCGAACGTCTTGACGAGGTGTCGGCAGGAGATCGCTGTACCCATGACGGTCACAGCGTGCCCGGCTGACCGCCGACTCAACAGGGCCGAAGGTTGGTTCTGCCATCGGTATCGGTCGCCGGACCGGCGTTCGCACTCACTCCGTCAGCGACGCCTCGAGGGTGCCCTGCTCTCGTGCGAGCAGGGCGGCATTCACCCGCTGACGTTCGAGTACCTGGTCGAGCGTCTTGGCCGACTGCGGGATCGGGTGCTCGGCGAAGAACGACTGGACGTCGGCGACGGCGCTCGGCTCGGTCAACAACTTCACCGGGTCGATCATTCGCACGATGGTGTTGTCGGGGAACCGCTCGGTCGCTTCGCTCCAGTGACGGCGGACGAAGTCCCACGCCAGGAGACCGTGACGACGATTGGCGATGCAGCGCGCCAGCAGGAACGGCGCGTTCTGCGTCTTGATCTCGCCGCTCATCGCCAACTCGCAGGTGCGCGCCACCAGGTCGGCATCGGGGAACTCGGCCAGTGCGTACATGGCGCGGAGTTGCTCTTGCGGGGTCGCCGCGGTGCGCGTGTCGGCGAGGAAGCGCTCGTAGTCATCGGCGTTCCCCGTGGCGGCGACCACACCGATCGCCGCCGCGACGAGTTCGGGGTGCACCCCCTCGGGAGCTGCGACGATCGCCCGACTCCGCTGCTGGGTGTCGGCATCATCACCGAGCACGCCCAGCAGACTCACCAGGACGCCCCGAAGCTTCGCCGTCAGGTCGTCCTCGCCGTCGGCCGGTGCCCAGCCGAGATCGCCCATCGCCGGCGCGACGAGGTCGCGGACGCGAGCCCGGAAGGCAGCGTGTGCCTCGCCCTCGACGAGCCGGCCGATGCCGCGCAGCCCGATGGCGATGGCCTGCCACACCGCCATGTCGCGCTCGGCGCGGAACTGGTCGAGCATGTCGAGGAACTCGACGGCGCCGAGCCGGCCCGAGACCACGGCGTTCCACGCGTCGTCGACGAGGTTGTAGCGGTCGATGATGGTGAGACGCGTCAGGACGTCACCGGTGAGTCGGGCGCGCAACCGGTCGTCGTAGGCCACGCGCATGAACCCGTGCCCACCGGCATTGACCACCACCGGCTGCTCGGGATGCGGCAACGGAAGTCGCAGCGAATCGCCCTCGAGCAACACGGTCCAGGTGTGCGGCCCGTTGTGCAGATGCAGCGGCACCACGAACAGCGTGGCAGCGCCCGGGCCGAGGTCGGTGTCGCCCACGTGGAACCGCTGCTGCTCGAGCACCAACTCGTCGCCGTCGAGCCGGGCCGTCACCAACGGGTGACCGGGCTGCCAGATCCAGCTGTCCATCATCCGCCGGACCGGATGCCCGGGGTTGACCGCCTCGATCGCGTCCCACAGGTCGCTCGTCTCGGTGTTGCCGTAGCGGTGACTGCGCAGATACTGACCGACCCCGGCGGCGAACGCGTCGGGGCCGAGATACTGCTCGAGCATCCGGAGCAGCGCGCCACCCTTCTGATAGGTCAGCACGTCGAACATGCCGTCGCACTCGTGAGGCGCTTCGACGGGGAACTCGACGGCCCGGGTGCTGGCCAGCGCATCGGTGTCGAAGGCCACGGTTCGCTCGAGGCTGAACGACGTCCAGCGCTTCCAGTCGGGGCGGTACGCATCGCAGCACAGGATCTCCATGAACGTGGCGAACGCCTCGTTCAGCCAGATGCCGTTCCACCAGCGCATCGTCACCAGATCGCCGAACCACATGTGCGCGAGTTCGTGGGTGATCACGTCGGCGACCACCTGCTGCTCGGCCTGCGTGGTCGCAGAGGTGTCGCACAGCAGCAGGTTCTCTCGATAGGTGATGCACCCGAGGTTCTCCATCGCGCCCGCAGCGAAGTCGGGCAGGGCGATCATGTCGCACTTGTCGGTCGGGTAGGCGAGGTCGTAGTAGTCCTGGAACCAGCCGAGCGCGAACGCGCCGATGTCGAGGCCGAACGCGGTGAGGTTCGCCTTGCCCGGGACATGGATGATCCGCAGCGGGATCGTCCCACCGCCGAGGCGCGGCACCTGCACCGGTTCGGTCGCCTCGAGCGGACCGACGACGAACGCGATCAGGTAGGTGCTCATCGGCATCGTCTCGCGAAACCGGACCACGTGCTTGCCGTCGGCTCGCGAAAGACGCTCGACCTCGTCGCCGTTCGACACCGCGAGCAGGTGTGGTTCGACGACCAGCGTGACCTCGAAGATGGCCTTGAAGTCGGGCTCGTCCCAACACGGGAAGGCGC
>JBDKIV010000054.1:0-13152 GCA_039796935.1 Actinomycetota bacterium | reverse complement strand
GTCGCTGCAAAGCCACTCTTCAGCGCAGGGGCTTCCTGCACCCCACGACCGATCGTCTCGACAGCACTCCACCTGCTCATCGGCTCGCTCATGACCCACCAGCCGAATCGTCGGAGCGGTCCTGCTCGAACGCTTGCATGAGCGTGCGGTAACCGTCGTCGGCCGCCATCAACGCCTCGTGAGTGCCGTGCGCCACCACGACACCGTCGGCCAGATAGATGACCTCGTCGGCGAGCGCGATGGTCGACGGCCTCGATGCAACGGCGACGACGGTCGTGTCGACGAGCGACGTCCGCAGGTTCTCGAGCACCTGCGCCTCGGTGGTCGGGTCGAGCGCCGAGGTCGTGTCGTCGAGCAACAGCAACGCCGGTCGCCTGACCAGGGCGCGAGCGAGGGCGATCCTCTGCCGCTGTCCGCCCGACAGGCCCACGCCACGCTCGCCGACCACCGTGTCGAGACCGACGGGCAACTGGTGGACGAAACCGGCCTCGGCCGCAGCCAGCGCAGACCAGACCGAGTCGTCGTCGATGGGTCTGCCGAGGGTCACGTTCTCGCGCACCGTGCCAGCGAACAGGAACGGCTCTTGGAACACCGTCGCCGTCGTCCCCTCGGGCACGGTGATCGAACCCTCCGACAGTCCGACCAGGCCGGCGATCGCGTGGACGAGCGTGGTCTTGCCGGCACCGGTCGGACCGACGACTGCCACCGTCACACCACCGTCGATGTGCGCGTCGACCCCCTGGAGCACCGTTCGCTCTCCGTCGTGAGTGACTCGAACGCCAACGAGATCGAGCGAGTACCCGGGCCGGCGACCGAGCGCATCCACCGGGTCGGCGACGATCGGGTCGTCGAGGAGGTCGCGCATCCGGCTCCAGCCAGCCTGCGAATGCGGCAGTTCGGACAGCGCATACCCGATGATCCGAAGCGGGAACACCAACAGCGAGAACAGGTAGATGAACCCGGTGAGTTGGCCCACGGTCAGGTCTCCCGATCGGACCCGGTAGGCGCCACCCAACAGCAGCGCCACGTTCACGACGCCGGGAACACCGTCGAGGAGGGATTCGAACGTGCTGCGCAATCGGATGGTCTGACGACGTGCGTCACGGAGTCGGCCCGCGATGACGGCGAGGCGTTCGGTCTCGCGGCGCTCGGCACCGAAGGCCTTGACGACGTGGACACCGTCGAAGCTCTCGTGCACCGCCGCGCTGAGGTGACCGATCTCGTGTTGTGCCGAACTGAAGTGACGATCGACCTTGCGCTGGTACACCAGGTTGAGCGTCACCAGGAGGGGGAACACCGCGACCGCCCCGAGACCGAGGACCGGATCCGTGGCGATCAGCCAAGCGCTCGACAGGACGAGGATGGTCACGACCCCCGATGCGAACGGGAGCGGTTGCAGCACGGCGGTCGATGCCTCGGTGTCCACGCCCGCTCGCGTGATCACGTCGCCCGGGTTTTGTTTGCGCAGCCACGGTGCGGGTTGGCGCACGACTCGATCGACCACGTCGCCGGTGAGCGAATCGACGATCCCCCAGACGGTGATGCCCGCCCAGGTCCGCCGCACGACCACACCCACGGCACGCACGACCCCGACGAGGATCAACGCACCGAGCACCGCCGCGACCGTCGAGGCCGACACCGACCCCTGCTCGAACCGTGGTCGGATGACGTCGTCGGTGATGCGGGCGACCACCTCCGCCGAGAGGACCGTGCACGCAGCAAACACGCCTGCACCGACGACGGCGATCAGGAACGGCCGCATGTGCCCGCGCAGCAGCGCCCGCAGCAGTCGGTACGCCTGGCGCCACAGACCTGCATCGCCCCGTGAGCGATCGTCGAGCTTGTCGGACACGGTGGTCATGTCTACCAGCATCGATTCCTGCACACTCGTGACGGACTCCCCTGCCGTGTCGGGCCGTCCGTCCGATGTCGAGCGACCCGATGTCGCGCTCGACCCAATATCGTGCTCGTCATGGAGCAGTTCGACCTCGCCATCCTCGTTCTCCGTGTCGTCACCGGCCTCTTCTTCGTGGCTCACGGCTACAACAAGGTCGCCCAAGGTCTCGCCGGCACTGCCGCATGGTTCGGCAGTGTCGGGATGCGAGCACCGATGTGGCAGGCACGGGCAGCTGCCGGCACCGAGATCGGTGCCGGTCTCCTGCTCGCCGCCGGCCTCCTGACGCCGCTCGCTGCCGCTGGCATCATCGGGGTGATGGTCGTCGCCATCCGGGTCGCCCACTGGAAGGCGGGATTCTTCATCTTCACGTCACCGCAAGGCTGGGAGTACTGCGCGTCGATCATCGCAGCAGCATTCGTCATCGGCATGGCCGGGCCCGGACGGTGGTCCGTCGACCACGGGCTCGACCTCATGGCCTGGTACGAGGGATGGACCGGCGCAGTGGTCGCCGGTGGCGTCGGGGTCCTCGGCGGGATCGGTCAGTTGCTCGTGTCGTACCGACCGACGAAGGCGTCGTCATGAGCACCGAGGGTTCCGGACTTCGACCCCCGTCGGACTCGAGCACGGGTGGCGACACGTCGACTCGACGGATTCGGCCCGTCGCGGTGTTGCTGACGATCATCGTCGCCCTCCTGGCCGCCATGTGGATCTACGCGCTGTTCTTCGCCTCGAAAGAAGCGGCGTACCGCGTCGATGACCCAGCTTGGCGAGAGAACGCCGAACGGATCTGCTCGAGGTACCAGGCTCAGCGACTCGAGCTCGTCGACACCGAAGAGGGCTACATCGCCGAGCCGACCCCCGAGCAGATGATCGAGCGGGCCGACCTGGTCGATCAGGCGACCGATCTGCTCGAGGCCCAGCTCGACGAACTGATCGCCGAACTGCCACCGAGCGACGAGGACCGCCAGCTCGTCGCCGATTTCGAGGGCTACTGGCGGATCGTGCTCGCCGACCGGCGCGCCTACACCGAGCGGCTCCGAGCCCTCGACCTGCAGCCGTACCTCGAGACCAAGGTCGACGGCGGCCCGGTGACCAACCTCTTGGTCGACTTCTCGGTCGTCAACCTGATCAAGAGTTGCTCACCCCCGAACGAACTGGGCGGCGACACCTGAGTCGGCTCAGCCGTCGACCCGGTTCCAGCCCGACCCGTCGACGTACTGACGGATCACCCGAGCCGGGTTCCCGACCGCCACGCTGAAATCCGGGATCGTCCCGGTCACCACCGAGTTCGCCCCGATGGTCACGTGGCGCCCGATCTGGGCACCGGGCAGGACGACGGTCCCGTGGCCGATCCACGAACCGGCGCCGATCGAGACCGGCCGCTCGGGCATCGTCTGGAGCGAGATCGGCAGCGTCACATCGTCGTAGCCGTGGTTCTGATCGGTGATGTACACGTGGTGACCGGTCCAGACATCGTCGCCGATGTCGATCGAGAAGTGCCCGACGATGCCGCTTCCCTTGCCGATGAGACACCGATCGCCGATGCGGACCACCGGATCGCTGAGGCAGACCTGACCTGGCACCATCCCGGCCGACAGGGTCGCCGATGGACCGATCATCGTGCCGGAGCCGATGTGGATGTAGCGCTCGTTGAAGATCGTGTTGGTCGGGAAACAGATGATGCTTCCCTCGCCGAAGCGTCCGAACGAGCGGCCCGACCGGCTGTGCGGTCCGATCGCTCCCCATCGGCCGATCGCGTCCCACGAGCGGCGGATGAGGTCGCCGGCGAGATCGTGGCGACGGGTCATCGCGGCGACGCTATCCGACGGCAGCCCGCCGACGACGCAGCGACGACTACGGTGCGACCGTGCCTGCGATGCGTGACGACCGGCCGAACCGAGCCGTCGCCGAGTACCCGACGATCGATCTCGACGGGTGCATCACCGATGTGCCGGGTCTGCAGGTCGGCCAGACGAGGCGCGCCGGACGAGGTTGGCGTACCGGCACCACCGTGGTCGTCGCGCCGAACGGCGCCACGGCCGGCGTGGACGTTCGTGGTGGAGGCCCGGGCACCCACGAGACAGACCTCCTCCGGCCCGAGAACCTCGTCGAGCAGGTGCACGCCATCTGCCTCACCGGCGGTAGCGCCTACGGCCTCGCCGCTGCGACCGGCGTGATGCTCGAACTCGAACGACGTGGGATCGGCTTCGCCGTCGGCGAACGCGGCGAACGCGTCGTCCCGATCGTGCCGGCCGCCGTCATCTTCGACCTCGGCCGAGGAGGCCGGTTCGAGCACCGCCCCGATCTCGAGTTCGGCTCGAGGGCAACACGAGCCGCTCGACCGCGTGCCTGTGCAACCGGGAGCGAGGGTGCCGGTACCGGCGCCGTCTCCGCCGGGCTGCAGGGCGGGGTCGGCACCGCATCGACACGACTCGACGACGGAACGATCGTCGCCGCACTCGCGGTGGTCAACTCGCTCGGGACGGTGATCGATCCGAGCACCGGTCTGCCATGGGAGACGGCCGACCTGCACGGACTCCGGCCGCCTCGCTCCGACGAGCGCGCAGCCCTGCGCAAGCATCTCGAGAGACTGCGCATGCCGTTGACCACCGGCCCGGGCGCACCCGAGTCGCTCAACACGACCATCGGGGTCGTTGCCGTGTCGGCCCGTCTCACCAAGGCGCAGTGCACGAAGGTCGCATCGGTCGCGCACGACGGGATGGCGCGCGCCATTCGTCCGTCGCACACGATGTTCGACGGTGACACCGTGTTAGGGCTCGCCGTCGGAGCCGACGGCGCGACCGACCTGACGGCCTCCTCCGATCGCACCGGCCATCTCCGTCTCAACCGCATCCTCGAAGCCGGCGCGGCATGCTTCGCTGCTGCGTGCACCGCTGCCATCGTGCGCGCGACATCGTGGCCCGGAGGCCCGCCCGCGTATCGCGATGTGTGCCCCTCTGCGTGGGGCAGAAGCGATGCGCCGAATCGTCCGAAGCTGTGACGAGCGACACCGCTTGCGCTTGGGGAGTTCGCGGACCGCTCGCTACGGTGTCACCACGGGGATAGAGAGGAGGGATGGCTCCATGAGCTCCACCACGAGCGGACCGCCAGAGCGACGCAAGATCACGGTGCCGGACCTCGCCCGATTCAAGGCGGACGGTCGGAAGATCACGATGGTGACCGCCTACGACGTCACCTTCGCCCGGCTCATCGACGACGCCGGCGTCGACTCGATCCTCGTCGGGGACAGCGTCGCCTCGGTCGTCCAAGGCGAGCGAACCACGATTCCGGTCGAGCTCGACGAGATGGCGTATCACGTTCGAGCCGTCGCCCGCGCCAATCCGAAGGCGCTGGTCGTCGGGGACCTCCCGTTCGGCAGCTATCAGGTGAGCCCCCAGCAGGGTGTCGCCAGTGCCGTCACCTTGATGAAGGCCGGCGCGGAAGCCGTCAAGCTCGAGGGCGGCACGGCCATGGCCGAGACCATCGCGGCGATCACGCGGGTCGACATTCCCGTCGTCGCGCACATCGGGCTCACCCCCCAGAGCTATTTCCGAATGGGCGGACATCGGGTGCAGGGCCGCGCCAGCGGTTTCGAAGCGGGCGGCAGGGAGCGACTCCTCGAGGATGCCCACGCGGTCGAGCAGGCAGGGGCCTGTGCGGTGGTCGTCGAGTGTGTGCCGATGGATCTCGCCGGCGAGATCACCGGAAAGCTGTCGATCCCGACGATCGGGATCGGCGCGGGCATCGACTGTGACGGGCAGGTCCTCGTCATGCACGATCTCCTCGGCCTGTCCGAGCGTCGCATGGCGTTCGTCAAGCGCTACGCAGAACTCGGGCGCGAGGTCGTGGCAGCGACCGAGGCCTTCGTCGCCGACGTTCGGTCGAGCACCTTCCCCGACGACGGCCATTCGTTCCACTGAGCCGAATCGCCGGACGGTCAAGGATTCCGACTGCTCGATGGACGTCTTCGACACTCCGGCACGCATGCAGGCCTGGTCCGATCGGCAACGGACGTCGGGACGGTCCATCGCCTTCGTGCCGACCATGGGAGCACTCCACGCAGGCCACATGGCATTGGTGGACGAGGCGAGGCGACACGCAGATCTGGTGGTCGTCTCGATCTTCGTGAATCCACTCCAGTTCAACGTCGGCTCCGACTTCGACGCCTACCCGCGGCCTGTCGACACGGACCTCGAGGCGTGCCGGAATTCGGGCGTCGACGCGGTCTACGCCCCGACAGCGTCGGTGATGTACCCGGTCGGGTTCCAGACACGGGTCGAGCCGGGCGGACTGGCGGACCGCTACGAGGGAGCTCATCGCCCCGGCCACTTCGGCGGTGTCACGACCGTGGTCGCCAAGCTCTTCCAAGCGGTCAGACCGCAGGTCTCGGTGTTCGGCCAGAAAGACGCCCAGCAACTCGCCATCGTCCGCCGGATGGTCGTCGATCTCGACATGGGCATCGAGATCGTCGGACTGCCGACGGTTCGCGAGCCCGACGGCGTTGCGATGAGCAGCCGCAATCAGCGACTCGATCCGGCCGATCGCGCTGCTGCCGCGTGCATCTGGCAGGGACTCTCGACGGCTCGAGCCGCATTCACCGCCGGCGAGCGCTCCACCACGGCGCTCAGGCAACTGGCCGCAGCGCCGATCGACGCCGAGCCGCGGGCGCGCCTCGAATACGTCGAACTGGTCGATCCAGCCACGTTCGAGCCGGCCACCGCCGCAGTCGACGACCCGCTCGTCGTCTGTGCCGTCTGGTTCGGCGACGTCCGGTTGATCGACAATCTGTTGCTCAGCTCTGCACCCAGCCCGTCAAGGCGAGCGTCATCGCCAGCGCATTGATGATCGCGTGGGCGATGACGGTGGGCCCGATCCGTCGAAGCAGATAGGCAGCGGTGCCGAGCACCGCACCCACCGCGGAGAGCACGAGCACGAGGCCGACGTTGCCCGCCCCTCGAACAGGGTCGAGGTGCGCCAACCCGAACGCGACCGCCTGCGCGGCGATGACCCCCGCCGCCGGAAGCCGACCGGTGAGCCCCCGCATCACGACACCGCGAAAGACCATCTCCTCGACGATCGGGGCAGCGATGACGGCGAGCACGAGCAACGAGACGACGTATCCGCGATCGAGTCCGCCACCGTCGAGATCCTCGACGTTCCCGGTGAACGGGATGCCCAGTGCGAGCACGACGGACACCACGACCACCTGTGAGACGACACAGGCGAGCCACGTGAGCGGGCCCCATCCGAGGTCGGCAACCCGAACGAACAGACCCGAATCCGCTCGGAGTGACCTGCGCCCCCACCGACGACTCCCCCACCAGCAGAACACCAGCACGGGTCCGTAGCCGAGCGCACCGGCGATGGCCACGTAGACCACGATCGGCCACTCGAACCCGATCAGCGCATCGAGAACGAGGCGACTCGCCACCAACGACACGACGATGGCGACGAGCGCTCCCACCGCCATCGCGATCGGAACCTCGGGGTGAGGCGGCCGCGGCGGAAGCGACCGAACGGCAGTGTGCTCGGTCCACCTGCTGCCGTCCCAGTACCGCACCGCACCCGATCCGGAGGGGTCCGGATACCAGCCCGATGGATGCACCAGCGCAGCGTAGACCTGCGGGATGCACCCGTCGTGCCGGCAGCTACAGTCGGGCCGTGAGCACGAGCGCGCCAGCGGGCCTGTCACTGTGGAACGACACGCTCGACACGGTCTGGGCCCCGCGGCCTCCCCTCGGTGGTGACCTGGTGGCGGATGTCGCGATCGTCGGGGCCGGCTTCACCGGACTGTGGACTGCGTACTACCTCGCACGTCGCGACCCGTCCTTGCGGATCGTCGTGGTCGAGCGCGAAACCGTCGGTTTCGGTGCCAGCGGACGCAACGGAGGCTGGTCGTCGGCACTGCTCCCGATGAGTCTGTCGGCGATGTCCGAACATTCGGGGCGCGAGTCGGCACGACGAATGCACCAGGCGATGATCGAGACGATCGACGAGATCGAACGAGTCGTCACCGCCGAAGGGATCGACTGTCACTTCAGGCGCGGCGGAACCGTCACCGCCGCTCGATCCGCAGCGCAGGCCGCGCGGCTCCAGGCCGAGATCGACGAGTTCCGTTCATTCGGCCTCGGCGAAGAACACCTGCGGTGGCTCGAGCGCGACGAAGCGATCACCATGATCGCCACGACCAAGCTCGAGGGCGCCACGTTCACGCCGCACTGCGCCGCGATCCACCCGGCGCGTCTCGTTCACGGTCTTGCAGCGGCGGTCGAACGCCGGGGCGTCGTCATCCACGAGCACACCACCGTGTCTCGGATCGTCCCCGACACCGGACACGGGCCGAGCGCGGTGACCGACCGCGGGACCCTCCGTGCACACTGCGTGGTCCGGGGCACCGAGGCGTTCACGTCCACCCTGCACTCGCTGAAGCGACGGATCGCCCCGGTCTACTCGTTGATGATCGCCACCGAGCCACTCCCCCAGGAGTTCTGGGACGAGGTCGGGTGGCACGATCGACAGACCTTCGCTGATGCCCGACGAATGGTGATCTACGGGCAACGCACCGCCGACGACCGCATCGCATTCGGCGGTCGCGGAGCGCCCTATCACTTCGGGTCGCGGATCGATCCTCGATTCGACGTCGACGACGAGGTCCATCGTGCGCTTCACCGGACACTGCGCGACCTGTTCCCCCGCTTGGGGGACGCAGCGATCACACACCGCTGGGGCGGCCCGATCGGTATCGCCAGGGACTGGAACTGCTCGGTCGATCACGACCCGGCGAGCGGGCTCGCCTCCGCCGGGGGCTACGTCGGCGATGGCGTGTCGACGACCAACCTTGCCGGACGGACGCTCGCCGATCTGATCACGTCGACACCGAGCGAGGTGACGACCTTGCCGTGGGTCGGTCACCGATCTCGTTCGTGGGAGCCCGAACCGCTGCGCTGGCTGGGCATCAACTCGATGGTGCGACTGCCCGTCGGTGCCGATGAGTACGAAGAACGGACCGGCAGATCAGAGCGATGGCGGTCGGCGCTCTTGCGTCGAGTGACGGGGCACTGAATCCAGATCGACCATGGCTCACCGATGGAGGCCGTGGTCTCGAACGGTGGCGCGTGTACGAATCGTGTACACCGAGTCGCCCGACAGGACTCCACCCCTCGCGAACAGTCGTCCCGACTGCCAGTTCGACAGGCCGAGCTCGGGCTGGTCGAAGGCGAACTGACCGTCGACCCATCGGGTGAACCCGTTGCCAACGAAGGGCGCGTCGACCAGCGAGTAGAAGCGCTCGTGCTGCGCACGGTCGTTCGAGACGAGCGACACCGTGAAGCGAGGACTGAAACGGTTGAACAACTCCGCGGCTTCGGCGATCGAGTCGACCACCACGAGGGAGAGTTCGGGGTCGTTCTCCCACTCCCACTCGGTGCCGAGCTGATCGTCGTCGATCGACGACGACGACACGCTGATCGCGTCGAGCGACCGCTGCGCTGCAGCGGTGGCGTGCAGGACCAGCGACGCATCTCGTCGGTCGGCCGCCTCACGAGCGGCAGCCACCACGACGGGCAGCGACCGGTCCGAGCCATCGGCGACGACACAGCAGACGTTGAGCGTGTTGCACACCTTGCGGTCGAGGGAATGCAGGACTGCACCGTGGAGGTCCTCGAGATCGACATCGCGATCGACGACCATCCACGCTCCCCCCGTTCCATGGAGGCTCACGGGGACACCGTGCTGCCGAGCGACGGCACCGAGCTGGGCGACCGCCCGACCCGACCCTCGAGCGACCGCGAGGCCGAGACGGGCATCGGCGAACAACGCCCAGCCGGCGGCATGGGCCTCGGAATCGACGAGTTGCACCGCCCCGTCCGGCAGCCCCGAGTGCTCGAGTGCGGGCCGGACCGCTGCGCGCATGATCGCCGCCGCCGTACCCAGAGCGTCGCTCCCGATCCGGAACACCACGGTGTTGCCGGTGCGGAGCACACCCGTCGCGTCGGCGAACACGTTCGGACGCCCCTCGAACACGAAGCCCACGACACCCAAGGGTGCACGCCGCGTCTCGACGCTCCACGAGCCGTGCTCGGTCGTCGACAGTACGGCGTCGCGCGAACCAGAGGTGTCACGCCACACCCGAAGGCCGTCGATCATGCCGCGTCGCATCGCAGGTGTGAGCTCGAGCCTCGTCGTGCTCCGACCACGCCTGCGCGCCCGGTCGATGTCGGCACGGTTGGCGGCCTCGATCTCTGCGAACGTGCCGTCATCGGCGAGGAGGTCGGCGAAGGTCGCGAAGAACTTCGAGATCTGTTCGTCGTCGACCGATCCGAGCACGGCGAAGGCGGCCGCCGCAGCAGTCACGGCCCCTGCTGCGAGCGAATGCTCGGCAGCAGGGATGTGGAGGAGGTCCCCCGACTCGTGCACCACGACCAGGCGGTCGCCGGCACGGAACGCCGAGGCGAGCACCTCGTCGACGACGGCAACACGGTCACCGCCGAACGGCACGATCTGACCGGTGACCAACGAGTCGAGGCGCCCTCCGACCGACGACCGGACCGGACCCGAATCGGTGGGAGGACCGGAGTGTTCGACGGGACCGGGCTGTGTGGTGGACATCACCGCTCATCGTACGGGCGTAGCCTGGGCCGGGTGGAACGTGATCGTCTGTACTTCCGTCAACTGCTCTCCGGTCGGGACTTCGCCGTGGGCGATCCGATCGCCCAGCAGATGGTCAACTTCGTCTATGCCATCGGAGACCGTACGACCGGTGAGTGCGTGCTCGTCGACCCCGCCTACGCGGTCGCCGACGTCCTCGACCTGGTCGAGGCCGATGGCATGCGGTGCACCGGAGTCCTTGCCACCCACTACCACCCCGACCACGTCGGTGGGTCGATGATGGGGTACACCATCGAGGGTGTCGCTGCGCTGCTCGACCGTTGCGACTGCCCGGTTCACGTGCAGCGGGCAGAGGCCCCCTGGGTGATGCGCACGACCGGCCTCGACGAGTCGCACCTCGCACAACACGACTCGGGTGACGTCGTCATGGTGGGTGACATCGCGATCACGCTCGTGCACACTCCCGGTCACACGCCGGGCAGCCAGTGCTTCCATGTCGACAGCCGTCTGGTCAGCGGGGACACCCTGTTCCTCGAGGGCTGCGGGAGGACCGACCTTCCCGGAAGCAACCCGGAAGACATGTACCACAGCCTCCGCCGGTTGGCGTCGATGCCGGCGGAGACCATCGTCTACCCAGGGCATCGGTACTCGCAGCCATCGAGCGCCACGATGGAGTCGATCGTCGACTCGAACTACGTGTTCAAGCCGACCTCGGTCGACGCGTGGATGGAATGGTTCGGCGGCGGGCGCTGAGCGAACCACTGCGCCAGCACCACACCCGCGACGACCACCGCTGCGCCGACCGCTTCGACGCCGCGCAGTTCCTCACCGAGGAAGAGCACCGACCAGGCGATCGCGAGGACCACCTCGAGCGGCAGGATCATCGCCACCAGCGGGGCCGACAGGTGATGGAGCGCCGCGAAGAAGCACACCGTCGCGACGACGCTCGGGATGAGCGCGAAGAGCGCCACCTCGAGCACCAGGATGCCGGTGTCCGGCAGGTTGATGCCGACGGCGACCGAGATCGGCACGATGAAGATCGATCCTCCGACCATCGTCCATGTCGCTGACTCGAGTCCGTCGAGCGCAGGCCCCACCCTGCTGTTGACGATCATGTACGACGAGAACAGCACCGCCTGAGCGACCACGAGCACCACACCGACGAGGTCGATCTCGACATCGCCACCGAAGAACAGTTCGGGCACCGTCAGCACCACGCCGGTGACCACCAGCGCCAACGCCACCCAGGTACCCGGGTTCGGCCGAACCCCCAGCGCCGCGCTGCCCACGACGACGAAGACGGGGTAGAGGTAGACGAGCACGATCGACACCGATGCGTCGAGACGGTCGAGTCCGGCGAACCCGACGAGCACCATGGCGCCGAACCAGACACCGAGTGCTGTCATCCGCAACGCCGGCCGGGGCGATGTCGACGTCTGCAGAGCTGGCCGTCGACGCCTGGCCCGCACGGCCCGTGCGGCGAGCAGCACCGTGGCAGCGATGGTGAACCGCCAGAACAGCAACGAGACCACGCCGAGCTCGCCCAGGAGGTCCTTGCCGACCACGGACGACAACGAGTAACAGGTCGCCGCTGCGACAGCCCAGAGCGCGCCGACTCGAGCGCCGCGGTCGGACGACACCTCAGTCGAGACCCAGGCGCTGCAACTGCTCGACCGGCGCATCCAACTCGACGAGGGCGGTGCGGACGAGGTCGATCATCTCGCGCTCGTCCTGGCCGCCACGACGGTTCTCGCGCTCGTCGGGATCGTTGTCGACGTCGTAGAGGTGGTGCTGACCACGGTTCGAATGCCCGACCCAGAAGGGCAACGCGTCTCCCGGTCCGAACGGTTGCCGGATGACCGGGATGGTGCTGCCCGGCATCCGGTCGAGGACCGCGCGGTGATCGGGCATGGGCAGTTCGCTCACACCGGCCACGTGTACCGGCATGGTGCTCCACCGATTGCTCCACATGCTGAGCGGCAGGTTGTCGCCCTCGGGCGCGCGGGCGTACTTGCGCCGCCCGTCGGTGACCTGCACCCAGTTGCCGTAGACACCGCCGACTGCCCAGTCGCGCACCGAGGTGGCCGTACCGTCGAGGAGCGGTACGAGCGATCGGCCATGTGTCCGGTGGGCCGGCACCACACCGAAGATGTCGGCAATCGTGGCGTAGAGGTCGACATTGGTCGTGAGCGCGTCGCAGACGCCCCCGCCCCCGACGCCCCCACCCCCGACGCCGGGCCAATGGATCATCAGCGGAATGTGTCCGAGCGGCTCGAACTGTGGAGCCATGGGCTTGCCCCAGAGATCCACACGAGCACCCGATGCGTCCGAGCGCTCGTCGCCGAGGTAGTGGCCGTGGTCGGTGCACACGATCACGGCCGTGTCGTTCCACGCACCGGTCACCTCGAGTCGGTCGACGAGCCGCCCGAACCAATGGTCGATCATCGACAACTTGGCGCCGTAGTTGGCACGCAGATGACGGCACTCGTGCTCACTCAGCAGCCCGGCACTTCGTCCGCCGATCACGTACGGCGGCCAGATGAGCCGTTCTCCCGTCCACGGCTCGTCCTCGTACCGACCGGTGCATCGAGGTGGCGTGTCGAACGGCTCGTGCGGGTCGAACTCGTCGACGAACAACATCCACGGGC
>JBDKIV010000053.1:0-23930 GCA_039796935.1 Actinomycetota bacterium | reverse complement strand
CTCGGGGTGAGCAGCGCCGCCGATGTTCACCGCGGTGAGGATCGTGAAGATGTACGCCTGCAGGAAGCCCACCAGCACCTCGAACGCCGTCAAACCGACGAGCATGAAGAACGGGAGGATGCTGAGCGGCTTGAGGAGCAGTTGCTGCGTCTCGGCCGTCACGAGCGCCTGCGTCAGCAGGGCGAAGGTGACGAGCAGGATGTGCCCCGCCAGCATGTTGGCGAAGAGACGGACCGTGAGCGAGAACGGACGGACGATGATGTTCGAGATGAACTCGATGACACCGACGAGCGGCTTGAGCGCCGTCGGCACTCCCGGGGGCCACAGGGTGTGACCGATGTAGGCGAGACCCTGGTGCTTCAGCCCGGTGCCGTTGTACACGACCCACACCACGAGTGAGAGGAAGAGCGGGACGGCGAGTCGCCCGGTCGCCGGCATCTGGAGGATCGGGATGATTCCCGGGAGGTTGCAGAGATAGATGAAGATGAACAGCGCCAACAGGAACGGGGTCCAGCCGAGGCCCGACTTGCCCATGGTCTGCATGATGACACCGTTCTCGATGAACTCGACGGTGCTCTCGGCGAAGTTGCGGATGCCCTTCGGGGCCTTTGATCCGTCCTTCGACCCGGCCAACAGGAAGATCACGCTGCCGATCACCAGCGCGAGCACGGTGATGAGCGCAATCTTGTTGAACGAATCGAACAGATCCGACCACCGGAGGATGGCGTTCATCTCTGGGAATTCGAAGGCTTCAGCGAGCACGTGGAACCGATCCTGTGTGTGAAGGGCGAGCAGGCTTGACGCCTGGATGGGCTAGGGACAGCGCTACGAACTTCATCTCCCACATGAGGAGACCGAGGTGCGTCACGATGATGGTCGCTCCGAGGGCCGGAAGTGAAATCCAGCCGGCATCTCGAACGGCAAGTACGGCGACGAGGATCAGACCGAGTCGGATGAGGTAGCCGAACAGGATGGCTCCCATCATGAGGCCGAGGCTGATCCGGGCGGTCACGGCGATGAGGGCTGCTGCGAGCCCGAAGTTGAGCAGGACGAGGGCGACGCCATACGCACCGCTCCACATGCCGTCGAGGCCCCAGATGACTGCGCAGATCGCGATCAGCACCGGCGCGACGATGAGGCCTCTCCGCACGATGTCTTTGGAGACCCCCACTTCGGGAGCCGGTCCGTCGATGCGGGTTGCGAACGCAGCGCCCTGCTCGGTCGTGGAGTTGCTCACGCAATGCTCCGATCGACCGTGCCAGCGGCATCGGCCGCTGCGCCGTCCATCGGCCGAGAGCCGTGGCGAGCCACGCGCTCGGCCTCGTGACGCTGCATCGCTCCGTCGTAGTCGTACCACATCTTCACGAACTGGCCCACCAGCGCGAAGACGACGAACCCGATGATGAACACCGGCTTCGTGCCGAGCCAGTTGTCGACCAACCACCCCAGCCCGACGAACACCAGGGTCACCAAGGCGAGGTCCATGCCACGACCGAGGCTGTCGTTCGAGTTGATGGGCTTGCGCGGGGTGAGCTTCACGAGGTTCCTGGATGCGCGACCACGACGGTGTGGCTTGTGAACGCGAACACAATGTAGCCGGACGGGTCGGCTCACTCCAAACGCAGCTCAGTCGGCAGCGCGCTGACGACGTATCCGGGGATGGAGCACGGTGTACAGCGCAAGGCCGATCATGGCGGCCATCACCGGGATGTACGACGTTCCGGTGCCGGTGAGCACCGGATACAGGACGAACGCACTCAGCAGCGCCGTCCAACCCCACAGGATGAACACGCTCCGCCGCTGACCGTGCCCCATCTCCATCAGTCGGTGGTGGAGATGTCCTTTGTCGGCCGTCGCCAGGCCGTTGCCCCGCCGAGCACGGCGAATGACGGCGAAGACCGTGTCGACGATGGGGACACCCAGGATGAACAGCGGTATGAACATCGGCGCCAGGAAGAAGTACGCCTGACCGGCCGAGTCCTCGGCGCCGGGCGCCTCGCGACCGCCCACGACACTCGTGCTGACGGCCACCAGCAGACCGAGGAACAACGCCCCGCTGTCACCCATGAAGATCTTCGCCGGGTTGACGTTGTAGGGCAGGAACCCGATGCAGATGCCGACCGTGATGATGGACAGGAGCGGGCCGATGTTGGGCTCGACCAAGAGACCTCGGTCGCTCAGGTACTGGCTGTAGATGAAGAACGACGCTGCCCCGATGGCCACGATGCCGGCGGCGAGGCCATCGAGACCGTCGATCAGGTTGATGGCCGTGCTCACGCCCAGGATCCAGACCACCGTCACCAGCGGCACCCAGTCGCTGCTCAGGTACACGACGTCGAGGAACGGCAGCTTCACCTGGAACATCGTCACGCCCTGGTCGACCAGGATGGCACCGGCCAGGACGGTGCCCGCCACCTTCGCCGGTGCCGACAGGTCACGGACGTCGTCGAGCAACCCGACGACGAACATGACGGACGCGGCCAACAACACGCCCCGGGGCTCGATGTTGCGGGCGAACAACGGATCGAAGACATCGAGGAGCCGTGACCCGGCGAGCGCCACGACGAACCCGGCGAACATGGCGATCCCACCGACGTCGGGAATCGGGCGAGTGTGGACGGTGCGCTCGTTCGGGTGGTAGATCCAACCGAGCCGCCGCGCGATGCGTACGACGAGCGGAGTCGCGACCAGGGTGACGACCGCCGCCAGAGCACCGATGCCCAGATAGGCGGCGACCGACGGCACGTCGACTCAGTGGTAGGCCGGGAACCGGCTGCAGAGATCGGCGACGTCGCGGCGCACCGCGGCGAGCTGATCGTCGTCGTGGCGGTGTCGCAGCGCCCTGGCGATCAGGGTGGCGATGTCGGACATCTCGGGCTGCTTCATGCCCTGCGTGGTGACCGACGGCGTGCCGATGCGCACGCCGCTCGTCACGAACGGACTGCGCGGGTCGTCGGGGATCGCGTTCTTGTTGAGCGTGATTCCAGCTCGGTCGAGCACCGCCTGTGCCTCCTTGCCGGACAGATCTGCATCGAACGCACGCAGGTCGACCACCATCAGGTGGATGTCGGTGCCGCCGCTCACCAAGCGGAAGCCCTGGTCGACCAACGCCCCCGCCAAGGCGCTCGCGTTGGCGACGATCTGGTGCGCGTACTCACGAAAGCTCGGCTGCGCCGCCTCCCAGAACCCGACCGCCTTGCCGGCGATGACGTGCTCGAGCGGACCACCCTGCCAGCCCGGGAACACGGCCTTGTCGATGGCTGCCGCGTGTTCGGCCGTGCTGAGGATGCAGCCACCACGGGGACCACGGAGGGTCTTGTGCGTCGTGAACGTGACGATGTCGGCGTACGGAACGGGATTGGGATGGGCTCCGCCCGCGATCAGCCCGGCGATGTGAGCGGCGTCGAACATGAACATCGCCCCGACCTCGTCGGCGATCGCCTTGAACGGTGCCGGATCGATCCGACGCGGGTAACTGGTCGTCCCCGCCACGATCAGCTTCGGGCGATTCGCGAGCGCCAGATCGCGGACCTGGTCCATGTCGATGCGCTCGTCGCCCGGAGTCACCTTGTACGCGACGAAGTTGTACAGCTTGCCGCTCGCATTGACCGGTGAACCGTGGGTGAGGTGACCGCCATGGTCGAGGCTGAGGCCGAGCACGGTGTCGCCAGGCTCGAGGACGGCCTGGTAGGCGCACATGTTCGCGTTCGCGCCGCTGTGGGGCTGCACATTGGCGTGATCGGCACCGAACAGGGCCTTCACCCGCGCGATCGCGATCGCCTCGATGTCGTCGATGACCTGGTTGCCCCCGTAGTACCGCTTGCCGGGATACCCCTCGGCGTACTTGTTGGTGAGGGCGCTGCCGACGGCTCGCATCACCGCGGGCGAGGTGAAGTTCTCGCTGGCGATGAGCTGCAGCCCCGTGCACTGGCGATCGACTTCGCGCTCGATCAGGTCGAACACCTCGGTGTCGGGTGTCGTGTCGGAAGGGAACGGCATGATCAGAACTCCTCTTCGAGCGCCATGAGCTGCTGCACACGGCGGAGGTGGCGACCACCCTCGAACGGGGTGGTCAGGAACAGGGAGACAATTTCTTCGGCGAGCCCTTCACCGACCACGCGAGCGCCCAGGCTGAGCACGTTCGCGTCGTTGTGCGCTCGAGCCATTCGGGCGGTGTACAGATCGTTGCACAACGCTGCACGGACACCACGCACCTTGTTGGCAGCGAGTTGCTCGCCCTGGCCGCTCCCGCCCAGCACGATGCCGAGGTCGGCCCGCCCGTCACGCACTGCTCGACCGACTGCGGCACAGAACTCGACGTAGTCGACACTCTCGGGCGAATCGGTACCGAGATCGACGAGCTCGTGTCCCTGCCCACCGAGGAGCGCAGCGAGATGCTGTTTCAGATGGAAGCCGGCATGGTCGGAACCGATCGCGATACGGGACACGGGAGTCGATTGTAGGTGACACCCAGGCATGCGACCCAGGAGTGCCGATCATGTCCCCCGACCACGGCACCGACGAGCTGCACTGTCTAGCCTCGCCGACGTGTCCATCGATCCACGCACCCCAGTCCTCGTCGGCGCCGGCCAGTCCCTCGTCCACGCCGTCGGTCTCGACGACGCGGTCGACGCATCCGAGTTGATGGCCCGGGCGATTCGCTCGGCGATCACCGATGCGGGCCTGTCGGCCCTCGAGCACGTCGACACGATCCGAGTGGTCGGACTGCTCAGCTGGAAGTACGGCAACCCGGGCCAGGTGGTCGCCGATCGTCTCGGCATCACGTGCGCCGACCACGTCGTCACGCCCATGGGTGGCAACAGTCCGCAGAGCCTCGTCAACGCAACGGCGCTCGAGATCCAGCGCGGCGACGTCGACCTCGCGATCCTCACCGGTGGCGAGGCGTGGCGGACCCGGATGAAGGCTCGAAAGGCGGGGGTCGAGCTCGACTGGCCGACGGCACCGGCCGACTCGGTCCCTCGAGTGCTGGGCGAGGACCTCGAGATGACCCACCCGGACGAGGCAGCGCGCCAGATCTACCTGCCGGTGCAGGTGTACCCGATGTTCGAGACGGCGATCAGGGCCGCAGCGGGTCGCAGCGTCGACGACCACCTCGACCGGATCAGCGAACTGTGGTCGCGGTTCAGCACCGTGGCCGCCTCCAATCCCAACGCGTGGATCCGACAGGCCAAGTCGGCCGAGGAGATCCGGACACCCAGCGCCAGCAACAGGATGGTCGGGCTCCCGTACACGAAGTCCATGAACTCGAACAATGACGTCGACATGGGTGCAGCACTGATCATGTGCTCGGCCGAGAAGGCGGCCGCGCTCGGCATCCCGCGCGATCGCTGGGTGTTCCCGCACTCCGGCACCGATTGTCACGAGCACCCGTTCATCAGCAATCGCTGGTCGTTCGCCCAGACACCTGCGGTCGAACTCGGTGGGCGCCTCGCTCTCGAGTTGGCCGGAGTCGGCATCGACGATGTCGGTCTGATCGACCTGTACTCGTGCTTCCCGTCGGCGGTGCAGCTCGGGGCGCAGAGCCTCGGCCTCGGCCTCGACCGCCAACTCACCCGCACCGGTGGCCTCTCGTTCGCCGGTGGGCCCTGGAACAACTACGTCATGCATGCGATCGCGACGATGATGGCCGATCTTCGCGATCGACCGGGCGAGCTCGGGCTGGTGTGGGCGAACGGCGGGTTCACCACCAAGCACGCGTTCGGCATCTACTCGACCGAGCCTCCTGCAACGCCGTTCCGTCACGCCTATCCCCAGGACCAGATCGACGCTCTCCCCCGTCGCGAGCTCGCACTCCCGAACGATGCTGCCGGCACCGCGACCGTCGAGGCGTACACCGTCATGCACGGCCGCGAGGGCGAGGCCGAACAGGCGATCGCGAGCTGTCTGCTCGCCGACGGGCGTCGGGCGTGGGGTACCTCGGTCGACGACGGCACCGTCCGAGCGCTGTGCGACGGCGAATGGGTCGGCCGGAGCGTCACGCTGACCGAAGACGGAACGCTGGTGCCATGAGCGCGCCGTCGATCATCCTCGACTGCGACCCGGGCCACGACGACGCGATCGCCATCCTCGTCGCAGCTCGCCACACCGACCTCCGCGGCATCACGACGGTCGCCGGCAACGCACCGCTCGAGCGCACCACCACCAATGCGCTCGTCATGCGCCACCTGCTCGGCATCGACGTTCCCGTGCACGCCGGCGCCGAGCGGCCGATCGTCGCCCCGCCACGCCACGCCGATTACGTCCACGGCGAGAGCGGCCTCGACGGAGCCGACCTGCCCGTGCCCGACCGGCCGGTGGACAGCGCCGACGCCGTCGGGTTCATCATCGAGACCTGCCGTCGGACCGAGGGCATCTGGCTCGTTCCCGTCGGTCCGCTCACCAACATCGCATTGGCCCTCAGAGCGGCCCCCGACCTGGCCGACAGGATCGCCGGGATCTCGTTGATGGGCGGCGGCACCTTCGGCAACACCACGGCGATGGCCGAGTTCAACATCTGGGCGGACCCCGAGGCGGCGGCCGTCGTCTTCGAGTACGGCGGACCGCTGATCATGGCCGGGCTCGATCTGACGTACCAGTTCCAGGCGACACCCGACCGGATCACGCGCATCCGCGACGTCGGCAGCTCGCTCGCGACCTTGCTCGCCGACCTGCTCGTGTTCTTCAGCGGCACCTACATCTCGCGCCACGACGATCTCGGTGGCGCGCCGGTCCACGATCCCTGCGCGGTGATGGCGCTGACGCATCCCCACCTCTTCGAGCGACGCGACGTCCATGTCGCCGTCGAGACCAGGGGCCGGCTCACCCGCGGGATGACCGTCGTCGATCGTCGAACGATGAAGGAGCGCCTGCCACCCAACTGCTCGATGTTGACCGCCATCGACGGCGACCGGGGATTCGACGTGATCGACGAGGCCATCGCCCACTACTCGTGAACATCGCCTGCAGACCGGCGCCGGGCCGCCCAGCACCCGACACCGGGGTCCGGCACGGTACGGTCGCGGCATGCGTGCCGCCGTCATGCGCGACTGGAACCTTCGAGTCGACGACCTTCCCGACCCAACACCCGGCCCCGGCCAAGTCCTCACGAAGGTCCTGGCGTGCGGCATCTGCGGGAGCGATCTGCACCTGCTGCTCCACGGCGAGGAGAGCCGACGCCTCACCGAGGAACTGAGCGACGGTCGTCCGCCCGATCCGTCTGCACCGGCGATGTTCGACCCCGGCCAGGACACCGTGATGGGCCACGAGTTCTGCTGCGAGGTGATCGGCCTCGGCCCTGGTGTCGAGCACCTGAGAGAAGGCGACCTGATCGTCAGCATGCCGGTGGCCTTCGACGACCGGGGCGTGCACGGCATCGGATTCTCCAACCGGTACAACGGCGGGTACGCCGAGATGATGGTGCTCAACGAGATGTTGAGCCTTCGGGTACCCAACGGGCTCCCGATCGACCTCGCCGCCATGACCGAGCCGCTCGCCGTCGGCGTCCATGCCGTGGCGAAGAGCCGGATCGCTCCAGGCGACGCTGCCGTCGTGCTCGGCTGCGGGCCGGTCGGCCTTGCCTGCATCGCCGACCTCCGGATGAAGGGCATCGGCCCGATCGTCGCCGCCGACTTCTCGCCGAGGCGTCGCGCGCTGGCCGAGGCGATGGGTGCCGATGTGGTCGTCGACCCTCGCGAGACCCCCGCCATCGATGCGTGGCGATCGGTGGACGGTTCGAAGCCGCTCGTCATCTTCGAAGCCGTCGGTGTGCCCGGGATGATCGAGCAGGCCATGCGAATGGCTCCGAAGGACGCTCGGATCCTGGTGGTCGGCGCGTGCATGCAAGAGGACCGGATCCACCCGATGCTCGGGATCGGCCGCGAACTCAGCATCCAGTTCGCACTCGGCTACACCCCGGCCGAGTTCACCGAGGCGCTGCACGCCATCGCCGACGGAACGGTCGATCTGGCTCCGTGGGTGACGGGCAAGGTGGGCATCGACGATGTGCCGCAGGCCTTCCGCGACCTGGGCAACCCCGAGCACCACGCCAAGATCCTCGTCGTCCCATGAGCAGCGCCGGCGCGCCCGACTCGTTTCCGCGTCAGCACGCCCGCACGCAGCGGTTGACCCTCGGCGAGCCCCGGACCGTCACGGTCTCGCCGGACGGGGCACGCGCGCTGTTCCTGCGCAGCAGGGCGGGCGATGATCCCGTCAATTGCATGTGGGTCCGAGACCTGTCCGAGCCAGCCGACCCGGTGCACGGTGCACGGGATCGACTGGTGGCCGACCCACTCGTCCTCCTCGGGATCGACGAATCGAGTTCGGCCGATCTCCCCGCCGACGAACGCGCCCGACGCGAGCGAGCACGCGAGGGCGCCGGAGGCATCACGTCGTACGCCACGGACGCCGCCGTCTCGGTCGCAGCATTCACCCTCAACGGCCGGCTGTTCGTCGCCGGCCTCGTGTCGGCGGCGGCGCGAGAACTGGCGGTGGAGGGTCCCGTCTTCGATCCACGCCCCGATCCCGGCGCCCGACGACTGGCCTATGTGAGCGGTCGAGCCTTGCGGATCGGCGAACTCGACGCGAGCAGCTGGGAGCTGGCGGGCGAAGCCGATCCCTGCGTGTCGTGGGGCTCGGCCGAGTTCATCGCCGCAGAGGAGATGCAGCGCTTCCGCGGCTTCTGGTGGAGTCCCGACGGCACGGCGATCGCAGCGTGCCGCGTCGACGTCGGCCCGGTCGCCACCTGGCACATCGGTGACCCGGCCCGACCGTCCTCGGCGCCCGCCGTCATCCGGTATCCCGCTGCCGGCACGGCGAACGCCGACGTCTCGCTCCATGTGCTCGCACTCGACGGCGGCGCGGTCGAGGTGCGGTGGGACCGTGACGCGTTCCCCTACCTGGCCGATGTGAGTTGGCCCGTCGCCGACCGGCTGCTCGTCACCGTCCAGTCGCGCGACCAGCGCACGCTCGTCGTGTTGGCAGCCGATCCGGTGACCGGCACGACGACCACGCTGAGCGTCGAGACCGACGAGGCGTGGGTGGATCTGACGCCCGGCTCCCCCGCGCTGCTCGCCGACGGGCGCCTCGTCACCGCCGGTGACCGCAACGGACGTCGCTGCATACTCGTCGACGGGCTCGAGGTGTCACCGGCCGACGTGCAGGTCCGCTCGATCGCGCACACGGCGATCGATGTGACGTTCATCGGCAACCCGATCGACGACGCGACCGTCCAGCACGTGTACCGATGGGACGGGCGGTCGACCAGCCGACTCACCGATGCCGTCGGCATCCATTCGGTGTCGTCGGGCCTTCCGGTCATCGTGCGCTCGGCGACGATCGACGTCGCGGGGACCACGACGACGGTTCCCGACGGCTCGGTCATCGAGTCCTTCGCCGAGCGACCCCTCGTGAACCCGACCCCGATCGTGGCTCATCTCGGACCGAGACGGATCGCCACCGCAGTGCTGTTCCCGGCCGGTCACGACGGGTCGCGACTCCCGGTGCTGCTCGACCCGTACGGGGGACCGCACGCCCAGCGCGTCGTCCGTGCCCGCAATGCCTACGCCACCTCGCAGTGGTTCGCCGACCAGGGCTTCTCCGTCGTCGTCGCCGACGGACGCGGCACACCGGGCCGAGGCAGCGAGTGGGAGCGGGCCATCCGCCATGACCTCGCAGGCCCCGTCCTCGACGATCAGGTCGATGCGCTGCACGCTGCGGCTGCCCTGCACCCCGAACTCGACCTCGACCGCGTCGCCATCCGCGGGTGGAGCTTCGGCGGCTATCTCGCAGCGCTCGCAGTGCTCCGCCGACCGGACGTGTTCCACGCGGCGATCGCGGGCGCTCCGGTCACCGAGTGGCGCCTGTACGACACCCACTACACCGAGCGGTACCTCGGCGACCCGTCGGTCGATGCTGCACCGTACGCCGCGACGAGCCTGCTCCCCCTCGCCGGTCAGCTGACGAGACCGCTGCTGCTGGTGCACGGGCTCGCCGACGACAACGTCGTTGCAGCGCACTCGCTGCAGCTGTCGTCGGCCCTGCTCGCCGCCGGGCGTCCGCACGAGTTCCTTCCCCTGGTCGGGGTGACGCACATGACCCCGCAGGAGGCAGTGGCCGAGAACCTGCTCCTGCACCAGCTCGACTTCCTCCGTCGGGCGCTCGGCGGCGTGTGACGGCGTCTGGGTCTCGCGACCTCGAAGTGTCAGAATCGGTGCCCATGAACCAGCAACTCAGGGATCTCTACGCGAACCTTTCGGTGCACGCCACTGCCGACCGAGAGCACGAGGCGGCGATCGATCTGCTGCTGCTGGTGATGGTCGCCGATCACCATGTCACCTCGGTCGAACTGGACGAGATCCGTGCGATCAGCGAGGACCAGGGCTTCGAGAGCGACACCTTCTCGTTCGACCAGTACCTGGGGCGGGCGATGGCCAAGGTCCGCGGAGCGATCGACAGCGGGGCCGTCGACGGGCTACTCGACGACATCGATGCGCGGATCACCAACTCGGTGCTCCGGCACTCGCTGTTCTCGGCGGCTCGAGACGTCGCTGGCGCCGACGATCGTGTGGCCGACTCCGAGACACATCTCCTTGCTCAGGTGGCGGCACGCTTCGCCTGAACGAAGCGGTCTCGCCCGGACAGGTCGGCGCGAACGGTCACGTCCACGGCCCCTGCGGCCCGGAACAGTTCGGCGACAGCAGGGCCCTGGTGCGCCCCGATCTCGACCACGACGGCACCGCCGGGTGCCAGCCAGTGAAGTGCCTCGGCGGCGATCCGACGAAGATCATCGAGGCCGTCGGCGCCGGCGAACAGTGCCGAGCCGGGTTCCCACTCGCGCACCGAGACGTCGACATCGGGGTCGTCGTCGGCGATGTAGGGCGGATTGGACACGATGAGGTCGAGGCGTCCGCGAGCCGAGTCGGGAAGCGGCTCGAACCACGACCCGTGTACCAGCCGGACGTTCGGAGCGGCGCGTCCGATTCCGGCCAGGTTCGCTCGCGCCACGTCCAGGGCGTCGGCCGACGCGTCGGTGAGCCACACCTCGAGACCCTCGTGGCGCCATTCGGCTGCGCACGAGAGCCCGATGGCCCCGCTCCCGGTACCGAGGTCGACGATCCGCCACGGACGCGGCCGGGGGGCCAGTAGTTCGTGGGCGTACTCGACCAACAACTCGGTCTCGGGGCGGGGAATGAGCACGCGACGGTCGACCATGAGGTCGAGGCGCCGGAACGACCACCGACCGAGCACGTACTGCAGCGGCTCGCCCCTTCGGTGACGGGCGATCATCGCATCGAGGTGGGCGACGGCGCGCTCGGTCGCGAAGGCCTCGAGTTCGTCGATGAACTCGTCGCCATCGGCTCCGCAGGCTGCCTCGCAGAGCCAGCGCGCCACGTTGCGGGCACCAACGACCCGTGAGGTGTCCTCCCACAGGGAGCGCCACGACACGGCGCCATCGGCAGGTGCGTCCACGCCGTCCCCGGTCATCGCACCGCTCAGTTCCCGTCGGCCAACTGACGCGAGCGTTCGTCGGCGATCAACGCGTCCACCACGTCACCGAGTGAGCCGGCCAGCACATCCGTCAGGCGATAGATGGTGAACCCGATCCGGTGATCGGTGACCCGGTTCTCCTTGACGTTGTAGGTACGGATCTTCTCGCTCCGGCCACCGCCACCCACCTGCGCCCGCCGCTCGCTCGACACGGCGGCCGCCTGCTCGTCCTGGGCCCGCTGCAGCAACCGCGCCCGGAGCACCTGCATCGCTCGCGCCCGGTTCTGGATCTGGCTCCGCTCGTCCTGCATCGTCACGACCAGACCGGTGGGCCGGTGGGTGATGCGCACCGCAGAGTCCGTGGTGTTGACGCTCTGGCCGCCCGCCCCGCTGCTGCGGTACACGTCGACGTCGAGGTCCCGTTCGTCGATGGCGACCTCGACGTCTTCGGCCTCGGGGAGCACCGTGACGGTCGCCGACGAGGTGTGGACCCGGCCTTGGCTCTCGGTGACCGGTACCCGCTGCACGCGATGCGGTCCTCCCTCGAACTTCAGGTGACTCCAGGCGCTGTCGCCACGCACCACGAACACGGCTTCGTTCACACCGCCGAGATCGCTCGAGTCGAGCGAGAGCACCTCGAACTTCCACCCCATCTGCCCCGCGTATCCCCGATACATCTCGAACAGGTCACGGGCGAACAGATTGGCCTCTTCGCCACCTTCGGCACCGCGGATCTCGACGATCACGGCCCGACCGTCGTTCGGGTCCTTCGGCAACATGAGTGTCCGGATCCGGTCCTCGAGCGTCGCGAGGGCCGCCTCGGAATCGGCCACCTCGGACCGCCACACATCGCGTTCGTCGCCGACCGAGGAGTTCATCAGGTCTCTGGCGGTGGCCAGATCCGCCGTGCGAGCACGATGGGCGCGCAGTGCTTCGACGAGCGGCGTCAGGTCCTTGTACCGCTTCGAGAGTTCCCGCAGCCGCGACGGGTCGGACAGCACCTCGGGATCTCCGAGGCTCGTCTCGAGCAAGCCGTACTCGTCCTCGACATTCGCCAGTCGCTCGATCACAGGACGTCCCGCGGAACCGGCACGAACCTGGTGGGCACCGTGAGCAGTGATGCCAGTCGCTGCTGGATGTCGATGACGTCGCGATCGGGAGCGGCGATGAGGCACTCGTCGGCGGCACAGGCCTCGATGGCATCGGCTGCCCAGGGCACCACCTCGAGATCGATCCCCGCCGTGCACACCACGATTCGGGTCGTACCGATCTCGCGTGCCACGCACGGCACCTCGTCTTTCAGGTTGGTGCGCCCGATCGGTGGTTCGACGGCGACCAGTGGCCCCGTACCGATCGGCGACGGGTCGGCAATCAGTCTGGCGCGGAGCAGACGGCTGGCGGCCAGGTGCCGCAGCGGATGCGTCGACGACGCACCGATCGCACTCCGGTGCGAACGGACCGCCGACACCACATCGGCGAGTGCTTCGACCTTCGGCCGGTCGCCGTGCAGCAACTGGAACGTCTCTCGGTCGTGAGCACCGATGCCCACCTCTAGCCGAACCTCACCGGTGACCGCGTCGTCGAGCACCCGGCAGACCTCGAGACCGTCGACCTCGCCGACCAGCACCCCGTGCTCTTCGACCGGATCGGCTCCTCCGGCCCGGATGAGATCGATCATGGCGCGATGCGACTCGGGCACCGACGGGATCGCAGGAAGCGCCCCGGGCAGCACCGGTGCCAGCGATCGCCCGTCGACGGACCAGACCGACACGGGAAGCCGCACCGACCGGCCACGGCGGGCCAGATGCGCCGCATCGGCGTCGGCGAGCAACCGTACCGACACGCAGTCGCGCCGCACCGCCCAGGCAAGTGCACCACCGAGACCGCGCTCGGCGACCGAACCCGGCGGGTCGGGCAGCATGACCCATGCAGACCGGTCGTCGCCCTCCAGCGCCACACCGCCGGCGATCGCCGCCGCGTCGCCGACTGCGGGCACACCGGCATCGGCCATCAGCGCCCTGAGCTTGGTGCCCAGCAGCGCAGCGCGTCGGGCAGGGTCGAGGGCGGACATCGGGTGCAGGTTACCGGGGCGAAAACTCCGACGCCCCCGGCACGAAGGCCGGGGGCGTCGAGTGGACTGGTTCGTCAGGAGGGCCCGTCGAGGACGGCCTGCGCTGCGGGTTCGATCGTCGAGATCACTTGCCCTTGCGAGCGCCGTAGCGCTTGTTGAAGCGCTCGACGCGACCACCGGTGTCGACGAGCTTCTGCTTGCCGGTGAAGAACGGATGGCACTCGTTGCAGAGTTCGACGAGCAGGTCTCCGCCCTTGGTTGACGACGTGGTGAAGGTGTTGCCACACGAGCACTTCACGTTCATGTCGCTGTACTTGGGGTGGATGTCGGTCTTCATTGGTGCGCTCCCGAGGAGAAATCTGACGCGGCAGTGTACCCGGCCGATCGGACGGATACGTCGGCGCAACTCACATGCTGGGTTGTTTGGCGATCTCGTTGAGGAACTCGTCGTTGGTCCGGAACGTCTTCAGCCGATCGACCAGCAGTTCGAGACCGGGTGCCGCATTGCCGTCGGCAGCCAACCCGGACAGCACTCGGCGAAGCTTCCACACCATCTGCAGCTGCTTGCGGTCGAACAGCAACTCCTCGTGACGGGTACTCGAGGCATCGACGTCGATGGCCGGGTAGATGCGACGCTCGGCGAGCTTTCGGTCGAGTCGCAACTCCATGTTGCCCGTTCCCTTGAACTCTTCGAAGATCGCGTCGTCCATCCGACTGTTGGTCTCGACGAGCGCCGTCGCCAAGATGGTCAGCGAGCCGCCCTCTTCGACGTTTCGGGCCGCTCCGAAGAACTTCTTGGGCGGATAGAGCGCTCCGGCGTCGATACCGCCCGACAGGATCCGGCCGCTCGCGGGTGCGGCGAGGTTGTACGCACGGCTCAGACGGGTGATGCCATCGAGGATGATGACCACGTCGTCGCCCTGTTCGACCATGCGCTTCGCCTTCTCGATGGCGAGTTCGGCAACGTGGGTGTGCTCGTCGCTCGGCCGGTCGAACGTGCTGGCGATGACTTCACCGCGCACCGTTCGACGCATGTCGGTGACTTCCTCGGGCCGCTCGTCGATGAGCAGCACCATCAGGCGGACTTCGGGGTGATTGCGCTCGATCGACGTGGCGATCGTCTTCATGATCGTCGTCTTGCCGGCCTTCGGCGGCGACACGATGATGCCGCGCTGACCCTTGCCGATCGGCGAGATGAGATCGATGATGCGCGCCGTCATGTTGGCCGGGTCGGACGGGTTCTCGAGGCGCAGTTTCTCGTCGGGGAACAGTGCGGTGAGGTCCTCGAACCGAGGACGTGACTTCGCCTTCTCGGGGTCCGCGCCGTTGACCGTGTGGATCTCGAGCATGGCCGGATTCTTCTCGTTCCTACCGGCGGGGCGACTGAGCCCGGTGACGTGGTCTCCCTTGCGCAGCCCGTACTGACGGGTCAGCTTGACGGGGATGTAGGCGTCTTCCTTGCTGGCCAGGTAGCCGTGGACACGAAGGAAGCCGTAGCCCTCGTCTCGGAGGTCGAGATACCCGCTCACCTGGACCGGTTCGGCACCCTGCTGCTGCTCACCGCCGTGTTCACCGCGTTCGCCGCGCTCGCCGCGGTCGTTACGGTCCCAACGGTCGCCGCGCTCGCGCTGACCGCCCTCGGACCGGCCGCCGTCGGGTCGGCCGCCCTCGAAGCGATCGCCGCCCTGTGGGCCATCGCTCCCGCGACCCTTGCGGCGCCGACGACGACGTCGGGCATTTCGGCTCTCGCCCTCGGCCCCATCGCCTTCATCACCGTCATCCGACTCGGACTCCCCGCCAGAACCGCCCTCGCGTGCCTCCGTCGACGGGCCATCGGTGGTCATCGGCGAGTCGGTCGTCTCGCCGCTGCGCAGCAGCTCGATCTCCCAGTCGCTCAACGGCTCACCGTCGGGGCCGAGCACGACCTCGGCCTCGGCCGGTGATGCTGCGGCCGGTTCGGTGACCGGCGCGTCGTGAACAGCCTCGCCGGAGTCGACGGGAGCCGACGAACGTCCCGTCGATCCGCGCCGAGATCCGCCAGCAGGTGTGGCGGTGGCGGCGGTGGCGGCGGCGGTGGCGGTGGCGGCAGCCGAGGCGTCGACGGCTGCGGCTTCGGGCGACGATTCGGCGATCGGTGCTGCAGCGGGGGACGGCGACGCAGGAGTCGCACCCGTCATCTCGAGGATCTTCGAGATGAGCGTCGCCTTGGCCGCACGAGCGTTGGTCTTGATCCCGAGTGCTTGCGCGATCGCGAGCAACTGGTCCTTGTCCTTCGACTCGAGCATGGACTGTTCGAGAGCTTCCGCGGCCACCGGCCACCTGCTTTCTTCACGAGGGCGTGGGACTCGGCGAGTGAATCACTGCCGGCGGCCCCTCCGCCTGAGATCAGCCCCGTCACATCATCGGACGGACCCGGAGACGAGGAGGTTCGGAAACCCGAACGCCGAGCACTGTACCCATCCCTCGGCAACAGATGCAACGCGGCTCTCCACGAAGCGTCGGTCGACGCGAACGTCAGGGTCGGAAGGCCGACTCGATGTAGCGCTCGACCGTCTGCAGGTCGTTGGCTAGCACGGTGTAACGCTCGTCCACGTCGAACAGGTGCGACAGGTGTGGCGGAAGCTGCGGTTCGACCCCGGTCGCACGGCGCACGGCGTCGGGGAACTTCGCCGGGTGCGCCGTTGCGAGGGTCACGACCGGGTGGTCCCCCGCCATCGAGCGTGCGGCCGCCGTCCCCGTCGCCGTGTGCGGGTCGATCAACATGCCCGATTCGAGGTACACCCGGCGGATCTCGTCGAGCGTCTGCTGATCGTCGCTACGCGACGCCCGGAAGGTGCCGGTGACATGTGTCGCACGCTGGTCGGCAGAGACGTCGAGCCGACCGGTGGCGCGGAATCGGACCAACTGCTCGGCGGTGACGGCACCGTCACGGTCGTTCATCTCGAACAGCAGCCGCTCGAAGTTGGACGACACCTGGATGTCCATGCTCGGACTGAGGGTCGGAACGACCTCGCGAGTCGACATGTCGCCGTCGGCGATGAACCTTGCGAGGATGTCATTGCTGTTCGAGGCGACGATGAAGTCGGCGATCGACGCTCCCATCCGACGGGCGATCCATCCGGCGAGCACGTTGCCGAAGTTGCCGGTCGGCACGCTCACCGTCACCGGGCCGCGCAGCGCCTCGGCCAATGTGACGTAGTACACCACCTGCGCCATCACACGGGCCCAGTTGATCGAGTTGACGGCCGAGAGCTGCATCCGGTCACGGAAGGCCTCGTCCGCGAACATCGCCTTCACGAGGTCTTGGCAGTCGTCGAAGGTTCCCTCGATCGCCACCACTCGAACGTTGGGCGAGTCGACGGTCGTCATCTGGCGGCGTTGCACGTCACTCGTCCGGCCGAGCGGATACAGAATCACGATGTCGACGTTGGAGCACTCCTTGACGCCGTCGATCGCGGCCGAACCCGTGTCGCCGCTCGTGGCACCGACGATCGTCACACGCCGACCCCGTCGAGCGAGCACGTGGTCGAACATCCGACCCACCAGCTGCAGCGCCACATCCTTGAACGCCAGGGTCGGACCGTGGAACAACTCCTGGACCCAGTGACGGTGGCCGATCTGGACCAACGGCACGACGGCCTCGTGGCGGAACGTGGCATATGCCTCGGTGCACAGTCCGAGCAGCGTCGCCGGGTCGAGATCGGGCGCCACGAACGGAGCCATCACCTCTGCCGCCCGCTGGGCGTACGTCGACGACGACGACGTCGGCGCCAGCGCGGGCCATTCGGTCGGGACGTACAACCCCCCGTCGGTCGCGAGTCCGGCGAGCAGGACATCGGCGAATCCGAGTTCGGGGGCTGCACCGCGAGTGCTGACGTAACGCATGTCGAGATTCCTGTCAGTAGCCGATCACACGGAGGAAGCCGCCCAGGCTGCGGACGACGTCGAGTTCGCGCAACTCGCGAGTGGTGGCCTGCACCGCTGCCTCGTTCGCCTCGTGCGTGACGAACACGAGTCGAGCATCCGAGCCCATTCCCTCCTGCTCGGCGGCACGAATGCTCACACCGTGACGGGCGAACACCCCGGTGACCGCATGGAGCACACCGGGCTGGTCGGCGACGGACATGCTGAGCAGGTACTCGGCCGAGGTCTCGTCGATGGGAAGGGTGACCGCTCGCCCGAACGCGCCGAGCGAACCGCTGGTACCCGATCGAAGGTTCACTGCGGCATCGATCACGTCGCCGAGGACCGCGCTGGCGGTCGGCATCCCGCCGGCTCCGCGGCCGTAGAACATGAGTGATCCAACCGCACCGCCCTCGACGAACACGGCGTTGTAGCTTTCGCGAACGCTGGCCAACGGGTGCGTGATCGGCACCATCGTCGGATGGACACGGACCGCCACCTCCCCGGTCTCGGGGATCCGCTCTGCGATCCCGAGCAGTTTGACGACGTAGCCGAGACGGCGGGCGACAGCGATGTCGGCTGCGCTGATCCGACTGATCCCCTCGTGGTACACATCGCCCGCCACGATCTTCACACCGAACGCGATCGTGGCGATGATCGCCGCCTTCGCACCTGCGTCGAACCCCTCGACATCTGCCGTCGGGTCGCGCTCGGCGTAGCCGAGGGCCTGCGCTTCGGCCAACGCCACGCTGTAGTCGGTTCCCTCCTCGGTCATCTTGGTGAGGATGAAGTTGGTGGTCCCGTTGACGATGCCCATCACCCGACGAATGGGCTCGCCCCGGAGGCTCTCCCGCAAGGCCCGCACGATCGGGATGCCGCCGCCGACCGCTGCCTCGAACAACAGGTCGACGTTGGCGGCATCGGCCGCTGCGAAAAGTTCGGTGCCGACGTTGGCCAGCAGTTCCTTGTTGGCGGTGACGACCGGCTTGCCGGCGGCCAGCGCCGTCGAGATGAGTTCACGAGCGGGCTCGATCCCCCCGATCACCTCGACCACGAGGTCGATGGAGGGATCGGCCACCACGGCGTGGGCATCGCGGGTGAGCACTCCGGCCGGCAGTTCGACGGGGCGGTCCCGGCTGACGTTGCGGACCGCCACGCTCGCCACCTCGAGGCGCACCCCGGTCCGCGCAGCGATCGACTCGCGCTGACGGTCGACCAACTCGACGAACGCCGCACCGACATTGCCGCATCCGAGTACGCCGATCCGGACGACTGTCTCGGCACCGGGAGCACTCGTGTCGTTCTGCTGAAGAGCCACGGAGGTCGAGGTTAGGCCGTCAGCCGAGATCGCAGCGAAGAAGATCGTCGTGGGTCTCGCGGCGCACGACGAGACGTGCGTCACCGCCGCTCACGAACACGACCGGCGGTCGGGTGAGCCGGTTGTAGTTGCTCGCCATGGAGTAGCCGTACGCACCCGTGACCGGTGTGGCCAGCAGATCTCCGGCGCGCAGACCCTCGGGGAGCGCGGCGTCGAACACCAGGACGTCACCGCTCTCGCAGTGCTTGCCGACGACACGCGCCCGCATCGTGCGGTCGGCCCGCACGCGAGCCGGCGAGAACGCCTCGTAGCCCGACCCGTACAGGACCGGGCGCGGGTTGTCGCTCATCCCGCCGTCCACGGCCACGTACGTTCGGACGTCGGGGATGTGCTTGACCGTCCCGACCGTGTAGACGGTGATCGCCGCTGCCGCCACGATCGATCGGCCCGGTTCGACGCTGACCCGCGAGCGGACGCCGAGCGAGCGGCACCTCTCGAGCACCACCCGTCCCCACTCGGCGATGTCCGGCGCCTCCTCGCCGCCCATGTACGCAACGCCGAGACCACCGCCGAGGACGAGCTCGGGAAGATCCAAGGGGCCGGCGAACGCCGCCATCACCTCGGCGGCGCGCGCGAAGCTCTCGACGGCGAACACGTTCGACCCGATGTGACTGTGCACCCCGACGAGTTCCATCGCAGGCGATCGATCGATGCGTCTGATCGCAGCGGAAGCGGAGCCGTTGGCGAGATTGAACCCGAACTTCGAGTCGTCCTGGCCCGTCGAGATGTACTCGTGCGTGTGCGCATGAACCCCCGGGGTGATCCGCACGACCACGCGCGGAGCAGGCAACCCCTGCCGGTGCAGCGCCTCGATCCGGTCGATCTCGTCGTCGCAGTCGACGACGATGTAGCGGACGCCCGCTGCCATGGCGGTCCTGAGTTCGTCGAGGCTCTTGTTGTTGCCGTGCAGGGTGAGGGCGTCGGCCGGCACGCCGGCTGCGAGCGCCACGTGCATCTCGCCGCCGCTCGCCACGTCGAGCAGCATCCCCTCTTCGTACGCGAGCCGCGCCATGGCCCGACACAGGAACGCCTTGGTCGCATAGATCGCCTGCTGGTGGCCGAACGCGTCGACGGCGGCGCGGCAACGGCGACGGAGGTGCGTCTCGTCGTAGACGAACAACGGTGTGCCGTACGCAGCAGCGAGCTCGTCGACCGCCACTCCCCCGATGACGAGTTGACCGCGCTCGTCGACTTCCGACGTGTCGGGCAACAGGTGGAGCGGCAGGCTGGCACCCCTGGCTTCGAGCGGTTCGGTCACGCGTTCACATCCGGTCCGGGGCTTCGATCCCCAACAGCGACAGCCCTCGCTCGAGCACGCGCGCCGTCAGGTCGCACAGCGCCAGTCGGCTGGTCCGCAACGCATCGGTCTCGGCGCGCATGACGGGGCATGCTTCGTAGAAGGCCGAGAACTCTTGGGCGAGCTCGAACAGGTAGGTGCACAGCCGATGCGGCGCGAACCGCTCGGCCGTCTCGTGCACGGCTCCGTCGAACGACAGCAGACGAAGCGCCAACGAACGCTCGGCGGGGGTTCCGAGCAACGGCACCACGCCGGCCACCGAGGCGGGGTCGACCCCTGCGCGTCGGAAGATGCTTCGGATGCGAGCGTGGGCGTACTGCAGATACGGGGCGGTGTTGCCCTCGAAGGCCAGCATCCTGTCCCAGTCGAAGACGTAGTCCTTCACGCGATCGGTCGAGAGATCGGCGTACTTCATCGCGCCGACACCGATCATCCGCCCGACCCGGGCGCGCTCGTCGGGGGCCAGGTCGGGGTTCTTGATGGCGACACTGGCGGTTCCCCGCTCGATCGCCTCGTCGATGAGCGCCTGCAACTTGACCGAGTCACCGCTGCGCGTCTTGAACATCTTCCGGTCGTCGCCCAACATGTTGCCGAACGCGACGTGGACCGCGCGTGCCGGTGGCTGCAGCCATCCGGCCATCGTCGCGACGTCGAAGCACATCTCGAGGTGCTGAGCCTGCGGGGCGCCGACCACGTAGAGCAGCAGCGTCGCCCCGAGCCGTTCGACCCGGTCGATGATGCACGCCAGGTCGCTGGTGGCGTAGTTGAAGCCCCCGTGGCCCTTCTGCACGATCAACGGGAGCGGGTCGCCGTCGCGATTGGTGTAGCCGGGGGGGAACACGACGTCGGCACCGTCACTGCGCTGCAAGAGACCGGCGTCGTCGAGGCGGCGGATCACCTCGGGGAGCAGCGAGTGGTAGGCGCTCTCGCCGCGTAGGTCATCGTCGGTCAACAGCACGCCGAGCTGGCGGTACACGTGGTTGAAGTACACCGTGCTCGCATCGACCAGTTGCTGCCACAGCGCGAGCGTGTCGGCGTCACCGCTCTGCAGACGGACGACACGTTCGCGTGCACGCGCCTTGAAGTCGTCGTCACTGTCGAACTTGGCGCGTGCGGCTTGGTAGAAGACGTTCGGATCGTCGTTGGTGATCACCGACTGGCCGTGCGCGCCCTCGTCGACGAGGTGCTCGATGAGCATGCCGAACGGCGTTCCCCAGTCACCGATGTGGTTCTCGCGGATCACCCGGTGGCCGAGGGACTCCATGATCCGAACCAGCGAGTCGCCGATGACGGTGGTCCGCAGGTGGCCGACGTGCATCTCTTTGGCCACGTTCGGTGCGGAGTAGTCGACGACGACCGTCTCGGGCGCCTCCGTTCGCCGCACGCCGAGGTCGGCGTCGTTCGAGCATGCGGCAACCTGATCGGCCACGAAACGGTCGGCGAACGAGACGTTGATGAACCCCGGTCCTGCCACCTCGAGATCGGCGACTCCGCCGAGCGAGGGTGCTGCGACAGCGACCACGTCGGACGCCACCTCGCGCGGCGACCTCCCCAACTCCTTGGCGAGGGGTAGCGCCCCGTTGGACTGCGCATCCGCCCGGTCGCTCGGCCGGACGACCGGGTCGGCGGTACGGCCTGCGACCTGCCGAAAGGCGGGTGCGAGAAGATGGGCGACGGTGACGAGGGGATCGGCCATGGCTGCACGATCGTACCGGCAGCACATCACTCCCCCTGGCTCGATTCGCGGCGGCGGTGGATGGCCCGGATCAGGTCGCTATCCTCGCTGCATCCCGCCCTCGTAGCTCAGGGGATAGAGCAACGGTTTCCGGAACCGTGTGTCGGAGGTTCGAATCCTTCCGGGGGCGCCACCGCGCTGGGGCCGAGCAGCCCCGTCCCCGTCACGACCAACGGTCGAGCGCCACAGCGGCGAGCAGACCCAACTCAGGAGCGGTGTCAGGAAATCCGACGGGCGCGCCGGTGCCGGCCAGGCGAGCCAGGTGCAACAGGTGCCGCACCGCCCCCACGTACTCGCGTCGGTAGTAGGCCGTGATGTCCTCGACCGGAGCGTCGAGGCCGGCCAACACGGGAAGCGACTCCTGGAACACCCGGTCGAGGTCGGCGAGGTGGCGGGTGATCCGAGCCACCGACGACGCCAGCGTGATGCTCTCGGCACGACGCAGGTACCGGTACCCCGCTCTCGGCACGTGGGCGAACGAACGACTCCGTGCCGCGAGCATCAGGGTCGTCAACAGGTCCTCTCCATAGGCCACGTCGCGCACGGTCGGGTCCATCGATTCCGCGACCTCGTACCAGAGTCCGATCCGGATCAACTTGGTGCACAGGCTGTTCGACAGCCTGCCGACCAGCAGTCCGCGAACGACGTCGGCACCGCGCAGGACGTGCGCATCCCCGCCACGGTTGTAGGTCGTCTCGTTCCCGTCGACGTCGACCTCGGTGAGTGCGCACTGGACGAGATCGGCATCGGATGCGAGCGCAGCGTCGAGCAGCGACTCGTAGAACCAGGGCTCGACGAGGTCGTCGGAATCGACGAAACCCAGGTAGGCACCCGCGGCAGCGCGAGCACCCGACACACGCGACCGCATCAATCCGCCGTTGCGCTCATGGGCGACCACGCGAACCCGAGGGTCGCCGGACGCGACCGAGTCGACCACCGATCGGACAGCACCCGGCGAGGCATCGTCGACCACGATCACCTCGAGATCGGTGATGGTCTGGGCGAGGAGCGACTCGAGACAGGCCGGCAGGTAGGGCTCGGTGGCGTACACCGGCACCACCACCGAGACTCGAGGGACCGGCGGATGGGGCGCACCGCTCATGGTGCGTCCACGAGCGCGCTGAACGCCACGCTGCCCATCAGCCCGAGCAACCTCGGGGTCGGGGGCACTCCCGGCACGATCGCCGCCTCGTCACGACTCAGGTCGAGCAGCTCGCGCGTGACCGCGACGAACTCACGGTCGAACAGCGAACGGACGGGATCGACGTGTTCCGACCTCTGGGCGAGTCGATCGCGCACCGTCCGGTACACCGAGTCGAGTGCCATCAGGCGGGCAGCCACCCGCTCTGGCGACACGGCCTTGGTGACACTTTCGTCGCGCGGGAGGTACCGGTACAGCGACGTGTCGATCCGAACGTACCGCTCGCACTGCAGCGCAACGAGGAACACGCACAGCAGATCCTGCGCGAACTCCACACGCCGAACCTCGGGTGCGGTGGCGCGGCGCCACAGGTCGGAGCGGAAGAGCTTGTTCCAGACGGCGTTGTTCATCCGGCCCCGCAGGAAACCATCGACGACAGCATTGCCATCGAGCACTCCCGCCTCGCTCCGGCGCACGATCCGTGCAGCACCGTCGTCGACCAGCGAGAACGCACATTCCACCACATCGGCGCCGTGGGCGACCGCCGTGGCCAGCAGCATCTCCGCATACTCGGGCTCGACCTCGTCATCTGCGTCGACGAAGGCCAAGAAGGGAGCTCGGGCTGCGAGTGCACCGATGTGACGCGCTTCCATGGTGCCCACGTTGCCCGGCAGGGCCAGCAGTCGAACCCGGCTGTCCCCCGCGGCGCCAGCAGCGACCACCCCCGCCACATCACCCGGAGAGCCGTCGTCGACGACGATGATCTCGATCGCAGCGAGCGTCTGGCTCGTCAACGACGAGAGACACCGCCCGAGGTAGCGCTCGGTGCCGAACACCGGCACCACGATCGACACCTGCGGCTGCACGGGGGCGGAGCCTACGACGACCGGCTCGCCCCGCCCACAACCGAGCGACGGCGGC
>JBDKIV010000052.1:0-6552 GCA_039796935.1 Actinomycetota bacterium | reverse complement strand
GGCGCTGCCGGCGTACTCGTGGTCGTGGTCGCAGTCGTCGCCGTGTCGATCAGCGGGGGCCGCTTCGGCACACTGCTCGGCGGATGCGAGGTCGGCCCCACAGCGCAGTGCGGGGGTGCTGACCTCGCCGGCGCAGATCTCACCAACGCCATCCTCACCGACGCCATCCTCGCCGACGCCGACCTGAGCAGCGCCAACCTCACCGGCGCAGACCTGACCGGCGCAGACCTCCGCGGTGCGAACCTGAGCGGGGCGAACCTCACCGACACCGTCCTTTCCTTCGTCATGTCCGGTGGCGTCACGGGCGAACCCCGGTCACTCCCGGCCGGGTGGACCATCATCGACGGATACCTCGTCGGACCGTGGGCGAACCTCACCGGTGCAGCCCTCACCGGCGCCGATCTCACCGATGCCAGACTCTCCAACGCCAACCTCACCGACGCCGTTCTGACCGGCGCAACCCTGACCGGCGCCAACTTCACGGGCGCGAACTTCACCGGTACGGCGAGTGGCGGAGTGAACGGCTTGCCGAGTGCGCTCCCGACCGGGTGGACCATCATCGACGGCTACCTCGTCGGACCCTGGGCGCGACTCTCCGGAGCGAACCTCGCCGGCGCCGATCTCACGTCGGCCAACCTCGCCGACACGACCCTGGCCAACGCCGTCCTGACGAACGCCCGACTCACCGGCGTGAATCTCACCGGCGCCGACCTGACCGGGGCGGACCTGACCGGGGCAGACCTCAGCGGAGCGATCCTCGACAACGCGACGCTCGCCGCCGCCGACCTCACCGGCGCAACCCTGACCGGCGTCGTCTCGAGCGGTCTGCTCGACACACCAGCGTCGTTGCCTGACGGCTGGACCATCATCGACGGGAAGCTCACGCCGGCATGACACAGCACGACCAAACCCCTCTGGCGCCCGGTGGTTCGCCGCGCTCGAAGACGACGAAGACCCGTGCCGAACGGCGGCGTTTCCGCCTGATCGCTCTTGGACTCGGCACTGCGACGGCGGTGCTCGCAGCGGCCATCGTGGTCGTCGTGGTCGCAGTCGGCGACCGGGCCGGAACACTGGTGTCACCGGTCGACTGCTCGCGCTCGACCGCCGGCAACCTCCGCTTCGAACCCACCACCGGGGCCGAGGGCACCAGCGTCTACCTCACCGGGGCGAACTTCGCCGACGTCACGGACATCATGTTCAACGGCAAGTCGGTCAACTCCTTCTCGATCATCTCGGCCACCGAGATCAGCACCGCCGTGCCCGGAGGGGCCACCAGCGGCCCGATCGAGATCGTGTCGAGGACGACCCCGATCATCAGCGACACCTGTTTCACGACGACCTCGCCGGCGATCGCATCGTTCAGCCCGGCATCGGGCGCCGCCGGCACGGTCGTCACCATCACCGGGGCCAACTTCAGTGGCGCGACCGCCGTGAAGTTCAACGGCTCGCCCACCCCACCGACGTCGGTGACCGCCACCTCGATCACGGTCACCGTTCCCCCGAACGCCGTGAAGGGGCTCATCTCGGTGGAGACGCCGGTCAGCACCGGGGTCTCCGCTACGACGTTCTCCATCTCATCGGCAGCGATCACCGAGTTCTCGCCGGCGATCGGCGCCGCGGGCACCGAGGTCACCATCACCGGCGCCAACCTCTCGGGCGCGTCCGCCGTCCGCTTCGGCTCGACACCTGCTTCCTCGTTCAGGAATGTCTCGGCGACGACGGTCGTGGCGACGGTGCCGGCCAACGTCACCACGGGCCCCATCAGCATCGCGACGCCGGCCGGGACTGCAACGGCGTCCGCCGACTTCGCGGCCCCGCCGACGATCACCTCGTTCACGCCCACCACCGCCTCACCAGGCTCCACCGTCACGATCACCGGCACCAACCTGCAGTCGGTCACCTCCGTCGACTTCGTCGGGTCCGCCGCGGCGACCACGTTCACGATCGATTCGCCGACGCAGATCACCGCCACGGTTCCCGCCGACGCCACCACCGGCCAGATCTCGGTCCTCGGCACCGCCCTCGCCGTCAGCTCCACGCCCATCGTGATCGGCCCGTCGATTTCATCGATCTGGCCGACCAGCGGCCCCGCCGGCACCGTGGTCAGCATCACGGGCTTCAATCTCGTCAGATTGACCGGTGTCACCTTCAACGGTGTTGCGGCACCGTTCCAGGAGATCTCGAGCACACAGGCCACCGCAACGCTTCCCGCAGGTGTGACGGCGGGACCTGTGACGGTACGGACCGCAGCAGGCAATGCGAACAGCCCGATCGCCTTCGGTCCGCAGACTCCCCCGACGCTCTCGGTCGACCCGCCGGGCCCCGTCAGCGTTGCCACCGGATCCTCCACGACGACCGAACCGGCAGCAACCGAACCGGTGACAACCGAGCCCGCCACGACCGAACCGCCGACGACCGACCCCGCCACGACCGACCCGGCAGCCACCGACCCGGCAGCCACCGACCCGGCAACCACCGAACCCCCGACGACCGAACCCCCGACCACCGAAGCCGCTGCCGCGGTGCCGGCACCGGCGACGCTGTCGAACGGGCAGATCGTGCTCTCCGACCAAGCGGGGGCCAGCGCGGCGAGCGGATCGGGAAGCCCCTCGTGGTCGGGCACCGCCCAGGCGACCTTCGGCTCGCTGCGCGTTCCCGTCTCGGTGAGCTACACCGACGCCGCCAACTGGGTGCTCACCGCCAGCGACGCCTCGGCGACGATCACGGTCGGCCCGGTGACGCTTGCGATCGGGTCGATCACCGGCTCCATCACGGCCACGCCGCAGGCAACCGTGTGGGATCTCCGCGGGGCGCTCGCAGCCACGGCCACCCTCGTGGCCGACTCGGGGGCGACCCCGACCGGCAAGCTCGCCCTGCTCGGCGGCACCGTCGCCATCCGACCAGCCTGTCCGACGTTCGCAGAGCAGACCTCGCTCTGCCCCGCCGACGACACGACGTCGGTGTACCTGACCCTCGATGCCGACGGAACGGCTGCGGGTTCGGGTTTCTTCGCCAATCTCGGTAGCGGCGTCCCCCTCCAGGCCGTAGGGGCCTACCAGGCCGCGGTCAACCTGAGCTCGAGCGCCTTCGTGATGCAGGGCCTCTTCGACCCGACGGCCTCGGCGGTCTTCGCGGCCGACGCGGTCTCCATGACCGGGTTGAGCATCAAGGTCGCCGCGAACGAGACGACCTTCGCTGCGCTTCCTGGCGACATCACCGTCGACAGCGGCACCGCCAACAGCGGCCTCGACGTCCTCGTGCAAGGCGACGGGCGCGTCAGCGTCCCGAAGATCGGTGCGTTCAACCTCGCCCGGCTCTCGGCCGCCTACATCGGGGGCGGTTTCGTCACGGTCGGGACACTCAGCAACAAGGCCGACCTCGCCGGAGCCCGGATGGGCAGCATTGCGTACTTCGGCGCTCAACAGGACACCTCTGCCAAGGTGCTGGACACCATCGTCATGGTGCCACCACAGACCTACATGTTCACCGGGTCGATGCCGACACCGAAGTGGCTGAGCGACAACCTGGGTGTCCCGAAGTCCGACTTCGGTGCCTACGCGACCTACACCATCAGTGGCCTCATCAAGATCACCGCCGTCATCCCGGCAAGCCTGAAGCTTCCGCCGATCCCGCGAATCAAGACGACCGTCACCGCCTTCACCCTCACCGCCATCATCAACATCGAGCCGGCGGTGGGCGCCGAGACGGGCTTCGAGATCGCTGCCAACGGGACGATGACCATCGACGGCAATGCACCGGTCGGCCTCGTGCTCGCGGCCCGGTCCGTCAGCAAGTGCACGGCCATCGCTCCAGCGATGGCACCACCCTCGCCGATCACGGGCAAGGTCCCGACGACCTGTGTGGCCGAGGCCTCACAGTCCACCATCGCGCTCTCGGCGGTGGGTGACAACGGATCTGCCGTGTGGCCCGACATCTTCGGGGTGCCCGGTCTCAACCTCAACTCCGCAGCCATTCAGATCGGTTTGACGCCCGGGATCTTCCCGTTCGTCTCCATCGGGCTCGCCGGATCGGGGGCCCTCCCCGGCAAGCTGCGCGAGTACATGGGGATCGACTCGAACGACAAGATCCCGGTGTCGTTCGTCATGAACCTGTCGGCCGTCAGCCCGTGCCTGTCGGTCTCGGTCGGCGAACCCAACAGCGCGACCCCGATCCTGGCGCTGCCGCCGAAGACCCAGGTGGTCACCGCCACCTACGTGAGCTTCCTCGTCTCGCCGTACGGCTGCTCCGTCGGCGTGTTCGATGTTCCCGCCGGCGTTCAGATCCGGACCAAGGCCAAGGTGCTCCAGGCCACCGTCGACCTCTTCGGTTCGTACGACCCGAATCCCGGCGGGCCTCCCGGGATGAAGACGCCGCAGTTGCGCGCCTGGTTGACCATCGCCACACCGGCGACCGACAAGAACGCTCGGGTCGACCTGTCCCTGCGCGTCTTCGCCGCGGCCGGGGGATGGAACCCGAACCCTCGGGTCGAGCTCACCGGTGGCCTCAAGATCGGCGGGGCAGCACGCATCGAGGTCTTCGGCAACTGCTCCATCGACAACTGCATGGCGACCGGGTCGGGCGAGGTGTCGATCCTCGGGTTCAACCTCGGCATGCAACTCACGGTGAAGAACCTCTTCACTCCGCTGATGCGGGTCGAGGCATCCGGGGCGCTGCGGATGGCCGGTTCGGAGGTGATGCTCAGCGGTTCGATCCAGCCTGCGACCAACTCGTTCTCGTTCAGTGGATCCGGGAACTTCCCGAGTGGCTCGCTGCTGAAGTCCTTCGAGGTCGAGCTCGCCCAGATCGTCAACCCGCCGCGCGTCGTGAACGGATCACCGGTCATCGATCCGCCCACACTCCGGGCTCGGTTCCGAGCGTCGGGGTCACTCGGAGGTCGGTTCCGGGACGCCTCGGGTACGTCTGGCAACTTCTCCACCGGATGGGTCGACCTCACCCCGAATCTGTCCGAGGTGAACTTCGTGCTCGACACGAAGCTCGACCTCGGCCTCATCACGGTGCCGACGACCATGGGCTTCATCGTGTGCCTGTCGGGTCCGTGCGCCGGCAGGGTCACCCCGAAGTTCAGCTTCTCGTCGAGCTTCAAGGGCATCCCGTTCAACATCCCCGACACCGCCATCGGCAACGACTGGGGATTCGATGCCGCCACATCGGCCTACTTCAGCGGCTCGGACAAGGTGGGCAACAACTGGGGCGGGCTGAAGGGATCGTTCTCGGGCGATGTCCGGCTGGGTGTCTCGTCGGCGTCGGGCCTCAGCGTCGACAGCAGCGTGAAAGTGACGGCCTATGCCGGTGCGGGCGGGAAGTGGAACAAGTTGGGGACCTACAGCGCCGATGTCGACATCTCGGGTGCCGCGTTCCGGTTCTGCAAGAGCCTGAAGGGCCGCAAGATCTGCATACCCTGAGCAGGCCGACCCTCCCTGTGCCAGGATCAGGAGATGACGGGGACGAACGAACCGACCGGACTCGCGACCGAGCACTACATCATCCGCGGAGGCTCACAAGGCCGTGACCGGCTGCGCGTGCTCAGCCGGGTGATGCGCCCCAGCACCGAGCGGTTCCTCGACCGGATCTCGTTGCCCACCGGTTCGGTCTGTCTCGACGCCGGGTGCGGCGGCGGCGAAGTCACCCAGCTGCTCGCGGCACGAACCGGGCCCACCGGGCGCGTCGTCGGGGTCGATGTCGACCCGGTGCAACTCGACATCGTCCGGGCCGAGTGCGCGGCCGCGGGCCTCGAGCATCTCGAGTTCCGCCACGCCGACGTCGAACGCTTCGACGAGGTCGGCGTGTACGACCTCGTGTTCTCGCGTTTCGTGCTGACGCACCTGGCCGACCCGGTCGCGGCGCTCGCCGCCCTCGTGCGGTCCTGCAAACCGGGGAGCACCGTCGCGGTCGAGGATGTCGACTTCGCCGGCCACTTCTGCTTCCCCGAGCGCCCGTCCTTCGCTCGCTACTGCGAGGTCTACGCCGCGTCGGCCGTCGGCCGTGGTGCCGATCCGTTCATCGGTCGACGGCTCCCGTCGATGTTCGCCGCGGCCGGCCTGGTCGACATCGAGGTCCACGTCGAGCAGCCGGCCGGCTTCGATCCCGACCTGAAGGCCATGGCCCCGCTGACGATGGCCGCCATCGCCGAAGCGGTCGTCAGCGCCGGTCTCGTCTCGGCCGACGAGGTCGATCGACTGGTCGACGACCTGTGGGAGTTCGCCGACGATCCACACAGCATCATGAGCGTGCCCCGCATCGTGCAGGTCACCGGGCGCGTCGCCGGCTGAGGTTCCGGCCGGACGTCATCGACTCCGATCCCCGATCACAGCGACGCTGCAGGTACCACCGCCGACTCGGCTGCAGCCTCGACCTCGAGCCACCTCGAGATGGCCGCGGCGGTGCCCGACACTGCAGGTGCCAAGACGACCCCGATGTGATCGGCCGAGACGGTCTCCGTCGTGGTCCGGTCCGTCGCCCTCCAGAGCAGCGGAGGATCACCGCGGCCGGCACGGATCAGCAGTGTCGGCCCGTCGAACGGGATCACGGTGT
>JBDKIV010000051.1:0-24298 GCA_039796935.1 Actinomycetota bacterium | reverse complement strand
TTCCGCGAGAAGCTCGCACTGCTTGAAGGCAGAAGCCTCTGGTTTCAGAGCAGAAATCGACTCATTCATTCGGTCATTACTCATCAGACCGACCTGAGCAATCTGATTGATGTCGGCGCAGGGAATGGCGCTGTCGCCTCCTACCTCGCGCGTCACGGGATCGAGACACTAGCTATCGAACCAGGTCATCCTGGGGCGGCCTACGCGTCGTCGCAGGGGATAGATGTGGTCGTCGCTGGACGTCTCGAGGACCTTGATCTTCCGAGCAATTCTGTCAATGGTATTGGCCTCTTCGATGTCATTGAACATCTTGAAGAGCCCGAATCACTTCTCAACCAGGCGTTCGACGTCATTCGATCCGGTGGTTGGTGCTTGATAACAGTACCGGCCTTCCATTTCCTCTGGAGTCAGGCAGACGAGCACGCCGGTCATTTCCGTAGATACCGCCGCAAAACCCTCGATCAATCGCTCACTCGCTGCGGCTTCGAGCCTCGCTTTTCCAGTTACTGCTTTGCTGGTGCTGTACCACTGCTGTTCCTTCTACGAACGATCCCATTTCGTCTCGGAAGGCGGATGAGTACAGCCGAACTCGAGCAATCGTTGGACAAAGAACTTGGCCCCCAAGGACGAATCCTGGAGCGGTGTGGACGTCGTGCTAATCAATTGGAAATCTGGTGGTTGCAGAAGGCTCATCTCCCCTTCGGGACCTCGATCATTGCCGCCTATCAGAAGCCATGAACATCGAAGGGATGGGGGTGGGCGCACGACAACCTGCGGTCAGCCATTCGCCAACTCGTCCAAAGTGCCTCGGGGACACGTTCACCCGAGCTACTTCGGACCTCCGACTCGAATCGAGCACTACGACGCGTTGAAGGGCATGTTCATGGGCGCCCGCCGCTGAGCTATCCGTCCACTTCTCGGTAGACGTCGCTGGTCGGCACGGGGGTCGTGGTCGGCGGTGCCGTCGTGGTCGGCGCCAACGTCGTCGTGGTGCTCGTGGACGTCGGTGCCGGTGCCAGGGTCGTGGTCGGTGCGGCCGTCGTGGTCGGTGCGACGGTGGACGTGGGTGCAGTGGTCGGTGCGGTCGTCGGCGCATCCGTCACGGGTGACGTGGTCGGGGGAACGGTCGTCTCCTCGAAGTCGTCGATGCGTTCGGACGTCGGGGTCACGTCGGTCGTGGTGGTCGCCGCGTCGGTCGAATCGGGAGCGGGCACGACGGTCGTCGCAGGAGCGCACGGGTCGGTCGTCGCCGGTGCCTGGACGGCCACGAGGGCCAGGACGGGCAGTGCTGCGATGATCGACAGGCGAACCCGCGAGCGGCGCACCATGATGACGAGCACAACGCCGACGACGACGAAGAATGCTCCGATCAGCACGCCGGTGATGCCGCCGGTGCTGGGCAGTTGGCAGAAGTTTTCGGTCATGGGGGGCCTCCGTGAGCGCGTTGACACGCCACAGCACCACTCCTCCGCCAAAATCAGGTTACCCCTGCTGGCGGCCTCGGATGTCACCGAACTCGAGAGTGACTCGATCGGGTCGGCGAGTCACGAGGACCGAGGTGCGGACCGATGGGATCAGCGGTCGGCGACCAACCTGGCGACCGGGCCGTTCAGCGACAGCGCGTAGAGCTCGCCATCGGGGCCGCTTCGGATCGCTGACAGCGCCTCCAGCCTGGCGAGCGCGATCACCCTGATCCCCTGATCGTCAGTGTTCAACGCAGACAGTTCGCCGGTGCAGAAGTCGCCGAAGACGTACCAACCGTTCAACGCCGGCAGTGCGCTCCCGCGGTACACCTCGCCACCCGTGACCGAGCAGCCGGCGCCATGGTCGTACTCGTAGAGGGGGGCGACCGCACCCGTGGTCGGTTGGTCCTCGTTGAAGCGCCGGGTCCCCTCGAAGGCGCTCCAACCCCAGTTGGCGCCGCGGCCTGTCCCGTCCGCTGCCCGGGCGACGTCGATCTCTTCGACCTCCCGCTCGCCGACATCGCCGAACCACAGGTCGCCGGTGTCGCGGTCGAACGACATCCGCCACGGGTTGCGCACGCCGATCGACCAGATCTCGGGTCGGGCGTCATCCGTGTCGATGAACGGGTTGTCGGTCGGGATCGAGTACGGCCGATCGCCGCTCGGCGTCGGATCGATGCGCAGGATCTTCCCGAGCAGCGTCGACAGGTCGAGCGCCCGTCGCTCGGGGTCGCCGCCGGCCCCGCCGTCGCCCATGCCGATCCAGAGCATCCCGTCGGGTCCGATGGTGAGGCTGCCGCCGTTGTGGTTGGCGTACGGCTGGTCGATCTCGAGCAGCACCCGTCGGCTCGTCTCGACGAACTGTCCGTCGACGCCGACCCGGTACTCGGCGATCACCGTGTCGCCGGCGAGGTCGGTGTGGTTCACATAGGCCAGGTCGCCACGCTGCGAGAAGGTGAGTCCGAGCAGACCCTGCTCGCCCTCGCCGCGGGTTGCGTCACTCAGGTCGAGCACCGTCACGCCTCGTGTCGCGTCGTCGCCGACGGCCAGCACCCGCCCGGTTCGTTCGACCACGTAGCGGGCGTCGTCTCCGGGGCGACTCGCGAGGTCGACCGGCTGGTCGTACCGGCCCAGGGGCTCGAGCCGTACCGACGGCACGGACACCATCTCGGTGGACGGCGCAGGGGTGGTGGTCGCACGTGCCGTCGTGCTCGACGCATCGTCGTCGTTCGTCGTCGTGGTCGCTCCAGCGGTCGTCTCGACGGTCTCGAGGGTCTCGACCGATGTCGACTCGACATCGGAGCGTGCGCTCGGCGCGCCGTCGTCGGCGCAACCTGCAGCGAGTGCTGCACTCATCACGAGCGCGACCACGCCGGAACGGCTGGAACGTCGGCCCGTCGACGACCCGGTCCCGATGCGGACCGTCATGGTCGCTGGGTGGTGACCCGGGCGAGGCCCTCTTGCACGACGGTCACGGCGAGCGTCCCGTCACGGGTGAAGATCGCTCCGCCGGCCAGGCCGCGGCCGACCCCGCTCGAGATGGCGCTCTGGTCGTAGAGCAACCAGTCATCGGCTCGGAACGGCCGATGGAACCACATCGCATGGTCGAGGCTGGCCATCTGGAGACCGGGACTGTCCCACGACAGGCCGAATGGCAGGACCGTGGTGTCGAGCAGTGTCATGTCGCTCGCGTACGTGACGATGCAGGCGTGGAGGGTCGGATCGTCGGGCAGTACCCCGTTGCCGCGCATCCACACTCGCTGCCCCGTGGCCGCCGTGCCCTGCCTCGTGAACGGGTCGTCGCCCACGTAGCGCAGGTCGATCGGACGGGGTCGCTCGTACCACTCGCCGAGGCGGTCCTTGAACGGTGCCATGCGGGTCTTGAAGTCGGGGAGCGACTCGGGGTCGGGGACGTCGTCGGGCATGACGATCTGGTGGTCGGGGCCGGGTTCGTTGATGTGGAAGCTGGCCTGGAGGTTGAAGATCGCCCGCCCGTGCTGGATCGCCACCACGCGTCGGGTCGCGAAGCTCCGGCCGTCGCGGATCCGGTCGACCTCGTAGACGATCGGCGTCGCCGGGTCACCCGGCAGCAAGAAGTACGCGTGCAGCGAGTGGACATGCCTGCCCGGCTCGACCGTTCGTGTGGCGGCCACCAGCGCCTGCCCGGCGACCTGACCGCCGAACACGCGTTGACGATTCTCGTCCGGCGAGAGTCCGCGGAAGAGGTTGACCTCGATCGTCTCGAGATCGAGCAATTTCACGAGGTCGTCGAGTGCCGTCGGCATCCCGAGAGTCTCGCATTCGCGGCCCAGGTCGTGCACGATTACTGTGCCCGTCCATGCCCATGTTGCCGCTGACGCCCGACGAGTTGCTGTCCACCACGCGGGCGGTCCGCAAACGCCTCGATTTCGATCGACCGGTGAGCGACGACCTGGTGCGCGAATGCGTCGAGCTCGCCATGCAATCGCCGAGCGGTTCCAACAACATGACGATGCAGTTCGTCGTGGTTCGTGATCCCGAGCGCCGCCGAGCGTTGGGTGAGATCTACCGGCAGTGCTATTCGATCTATCAAGGCTTCGACGGCGTCTACATCGGCTCGATCGACAAAGGCGACGAGGCGGCCAATGCCCAACAGCAGCGCAGCGCTCGCTCGGCCGACTATCTCGGCGAGCGCATGGGTGATGCACCGGTTCTGGTGATTCCCTGCACCATGGGTCGCATGGACGGCGCGCCGGCGATGATGACGGCATCGATGGCCGGCAACGTGATCCCAGCGATGTGGAGTTTCATGCTCGCTGCCCGCGCACGGGGCCTGGGAACGTGTTGGACGACCATCCATCTGATGATGGAGCAGCAAGCCGCCGAGGTGCTCGGGATCCCCTTCGAGCAGGTTCAGCAGGTCTGCATGAGCCCGCTCGCCTTCACGATCGGGACCGACTTCCGCCCCGCATCGAGACCGCCGGCGGACAGCATCATCCACTGGGATCAGTGGTGAGCGTTCCAGGGCTCGATCCTCGGGTGCGCGAGCACGCGCTCGCCACCAAGGGTTTCATGCCCGGCGACGAGGGCGATGCCCTGTTCGTCGCGGCACGTGATGCGGCGAAGGCATTGCCGGGCATGCCGCTGCTCGAGGTCGGGTCGTACTGCGGGCGCTCGACGGTGTGGCTCGGCGAGGCGGCGCGGCAGGCGGGCACCGTGGTGTTCGCCGTCGACCACCACCGCGGCAGCGAGGAGAACCAGGCCGGGTGGGAACACCACGACACCTCGCTCGTCGATGCGCAGTCGGGGCTGATGGACACGTTGCCGTTGTTTCGATCGGCACTCCTCGCCGCCGGCCTCGAGCCGCACGTGATCGCCGTGGTGGGCCGGTCCCCCGACGTGGCCAGGTACTGGCAGACCCCCCTGGCGTTCTTGTTCATCGACGGCGGGCACGGCGAAGAGCCGGCCCGAGCCGACTATCTCGGGTGGACGCCGCACGTGGCGGTCGGCGGCACGCTCGCGATCCACGATGTCTTCCCGGACCCCGCCGACGGGGGTCGCCCCCCGTACGAGCAGATCTTCCTTCCCGCTCTGCAGAGCGGTCGGTTCCGGTTGACCAGCGCCACCGGCAGCCTCCGGGTCCTGCGCCGCGTCGACTGAGCGGTGGTGTCAGCTGCCGAAGCCGGTGGCTGCCGCCCACTCGGAATCGACGTGGAAGGCGCCACTGGCGTCGACAGCGTTGACGGTGACGGGGGCAGGCACTCGGTTGCCGGTTGCTGCGTCGAAGCCGACCGGGCCGGTCCAGCCCGACCAGCCGGACGTGGCGACCAGTGCCGCCTCGAGCTTGGCGGCATCGGTGCCGCCGGCGGTCGCGACGGCATCGGCCAGCAGGCGGACGGAGTCGTAGGTGTAGGGCGACCAGGCGCCGGGTGCAGCCGAGAACTTGGCGGTGTATGCAGACACCAGCGAGGCCGAACCGGCGAAGTCGTCCGGGGCGGGCACGCCCACGACCTTGCAGCGCGATGCTGCCTCGGTGCCGGCCGCGTCGATGTAGCCGTTGTCGTAGGCGCCGTAGTCGGCGAGGCAGCCGACGTCGCTACCCGACGCCAGGAGGTCGCGGGCGATGGCGCCGGCCTCGGGGAAGTACGTGATCACGTAGATCACGTCGGGGTTCGTTGCGAGGACCGTCGTGAGGGTGTCGGCATACGAGGCGGCGCCAGGGGTGATCGCCTCGTCACTGACGACGGTGATGCCTGCGGCGGCCAGTTCGCTCCGCATCGCTTCGGCCGCCGAGGCCGTGTATCCCTGCGACTCGTCGGTGATCAGCGCGACGGTCTGGGCGCCGAGCCATGTGGAGAGCGCAGCCGTGGCCGTCGGCGCGATCTGAGAGGTCATCGGCTGGAGGGTGACGCCGAAGCCCTCGGTGCTGTCGGCGCTCGTCAGTCGCAACGGGACGAGGCCAGCGGCTTCGTAGAGCGGCAGGGTCTCGAGCCCGACACCCGAGTTGTACGGTCCGACGATGGCGTCGAGACCGTCCTCGATGGCCTGCTTCGCCGCCGTGACGCCGGTTGCCGGATCAGCTGCATCGTCGATCGCCACGATCTCGACAGTCCGTCCGTCGATGCCGCCATCGGCGTTCAGTTCGTCGGCAGCGAGTTGTGCGCCACGCAGCATTCCCTGGCCGACATCTTGCTGGCTTCCCGAGAGCGGGCCCTCGAGACCGATTCGGAACGTCTCGTCATCGGAGGAGGAACCGCAAGCGGCCAGCAGAGCCACTCCGGCGATCAGCGCAACAAGCTTTGATGTCATGAACCATGACACTACCGGCGCAGCGGGACCCGCAGACCACCAACACGGTCGCGCCGGACCACGTGTCGACCCGTGCGGTGGGTGTCAGAGCGCGGGCGCCGGGGCGAACACCCGGCTCGCCGGCGATGCGCCGGTGATCGCATCGGCGGCGAGGATGACCGCAGCGGCGGTGTAGGCGGACGTTTCGCCCGCCGGGAACCGCTCGAGCGACGGATAGACGATCCCGGTCCAGTACGAGCCGTCGTCGAGCCGGTGCGATCGTGTCCACAAGAGCAGGTCGGTCGCCGTGGCGAAGTCGCCGATGGCCGCGTGGGCGAGGGACGCCTCGGCGGTCTCCGAAGCGGTGATCCAGGGCTCGTCGCTGACGCACCGGATGCCCTTGCCCTCCATCGCGAACACATCCCACTTGCTCACCAGGTGTGCCTTGGCATCGGCACCGGTGAGCGCACCCGTCAGCACCGGGTAGTACCAGTCCATGGCCCAGCGTTCCTTCGGCTCGAACGCACCCGGACAGTGTGCGATCACGTGCGCGAGCCGGTCGGCGGCCTCGCGCCACTCGGGCCGCGGTTCGTTGATCAGCTCGGCCAGCTCGCTCGCGCATCGGAGTGCGTGCATGATGCTCGACGAGCCGGTGAGCAGTGCGTAGTCCCATGGCTTGGCGTGTTCGGTCCTGGCCCACAGCACGGTCCCGTCTGCCTTGCGCATGCCGAGCACCCACTCGATCGCCGCCTCGACGGTCGGCCACAGGTGGTCGACGAAGCCTCGGTCCCAGGTGCACAGCCAGTGGTGCCAGACGCCCGTGGCGATGTAGGCACACACGTTGGTGTCGAGTTTCGCTTCTTCCACCGAACCGTCGGGAAGGTAGTAGTTCCACCAACTGCCGTCGGATCGTTGCATCTCGACGAGCCACTCGTAGGCGCGCTCGGCCTCGTCGTGGAGCCCGGCGACGTCGAGTGCCATGGCGGTCTCGACGTGGTTCCAGGGGTCGCAGTGCCCGCCGACGAACCACGGGATCATCCCGCTCGGCAGCTGCAGCGAAGCGATCGACTCGGCACTTCTCAGCACGTCCTCGGCGCTCAACACCCCGGCCAGGTCGGGCAGTTGGCTCACAACTTCCGCCCGTACACGATGAGGCTCTTGCCGAGCGCCGGGGCGAGCGCTCGTTCGACGAGTTTCATCGCGGCTGGTTGCTCGACGATCTCCCACTCGAGGAGGCGCTGGTAGGCGTTGACGGCTGGGTGATCGGTGCGGCGCGGCCCGACCGCGCACTTCAGCCACCAGTACGGTGAGTGCAGCGCGTGGGCGTGATGACTGCCGGTCACCTCGAGGCCGGCCGTTCGCATCTTGGCCTTGAGTTCGGTCGCCGTGTAGATGCGCACGTGCCCACCGACGCTCTTCGGGGCGTGGTACTCGTCGCTGAGCATCCAGTTGATCTTCTCGGGCAGCCAGGTCGGGACCGTTGCCGCGAACGTGCCGCCGGGCTTGAGGACGCGGACCAGTTCGGCGATCGCATCCACGTCGGCCTGGATGTGTTCGAGCACCTCGCTCGTGATGACCCGGTCGAAGCTGTTGTCGGCGAACGCGAGGCGCGTGGCGTCGCCACGCAGCACCCCGACGTAGCGCTCGAGCGGGATCTCGCCGGCCTCGGCCATGGCCCCGAACACGGCCCGGGTGGCGGTGACTTCGTCGGCCGCGTAGTCGAGGGCGACGACCTGGGCGCCGCGTCGAGCCAGTTCGAATGCGTGGCGGCCGAACCCGGCGCCGGCGTCGAGGACGCGATCTCCCGGACGAACACCGAGCCGATCGAAGCGAACCGTCAGCATCGGCTCAGGCCCGCCCGTTGGCGCGCAGCTTGGTGATGTTGTCCGGCATCGCCAACACCTCTCGGTACTGGTCGACGGTGAGGGCCGCGCAGTGCTTCCAGCTCCATCGCTCGACCACTCGCTGGCGGCCGGCGGCCCCGATGCGCCGACGCAGCTCGGCATCGTCGAGGCCTCGGCGAAGAGCTGACGCCAGCGACTCGACATCGCCGGCCCGGCACTGGATCACGGTCTCACCGTCGGTGCCGGTCACCTCGGGCAGCGCGCCGCCGTCGGTGGCGACGAGACAGATACCGGTGCACATGGCCTCGATCGCCGGCAGGCTGAAGCCCTCGTACAGGCTCGGCACCACGGCGAGTTCGGCTTCGGCGTAGAGCTCGACGATGCGTTCGTCCGGCACGCCCGAGACGAAGTCGATGTAGGGCCGAAGGCCGAGCTTGTCGATCAGGTCGGCGCTCGCCCCTTCTCTCGGCTTGCCGATGATCGTGAGGCGCACGTCGCGCTCGGTGCGGAGCTTGGCCATCGCCTCGAGCAGGTATGCGAGTCCCTTCAGTGCCACGTCGGCCGAGGCTGTCGTGATCAGCCGACCGGTTTGGCGTTCGACTTCTGGCCGAGGGACGAACAGGTCGGGATCGACGCCGACGGGCACGAGGCGCATCCGGTCGAGCGCCACCCCCATGTCGGCATGGATGTCCTTGATCGAGTTCTCGCTGACGACGACGACACGTGGCATCCGGCTCGCGACTCGACCCTGCATCTTGACGAAGCTGTACCAGCGGCCGATGCTCCGACGTCGGCGACGATTGGTGGTGTGCTGCATCTCGAGCGCCCGGTCACGAGTGATCGGGTGATGCAGCGTGACGATCGTCGGGATGATCTTCTCGATCCCGAGGATCCCGTAGCCGAGGCACTGGTTGTCGTGGACGAGGTCGAACTCTCGCCGCCGCTGCTTGAGTACGTCGAGCGCCCGAACGCTGAACGCGAGCGGCTCGCCGAAGGTCCCCTTCATGTGGCTGAGCGTCTCGACCAGGTCGCCCTTGGTCTTGACTTCCCAGTAGGCGGGCAGGCGTCCCGGGTACTGGTCGTTCCAGAGGTCGAGGCTCGGCAGCTTGTGGAGCGGGATGCGCGGGTCGACGACCGGGTACGGCTGACCGCTGAACACCTCGACCGTGTGACCGAGGTCGACCAGCGCCTTCGTCAGGTGCCGCGTGTAGACGCCCTGTCCGCCCACGTGTTGCTTACCGCGATAGGTGAGGTACGCGATCCGGAGCGGCGCGTCGGGGCTGAGCGACATGGGAGTGCAGGCTACCCGTCGGTAGCTTTCTGGCAGTCATTGCGACAGAGAAGTCCAGGTCAGCGCGCCCACGCGATGACCATGGTCCGCTGGAGGAACTCGCCTGGCTCGAGCACGTGTGCACCACCGATGTGGAAGGCATCGGGTGGTCCGCTCTGGGGTTCGACGCAGATGGCGTGGGCAGGTTCGTCGTACACGACCCAGTGATCGGCGTCGCTCGACACGCTCACGGTCAGATCGCCGAGGTCGAGTGTCAACCGTCCGTCGGGGTCGATGAAGCAGTCGTCCCACGGTCGGCGTCGGGGAACGGTCAACCGTCCCGATGGAAGCCCGTCGGCAAGCCGCTCGTACATCGAGCCGAACTCGAGGTGGTCGCGAATCGGGCGGTGGAACCAGGGGTGCCACCCGATCACCACGGGCATCGCCCGATCGCCCGCGACGACCGTGAGCACGCAGACGATCGCCTCGCCCGTGAGCTGCAGGTGCTGGTGCGCGGTTCCACCGAGCGGCCACGACAGTCGACACGACAACTCTGCGTGGTCGAGCCCGTCGTCGAGGACGTCCCAGGCCGTGGTGAACGCCGTGCCGTGAATGGCGTGGGGCGGCAGCGACGGTTCGAGGTCGATGGTCTCGCCACGGAACTCGAACCGCGCTCCGCGGACACGTCCGGCGTAGGGAGCCATGGGGAACGAGCCCCATGTCATGGGGTGATCACTTCCGCTGCCAGGTACCAGGATGTCGGTGTCGCCGACGGACAGGCGCGCGAGACGTCCGCCGTCGGACGGACTGACCGTCGCCGATGCATCACCCGCGTGGAGTTCGAGCATTGCTCCAGTGTGGCCGGATTTCGCGCCCACGCGGATGCCGCGCCGGCCTGGCACACTGGGTAGGTGCGTGGGCTCGTGCAGCGCGTGACGTCGGCGGCGGTGACGGTGGACGGCGAGACGGTCGGATCGATCGGCTCGGGACTGTGCGTGCTCGTCGGTGTCACCCACTCGGACGGCATCGAGCAGGCCCGACGGCTGGCGGACAAGCTGTGGCACCTCCGTGTGCTCGACGACGATGCGGGCGTCATGAACCGGTCGGCTGCCGACCTCGGGCGCGAGATCCTGATCGTCAGTCAGTTCACGCTGTACGGCGATACGAGTGCAGGCCGTCGGCCGAGCTGGATCGCTGCGGCCCGGCCCGAACATGCCGAGCCGTTGGTCGATGCCGTGGTGACGCGTCTTCGCGAGCTCGGTGCGGTCGTGGCCACGGGCCGATTCCGCACCGAGATGCAGGTCTCGCTCGTCAACGACGGCCCGGTGACCGTACTCGTCGAGGTGTAGTCACCGGCTTCAGCGGCTCGCCTGGCGCGAGGCGGAGCGCGACCGCGACCAGGCCAGCGCGAGCAGGGCGGACATGAGTGCCCAGAAGGGCACGTCTCCGAGAGCCACGTACCAGGTCGTTCCGCCCCGCAGCGGCACCTCGTGGATGATCACGGCCTGTTCGCTCACCGAGGTGCGGTCGATGACCTCGCCCTCATCGGTGACGAAGGCGCTGAATCCGGTTGGCGCTGCCTGCACCACCCACCGGCCGGTCTCGGTCGCTCGGAGTCGACTCGACGCAACCTGCTGGGTTTGCAGGATGGTGCCGGTGTACGAGGACCCGTTGGTCGGGTTGACGACGAGCTGCCCACCGCGATCGACACCCTCACGCGCCCGATCACCGAAGAACACCTCCCACGAGATGACGACGGCCACGCGGGAGCCGTCCGGCAGGTCGAGCACCGCTGGGTCGGCTCCGGCCACGGCGTCTCGCGGTACCTGGTCGACCGGCGCGCCGATGGCAGCGAGGGTGTCCCGCAGCGGCATGTACTCGCCGAACGGCACGCGGCGCACCTTGTCGTACCGGCTCGTCACCTCACCGTCGGTAGCGACGACGACCTGGGCGTTGAGGAATCCCCCGACGGGGAGTTCCGCTGACGGGGCGACGTCCTCGGTGATGCCGACGAGGATGGGTGCTCCGATCCGTGCTGCCTCGGCCGCGATCTCGACACGCTCGCGACTGTCGACGAACGTCGCCACGTCGACGACGTTCTCGGGCCACAGCACCATGTCGACGGGATCACCGCTGTCGGCCGACGGAACGAGGGCCGTCGCCTCCAGATGGCGCTCGACGACGTCGCGGGCGCTGGTGTCGATCGCTCGTGTGCCCTGCGGCCCGCCCCCCTGGACGACGGCGATGCGCAACGTCGTCCCGGTGTCGACACCACGGGGCGCGACCAGGGCGACGGCGACCACGGCGGTGGCGGCGACGAGGCCCGTCAGGCTCTGCCGTGAGCGCAGGGCACCGATCGCGAAGCCGACCTGCAGCACGACCCAGCTCAGCAGGACGACGCCCCCGACTCGCGCCACGTCGAGCAGTGGGCCGGACGCCTGGCCGATGGCCAGCGTGGCGAGCGGTACACCGCCGAAGGGGACGACCAGACGAACTCCCTCGACCAGGGCATGCGCAGCCGGTCGGCCGATCACCCGCCACGCCCCGGTCGGAGCCGCAACCGCGGCGAGCGCATGGAGCGCTGCGAACAGCGACCCGGCGACCAGATAGCCGGGAGCGGTGAGGAACCACATCCACCCCATGCCGGGGAACAGCCATGCGGCCGCGAACAACCACCCACGGGCTGCGCGCTGACGAGGCGTCGGATGCGCGCCGAGGCTCACTTCGAACAGCGCGACACCGACGAAGGCGAGCGGCCAGAATCCCCACGGAGGGAGCGAGAGGGCGACCAGAGCACCGGCGCCGAGGGCCAGCATGCTCTGTGGATCGGGGCGTCGCACGTCAGGCGTCGAGGACGAGATGCGCAACGATGCGCTGTCGGGTGGAACCCGGCGGATGGCACGCGAAGAGCGTGGCTGTCCGGCCGAGGGTTTGCGAGATGATGTACATCGCGTCGGGCTGCACGATCGAGATCCGCTCGACCAGATAGCGGAACTCGCCGTCGGCGGTCGTGAAGATGACCTCGTCGCCCTGCACCAGTCGATCGATGTCACGGAACACGGCGCCATGGCTGGTGCGGTGTCCGGCCACGACGACGTTGCCGAGCTTGCCCGGCATGGCGGTTCCGGGCCAGTGGCCGGGTCCCTGGTCGAGCGTGGTGAGGGTGATCCCTTCGAGGAGCGCCGTGTCGATGCCGAGTGTCGGGATCCGGATCGAGCCGAGCAGTGTGTACGGCTCGTCCGCCCGCGGTGGCGGCGGCGGGAGCGGGGTCGGGAGCGTCTCGACCGTCGTCGGTGCGAGCGTCGTGCTCGTCGAGGTCGTGCTGGTCGAGGCGGTGGTCGACGGTCGCAGCGTGGTGGGCGCCTGGGTGGCGGGCGCCTCGGTCGTGGCGGAGAGGCCCGAGGACACATCTGCAGCGCTCGCGGTCCGTTCCACACCGCCCTGCGCGCAACCTGCCGCGGCGACGGCGACCACGGCTGCCAGCAGTGTCGCCCGGATCGCGGATGAGGGCCGCCGTCTCATGATCGGGTCAGTCTAGGGACCGTCCGAGGTGCTCGACGGTCATCGCGGCGGCGGCCTGCGCCGACCGGATGCAGGTCGGGATACCGATCCCGTGGTAGCTGGCGCCGGCCAATGCGACGCCGGCAGGGAGCGATCGTGTGATCTCGCCGACCAGCCGATGGTGATGCGGTCGGTACTGCGGGAACGCCCGGGGCCAGCGGGTGATCCGCGTCGCAGTCGGTGCGAGCGCTGTGCGCAGGTGTCGCCCGGTGTCCTCGATGGCGGCCGTGACCAGTGCGTCGTCGTCGAGATGCTCGGTGGGCAGACCATCACGGCCGAGCGAGATCCGCAGGATGATCGAATCGGGATTCGACCAGTGGTCCCATTTCTGCGACCCGAACGACACGGCCGTGACGAGCCGCTGCATCGGCTTCGGCACGAGATAGCCGCTCATCCCGACGAGGTGTTGCGGCCATGCCGATCTCGGGATCGCAACGGTCACCATCACGACGTCGGCGGCATCGACGGTACGCAGCAAGGTCGATGCGTCGGGTGACGGGACCAGCCGGGCAGCGTCGAGCGCCGGGCACGCCAGGATGACTGCGTCGGCGAGCACCCCGTCGACGCGCCACCGTCGTCCGTCGGGCTCGATCCTCGTGCAGGCGCTGTCGACGACGATCCGGCCGCCCAGGTCGCGGACTGCCGAGGCGGCGGTCTCGGTGAGCTGCGCCATGCCGCCGTCCGGGGCGTAGAACACGGGCCCGGCCACCACCGGTGGCGACGCGGCCCGCTTGGCTCGCCCGGTCAGCAGGACGCTTCTCCCTGCCCCCGCCAGGTCCGCCAACTGCGGGACCGCCGTGAGGCTGAATCGATCGGTGTCGGCACCGTAGATGCTGCCCACGAGAGGGTCGACCAGTCGCTCGTGCACCTCGTCGCCGAACCGGGCCCGGACGAACGCCCCGATCGAGTCGGCCTCGGTGGAGGTCCGCGGGCGGAGCACCTCGGTCGCTGCGCGGAGCTTGCCGGGCCAGCTGATCAGCCGCGTCCGGGCGAGTTTGGCAAGGTCGGTCGGCAGACCGAGCACGAGGCCCTCCGGGATCCTGTGCAGTCCGTCCCACCACACGGCCGCATGCGCCGCCGCCGGTGATACGAGGTGAGCGCCGAGGCCGAGCCGTCGGGCGAACTCCGTCGCCCACGGCACCCTGGCGAGGAAGGCGTCGGGCCCCTCGTCGACGGCAGCGAGCCCAGCGAACGGGGATGTCCGGATCTTTCCGCCGAGTCGGCCCTCGCTCTCGAGGACCGTCACCTGCGGCCGTTCCGGCTCGGACACATCGAGCAGGGCGTGGGCGGCGCTCAGGCCGGTGATCCCACCGCCGACGACGACGACGTGGAACGACCGGCGCGGCGGTGCGCTCATCGACCCGCGATCACCCGTCGGGCGAGCGCGGCCATGACGGCCGGGTCATCGTTGACGCACGCGGTCCGGTCGAACGCGATCGCATGCGCGCGGGCGCGGTGGGCGGCTTCGATGTCGAGGTCGTAGAGCACCTCGAGGTGATCGGCGACGAACCCGCATGCGCTGACGATGATGCCCCGCTGGTGGCCACCGTCGTTCTCGCTCGCCGCCAACTCGTCGATCACCTGCAAGATGTCGGGACCGAGCCACGGTTCGGGGGTTCGTCCGGCAGACTGCCAGGCGATCGCCCACTGGCTCCATTCGCTCAGGCCGACCTTGGCAGCCACTGCTTCGGCGGTCGACCGGAGCTCGTCCGGGTACGGATCGCCTGCGTCGATGATGCGCTGGGGGAGCGAGTGCGCGGTGAACAGCACGCTCGTGTCGTCGGGCATGCGGTCGAGCCGGGCACGTAGGTCCCGGGCCAAGAACTCGACGAAGGCCGGCTCGGTGGCCCAACTGTCGACTCCGGCGACCTCGATCCCATGCGGTTCGGCGGCGGCGCGCACACGACCCATGTACTGGCCGATCGAGTAGCTGGAGTAGTGCGGCGCGAGGACGAGACCGACGATCCGCCGGAAGCCCTGCGCGGCGACGGCCTCGACCGACGCTTCGATCATCGGGTGGGCGTGCTTCAAGCCGAGCACGACGTGGTACTCGCCAGGTGCTGCGGCATCGAGTGCTGCCTGCAGGCCGTCACGCTGCGCCTCGGTCCGAGCGGCCAGCGGAGACAGGACGTCGCTCGCTTCGGGAGCGATCGCCTCGTACCGCGAGACCAGGTCGGCCAACTGCTCGTCGGTCGGCGGGCGGCCGCGACGGATGTCGGTGTAGTAGGGGAGGATCTCGTCGCGGGTCCGTGGCGTTCCGTACGCCATCAGCATCACGGCGGTTCGTGTCTCGGTCATCCGGGGACCTCCTGAGCGGTCGAGGCGTGCACGTGCGCGACCACGGCGGCCAGCACGTCGGGATCGGTGTCGGGCTGCACCCCGTGGCCGAGGTTGAAGATGTGTCCCGGGTGGCCGGCGTTGTCGCCGAGCACTGCATGAGCGCCCTCGATCGCAGTCTCCACCCCGGCGAGCACCAGTGCGGGGTCGAGATTGCCCTGGACCACCAGATCGCTCCCCATGCGGGTGCGCGCGGCCGAGATCGGAGTCCGCCAGTCGAGGCCGAGGACCGGTGTGCCGTGCCCGCCGGCTCGGGCTGCCTCGTGCATCGCCTCGAGGAGGTGGTCGCAGCCGATCCCGAAATGGATACCGGGAACGCCGGGGTGGAGGTGGGCGAGTTGGGTGAACACCTCGCGGGAGTGAGGCAGCACGAAGCGGCGGTAGTCGGCGAGGCTGAGCGAACCGGCCCACGAGTCGAACAGCTGGAAGGCACGGGCGCCGTGGGTGAGTTGCGTGCCGATGAAGGCGACGGCGTGCTGCACCAGCCGCTCCATCACGGCGTGCCACAGGTCGGGGGCGCGGTGCATCATCTGCTTGGTGTGCTGGTAGGTCCGGCTCGGCCGGCCCTCGATGAGGTAGCTCGCCACCGTGAACGGTGCGCCGGCGAAGGCCAGCAGCGGCACCTGGGCAGGTAGCTCGGCTGCGAGCATCGTGACCGTGCGCTGCACGTAGGGCACGTGCTCGTCGGGCCGGAGTTCGCCGAGCCGGCGCAGGTCCGATTCGTGGCGCAGCGGGTGGTCGGCGACCGGACCGGTGCCCGGTGCCACATCGATGCCGAACCCGACGGCGTGCGCCGGAACGACGATGTCGCTGTAGAGCACCGCAGCGTCGACGCCGTATCGCCGAACTGGCTGAAGCGTGATCTCGGTCGAGACCTCCGGGTTGCGGATCGCCTCGAGGATGCTGCCCGGCCCGCGGACCGCCTTGTACTCGGGCAGGCTTCGACCCGCCTGACGCATGAACCACACCGGGGTGTGGGCCGCGCGACGGCCGGTTGCGGCGGCGATGAAGGGCACGTGCGGTGACATCCGAAGGCACGCTACCGGCAGGGGCGGCGGCCCTCGCTGCCCGACATGAGAACGGTCCCGGTAGGGTTGTCCGACCCATGACGGAGCAGCACCCTGACCTTGCTGAGGAACAGGCGTACATCGACCATGCGTACGACTGTCTCGAACAGAGCCGCACCGACGCCTGGAAGCTACGTGACCTCAGCGAAGCGACGCTCGGCGGAACCTTCCAGGCACGGTACGAGCGCGACGTCTTCGACGAGGCGCTGATCACTCGGCTCACCAAGCTCGACCTCGGCGACGCTGCGCTGGTGTTCGGTCGCATCGACCGTGCCGCCGAGTCGCCGAACGAGCTCGAGAGCTTCCACATCGGCCGATTGGCCGTGGCCGACGAGAACAGCGAACCGGTCGTCGTCGACTGGCGGGCGCCGGTGGCCGAGCCGTTCTACCGAGCGACCGGCCGCGAGTCGATGGGCCTGAGGCGCCGACGGCATTTCGCCGTGCAGGGCCGAACGCTGCTGGGTATCGAGGACGAGCTGTTCGGTGAGGGGCACCTCGGTGTCGGGGCCGACGAGGGACTCGACGCAGGTGCCGGTGTCGCGCCCTCGAGCCTTCGCGGGTACTCGACGCTCCTCGCCGCACTCGAGCGGGGACGCACCGGGCAACTCGGCGACATCGTCGCCACCATCCAGGGCGAACAGGACGAGATCATCCGCAGTCCCCAGTCCGGGGTGCTCGTGGTGCAGGGCGGCCCCGGTACGGGCAAGACCGTCGTCGCGCTCCACCGCGCCGCATATCTGCTGTACACCTACCGGTTCCCGCTCGAGGACCAGGGCGTGCTGGTCATCGGGCCGAATCGCGTGTTCCTGCGCTACATCGAGCGCGTGCTGCCCTCGCTGGGCGAGGCGGGGGTCGAGCAGGTCGTGCTCAACGATCTCGTGCCCGACGTCGAGTGGGCCCGCTTCGGCGTCGACCCGCCCGACAGCCATCTCGCGGCGACCGTCAAGGGTGATCTGCGCATGGCCGACGTCATCGACAAGGCGGTCACCGACCGGGAACGTCCCCTGCGGGACGATCTGGTGGTCCCGTACCGGACCGGCTTCGTGCGGCTTCGTGCCGACGAGAGCGCTCGAATCGTTCGTGCTGCCCGGCGGCGCTATCGACGCCACAACGCGGCTCGGAAGTGGGTCGAGAGCGAGATCTGGGCCGCGATGGCTGCGACCACGCGAGACGGTGATGCCGACCCGGCCGATGTCCGCGAACACGTGCGGTCGCTTCCCGAGGTGCGGGTCGCGCTCGAACGGATGTGGCCGGTGCTCACACCTGCCGAGCTGCTGCACGACCTCTTCGGATCGAAGGCGCTCCTACGGCTTGCCGGCGAGCGCTTCCTCAGCGACGAGGAGTACCTGTCGCTGTACCGACCCCGCTGTGGCGACGTCGGTGAGGTGCGCTGGACCGACAACGACATCGCGCTCCTCGACGAGGCCCGTAGCTATCTGGGGCCACGTCCGCAGCGGAAAGGAACGCAACCCGACGACGAGGAGATCCGGACGTTCGGGCACATCGTCATCGACGAAGTGCAGGACCTCACCCCGATGCGGTTGCGGATGGCGTCGCGACGCTCGCTCAACGGGAGCATGACGGTGGTGGGTGACTTGGCCCAGGCGACCGGTGCGCTCGCCCCGAACGACTGGGACGACGTCCTCGCGCACCTACCCGACAACAAGCCGTCACGAGTGATCGGTCTGAGCGTCGGGTACCGGATTCCCGACCGGATCATGGAGTTGGCGAATCGGGTGATGATGGCCGCGACGCCCTCGCTGCGGGCGCCCGTCAGTGTCCGAGCCGGGGACGAGCGTCCCGAGATCATCGCCGTCGAGCACACCGACGACCTGTTCGTCGCGGTGGCGCGAGCGACCGGCGAGATGTCGAGTCAGATCGCGACCGGGACGATCGCGGTGGTGGCGCCCGATGCGATGGTCGAAGCCGTGTCGGCGGCGCTCGAGGCAGCAGGGGTCGCTCATGCACGGGCCACCCGTAGCGGGATCATCACCGGTGTGACCGTCGTGCCGGTGAGCGTCGTGAAGGGGCTCGAACTCGACGGCGTCGTCGTGGTCGAACCCGCTGCGATCGTCGAGGGCGAACTGCAGGGACTACGAGCGCTGTACGTGGCCCTCACGCGGAGCACCCGACTGCTCACGGTCGTCCACGCCAGGGCCCTGCCCGAGGCGATGGCAGCACCTTCGACGCCGTAGACCGGTGCTCGGGTGGGCCGAGGATCAGGTCGTCGGCTCGGTCAGGCGGTGACGACTTCGACGAGCGAGGCGATGTTGCGTGCCGCCTTGTCGGCGTCGGCGGCGCGCTGGTACTGCACTGCTCGCTGGCACATGGCGATCGCCCGCTCGAAGCCGGGGACGAGATCGGCTCGCGTGGCGCGCACGCCCGGCTCGGCGGCCCCCCACAGCAACTCGATCCGCTCGAGCGCGGCGCGGCGGTCGCCGTCCTCGGCCATGATCCCCGAGAGTGCCGTTGCCTCGTCGAGCAGCCGAGCCAGCAACTCGTCGGTCGTTCCGACGGGCAGGGTGGTGGTCGTGGCGGCCACCGTCGTGTCTTCGACGAGGCTGGCGTCGTAGGTGGCCGTGCAGGCCGCCATCGACATGGTGACGCACCCCGCCAGCACGGCGACGAGCGTCATGGACGGTCGGCGGCCCGTCATGACGTCACGAGGATCCGCGAGCTCGCGAACGAACCGACACCCACGTGCGTGCCTTCGATCTCGACCGTGACCGTGCCGTCGGGCGACGCTGCGGTGAGCACGCCGGACCGGCCGGGCTGGATCCGTGAGGCTTCGAGGAAATCGAGCAGGCCCGGTGCGAACTCGAGCTCTTCGGGGATGCGCGACACGGTGAAGTGCTGTCCGACCGAGAGCGACGACAGCGGCGACGAGTCGGGAGCTGCGTAGGTGGAGCCGGGAATCGGATTCCCATGGGGGCATGTGGTCGGACTGCCGAGCACGCGGTTCATCGCGATCTCGACCGACTCGCTCATGATGTGTTCCCACTTGCCCGCTTCGTGGTGCGCTTCGGCCCACGAGAGTCCGAGCAGATCGGTGAGGAACCGCTCGGCGAGTCGATGCCGCCGGACCACGCGTTGGGCCAGTTCGAGTCCCGACGTCGTCAGGTGGATCGCCCGGCCGCGGGTGTCGACGAGCTGCTCGGACTCGAGCCGTCGGATCATCTCGCTGACGGCCGGTCGGCTCACCTGCAGGCGCTCGGCGATGCGGGCCTGGACGACATCGACGTCATCCTCGGCCAGTTCGAAGATGCACTCGCAGTACTCTTCGAATGCCGGGTGGTGCTCGCCGCTCGCAGGCATGGAGCCGAGGCTATCTGCGGTCGGTCCCGCGTGCCCTGCGGAGCCAGCTCTCGGCATGGCGGAGCCGGCGTTCGAGCTGATCGGTGGTCGCAGTGCTCACCTTCGTCACCCCGGCCAGGCGGTTCATCTCGGCGTTGACCCGACCGTGCGACAGTCCGGTCAGGTCGACCAGGCGCTGGGCGACGGCGGCGTTTCGGGTTCGCAGGTCGGACTTGATCTCGGCGACGCTGCGGTCCCCGTACCACATCGCCGTCGACCCGAAACCGGCCTCGGTAGGCACCTCGGGAAGCACGAGGTCGAGATCGACCGCCTCTGCGGACTCGTCGAGATCGAGCACGGGTGCATCCGGTTCGTCGTCGAAGGCCACGCCGTCGGCGGTCACCGACACCACGCTCATCCCGGTCGCGACGGCGCTGAGCACCGAGAACAGCGACAGTTGCTCGAAGTCCTCGCTGGTACGGGTGTCGTCGAGTGCTGCCCCCTGTTCTGCACCGGCTTCGTCGTCACCCTGCTGGGGTGGCCGCAGGACGTGACGTCGGGCTTCGGCGATCTGGAAGGCGTGAGCACGAAGTCGGGGGTCGTCCGGGAGGAAGACGTACGCCTTCTGCGCACCTCGATCGCCCTGCCATCGAACGAATCGGCCGACCGCCTGACGGAAGAAGAGTTCGGTCGACACGGTCGTCGCATAGACGCCGACGCGCAGGCGCGGGATGTCGACGCCCTCGCTGACCATCCGAACCGCCACCAGCCAGGGTGCGTCGTTCGCTCCGAACGATGCGATGCGGTCGGAAGCAGTCGGATCCTCGCTGACCACGACCTCGGCGGGAAGGCCGAAGTGCCGCCGGATCAACGACGCGATCCCGTGAGCGTGCTGCTGATCCATCGCGATCACCAGACCGCCTGCGTCGGGTTGACCGCCGGCAGCGGTACGGATCGACATCAGACGCTCGTGCGCCTGTCGGAGCACCGATGGCAGCCAGTCCCCGTCGAGGCTGAGGGCTGTGCGGAGCCGCTGAGCCATCTGGTCGCGGGCGAGTTCGTCGTGGAAGTTCGCGGACACGATGCTGCCGTCCGGTGCGCTCCATTCCATGAGTCCGTCGAATCGTGGGAAGTACACGGGACGGACCACGCCACCGTCGCGGAGCGCGTCGGCGTACCCGTACGTGTAGTGGCTCCGGGCGGTGGCGCCCTCGGCCAGCGCGTCGTAGGTGACGAACGGGATGGGGGCCGCGTCGCTGCGGAACGGTGTACCACTCAGGCAGAGCCGGCGGTGCGCCGGGGTGAACGCCAACCGGATCGAGTCGCCCCACGCCCGTTCGTCCCCCGCGTGGTGCACCTCGTCGAGGATGACGAACGAGTCATGGGCGAGGCCGCGCAGCGCCTTGGCCGCACCGGCCGTGGCGACGTGCTGGTACGTGGTGACGAGGCCGTGGACATCGGGGGCCAGGCCACCAGCGGGTGTCCAGTCAGGGTCGAGTTCGAGCCCGAGACGGTGTGCGGCCAGCGCCCACTGCATCTTCAGATGACTCGTGGGAGCCACCACGATGAGGCGGCGGCGGGTCTGACCGAGCGCCCAGCGGGCGCAGGTGAGGGCGAAGGTCGTCTTCCCCGCCCCGGGCGTGGCCACTGCGAGGAAGTCCGGTTCGTCGTGGTCCCGGAAGAGGTCGTACGCAGCGCGCTGCCAGGCGCGGAGTCGAACGGTCGGAGCAGCGGGCGACATGGGGCCGGTCAGTCTGCCCGGTCGCCACGGTTGTGACACCCCTTCGCCACGATGGCGCCATGCAGAACTCGAACCCATCACGTCGTCCGGCCGGGCCGGGCTCTCGACTCGCCACGGCGTTCCTGCCCACTCGCTGCGGCGGATGTCGTACCCCCGGTTCGGCGCTGTGCCCGCAGTGCCGATCATCGATCCACGCCTCGCCGGTGGTCCACCTCGCCGACGGGACGATCGCCGCCTGTCGCTTCGAGGGCGTGGTGCGTTCGGCCATCCTCGCCCTCAAGTACGGCAATCGCCGAGGCGCCGCGCCGCTGCTGGCGGCGGTGGTGATCCAACGCCTCGGTGCTGCGGTGCCCTCCTCCACCCATGTGTCACGTTCGTTCGATGTCGTGACATGGGCGCCCACCAGCGCTCGCCGGGCATCCGGACGCGGCTACGACCACGCCGAACTCCTCGCCCGGCACATTGCTCGCCAACTCGGCCTTCCGTGCCGACGCCTGCTGTACCGGGCCCACGGTGACCCGCAGACGGGCAGAACGCGACTCGAACGCCTCGAGGGTCCGCAGTTCCGGTCGCGTCGCGCCGCTCGACCGGTACGGGTCCTCCTGGTCGACGACGTGGTCACCACCGGTGCCACGCTGCGTGCGGCATCATCGGCGCTGCGTGCGGCGGGCGTGGCGAAGGTGACATCCGTGGCGGTCGCAGCGACACCGCCCACGGGCGAACAGGCAGGCCGAGGTACCCCCGGTAGGCTCGATGCCGCATGAAACTGCTCGATCGCATCCTCCGCGCCGGCGAGGGGAAGAAGCTGAAGGCCCTCCAGGGTCTGGTCCCCGACATCAACGCGCTCGAGGCCTCGATGCAGCGACTCTCCGATGCCGACCTGCAGGCCAAGACCGGCGAGTTCCGATCACGGATCGAGCGTGGCGAATCGCTCGACGAGCTGCTCCTCGAGGCGTTCGCCGTGATGCGCGAGGCGTCGACCCGAGTCACCGGACAACGGCACTTCGACGTCCAGTTGATGGGTGGCACCGCGCTCCACTTCGGCTGGGTCGCCGAGATGAAGACCGGCGAGGGCAAGACACTCGTCAGCACGCTCCCGGCATATCTGAACGGCCTGGGGGGCAAGGGTGTCCACCTCGTCACCGTCAACGACTATCTGGCCAAGCTCGCAGCCGACAACATGGGGCGCATCCATCGGTGGCTCGGGCTCGACGTCGGCCTGGTCATCCCGGGTCAGAACGATCGACCGGCCGACAAGCGAGCGCAGTATGCGTGCGCGATCACGTACGGGACCAACAACGAGTTCGGCTTCGACTACCTCCGCGACAACATGGCCGGCACCTTGGCCGACAAGGTGCAGCGTGGTCACAACTTCGCCATCGTCGACGAAGTCGACTCGATCCTCATCGACGAGGCCCGCACGCCGCTGATCATCAGTGGACGCCTCGCCGACGCAGCGAAGCTCTACTACCGCTTCGCGAGCGTCGTGCGTTCGCTCAAGCGTGATGTCGACTACGAGGTCGAAGAGGACAAGCGTGTCGTCGTGCCGCTCGAGGCCGGCATCGAAAAGGTCGAACAGGCACTCGGTATCGAGAACCTCTACGACGAGGTGCAGCAGAACCTGGTGCACCAGCTGTCCGTCGCCCTGAAGGCCAAAGAGCTGTACAAGCGCGACAAGGACTACATCGTCGCGAACGGCGAGGTGAAGATCGTCGACGAGTTCACCGGCCGCATCCTCGAAGGGCGCCGGTGGAGCGAGGGCATCCACCAGGCTGTCGAGGCCAAAGAAGGCGTCAAGATCAAAGAAGAGAACCAGACGCTGGCGACGGTGACGCTGCAGAACTACTTCCGCATGTACGACAAGCTCGCCGGAATGACCGGCACGGCCCAGACCGAGGCCGCCGAGCTGATGAACACGTACGGGCTTGCCGTGGTGCCGATCCCGACCAACCGGCCCATGATTCGCATCGACCAGCCCGACCTGATCTACAAGAGCGAGGACGCCAAGTTCGCAGCGGTGGTCGATGACATCGCCGACAAGCACGAGGCCGGACAGCCGGTGCTCGTCGGCACGGTGAGCGTTGCCAAGAGCGAGCGGCTCTCTCGGTTGCTCGACAAGCGCGGGATCGCGCACGAGGTCCTCAACGCCAAGCAGCACGCTCGCGAAGGCATCCTCGTCGCCCAGGCCGGTCGCAAGTACGCCGTCACCGTTGCCACCAACATGGCGGGACGTGGTGTCGACATCATGCTCGGCGGAAATCCCGAGGGGCTCGCCCGTCACGAGGTGCTGAAAGAAGGTCACGCACCCGAGGTCCTGGTCGAAGACTTCGAGTTGCCGCCGGTGGTCTCGGACGAGTTCGCCGCGGCCCGGACCGCTGCGCTCGCCCGCTACGGCGAGCTGCTCGCCAAGTTCCGCGCCGAGTGCCAGGCAGAGGGCGACGAGATCCGCGCGCTCGGCGGGCTCTACGTGCTCGGCACCGAACGACACGAGAGCCGTCGAATCGACAACCAGTTGCGCGGCCGCTCTGGGCGACAGGGCGACCCCGGCGAGAGCCGCTTCTACCTCAGCCTCGACGACGAGCTGATGCGGCTCTTCGCGACCGGTGCGCTCAGTTGGGTGATGGGCCGAGCGCTGCCCGACGACGAAGCGATCGAAGCGAAGATGGTCACCAAGGCCATCGAGCGGGCGCAGACCACGGTCGAGCAGCGCAACGGCGAGATCCGCAAGAACGTCCTCAAGTACGACGAGGTCATGAACGAGCAGCGCAAGGTGATCTACGCCCGGCGCGACCAGGTCCTCGAGGGCGTCGACCTCAAGGAGAGCACCCTCGAGGCGCTCGCCGAGGCCGTCGACTCCCTGCTCCAGACCCACTGCGGCTCGGACTACACCGAGGAGTGGGACCTGTCGGCGCTCGTGGCCGACACCGCCACCTACTGGCCGACCTCGCTCACGC
>JBDKIV010000050.1:0-21045 GCA_039796935.1 Actinomycetota bacterium | reverse complement strand
CGGGTGGCTCGGGCGGCGACGTGGGTGTCGTGGGTGATGATGACGATGGTGACGCCGTGGAGGTGGACGTGTTCGATGAGGTCGAGGACCTGGTTGCTGGTGGCGGTGTCCAAGTTGCCGGTCGGTTCGTCGCACAACATCAAGGTTGGCTGTCGGATGAGGCTGCGGGCGATTGCGACGCGTTGTTTCTCGCCGCCGGACAGCGTGGTGCACAGAGCGTCTTGGCGATGCGATAGCCCGACTTGGTCGATGACGTCGAGTGCGGCGCGGCGTCGCTGTCGGCGGTTGACGCCTTGGTAGGTGAGGCCGAGCTCGACGTTGTCGGCGACGCTGCGGTAGCCGACGAGGTGAAAGGCCTGGAACACGAACCCGATCCGGTGGGCGCGCAGCGCCGTACGTTGCCGATCGGTGAGCGACGCGGTGTCGACACCGTCGAGCAAGTAGCTGCCCGCGGTCGGGGTGTCGAGCAGACCGAGCAGCGACAACAAGGTGGTCTTGCCCGACCCGGACGGCCCCGTGATCGCGACGAAGTCGCCATGACCGATGTCAAACTCACACGGATGCAACGCAACGACCTCGGGCGGCCCAGGGAATCGTCGCTCGAGCCCGCGCACTGACACCGCTGACGGTCGCGGGTTCATCGGCCGACCACGACGAGATCACCGGCGGCGACCGCTCCGGGAGTGGCGGGGCTGATCGCGACGAACCCGTCGGCGGACAGCCCGGCTTCGACGAGCACATCGATCGGGTTCGGATCGTTGACGGAGTCGACGACCGACACTCGTGTCGTGCCGTCGGCGGCGGAACTGACTCCGGCGAGGGGCACCACGAGTGCTTCGTCCTCGGTCGATGCGGCGGTGATCGTGACACGCAGGTTGGCGCCGACGAGCGCGTCAGGGAGGTCGGCGTCGGGGGTAATCACGGCCGGGTAGCCGAGTTGCCCGTCCGGTCCGGGAACCGGATCTTGGGCGATCGTGGTGATCGTGGCCGGATATTCCGTGGAGGTGGTCTCCTCGAGCAAAGTCACGGACATCCCGACCCGGACGAGGCCGATGTCGCCTTGACGCACGGACGTAGTCACGACCAGCCGGCCGCCCGCAAGCTCGACCAGCGACCCTGACCCGCCGTCCGGATCTCCGGCCAGCTCGGGGTTGGCGCCCTCCGATGTGCGGACCCGTGCGGGCAACTGCGGCACGACGACCGCCTCACCGAGCGGGACCGTGGGACCGTTCCGTGCGACCGCTGCCGCCAACGCAGCCTCGGCCTGTGACTTGGCCGACGCCGCTGCGTCGACGTTCTGTTGGAGTTCGCTTAAGTCGGCTGGTGCGAGCAGCGCGTCACGCGAGATCGTTGCGATCAACAGACTCTCTTCCGCTGCTGTCACTGCTTCGGCGGAGGAGCGTCGCGTGGCGTCCAGCTGCGCGGCCGCCTGGACGATCTGGAGCTCTGCGGCCTCGAGCTCGCCCGGTGTGGTCTCGGGGTTCTGTGCCAGGCGGTCCCGCTCGCGGATCGCCGCGTTGTAGGTCTCCTCACCCAGGCGGATGTCGTTCACTCGCTGCGCATGCGCTGCCTCGAGGTTACGCTCGGCTTGGTCGACCGCCGTCTCGGCTTGCGTCACTTCCAACATCGTCGGCCCCTGCTCGGCCTGACTGAGTGCCGCGACCGCGGTGTCGAGTGTGGCGACCGCGTCCTCGACCATCTGTCGGGTGGCTGCAATGTCCGTGGCGGCGGTGTCGAATGCGGGCAATGGTTCGTAGCCAGCGTCGCGATACCAGGCATCCACCGCAGCCTTCGTCGCCTCGCCGAACACCCCGTCAGCATCGGGCTCGTATCCCAAACGTGCGAGTGCCGCCTGCAACTGCCCCACATCGTTCCCGGACATCCCTGGCCGCAGCGAGCGATACATCGGCGCTGCCCCCTCGATGGCGAACACGGGCCGTCCGGATACCTCCACCACCACGTCACCCTCGGCCACCTGATCGCCGACCGTCGGCGGCGCCTTGGTCACCACCGCCGGTGCCTCCACCGACACTGGCGCCCCAACCAACACCGACACTTCCGCGACCACGTCACCACGCTGAATCACCGTCGCGGACAACACCCTTTGTTCGACCGACGCCGTCACCCATGACGCTTCGGGCGCATCCGCACGCGACGCCGCCTGCTCGGGTGACTGCGCAGACGATGCCACCCACCACGCACCGCCTGCACCCACACACAAGGACACAACAGCGACAAGCCACACCAAGCGACGTGAACCCCAGCGACGGGTCTTCGATGAGGCCGCACCTGACAGGAGCGGTTCGTCCACGTCACCCGGTACCGCATCAGTCGCCGGAGTCGTGCCGGCGTGGATCATCTCACCCTCCGGACGAGCGTGGTCGGACACCGGTGGGTCGGGAGGTCGCACCGGACAGTGGTGTAATCAGGGCGCGGTCGCGGACACCGAACGACTGTGGTGTCGCCACGGCGTCGCCACGGCCTCGCGGCAGCGGGCGTCGAGTCACCACCCCGACAGCTCGTCGCCGCGGGGTCACCAAGATGACATCGCCTGATCACGGCGCGCCCGCAGCGGTGACGATCAACACGACCCGCGCTGACGCGTCGACTGCTGCATACGCACACGGCCGCTCGCCGCTGATTGCACCTGCGGGACGGACCTGCCAGTCGTCGGCTTCGAGTTCGACGAGAATCCGCTCGACGATCACCACGGCTGCGTCGACCGAGTCGACGCACTCGGTCGGATACTGGTCCGAGATCGCGGACGCGACCCGTGCCGCCAACGATTCATCCGGATCCACACTGGGGTCCCTGACCGTCAGCCCGAGCGATGTGCACGACTCCTGGTCGCCTGGGATCACCGCAGTGATCCCACCGTTGGTGACACACGCCGCCAACGGTGGCGCGTCTGTCGTGCCGAGCGTGCCGTCGCGCCACAGCACCGCACACTGCTTCACCGGTGTCGACTCAGGGTCGATCGTCAGGCCGACCTGCACGACCGGGTCCAACGACGCGTCGGAGTAGCACGACAACGTCACCGGGTCCGCCGGGCGATCGAACAACACCGCAGCCGCGACCGCCCCGGACCCCAGCAGCACACCCGCCATCACGCCCACCACCACCCGCCGCCGTCGGCGTGATCGCGACGCCGGGCGCTCAGCTGTCGTGCCATTCATGATCCGCTCCAGGAGCGCATCCGCGGCAGGGTCATCGCCCGGCTTGAGGTATCCGTGCGCGTCGTCGCTGCGCAACGACGACAACAGCTCGAATGGATCCCTTCCGCTCATCGCCCCACCTCGTAGAAGTCAGCGAGCCGCTGGCGGGCCCGATGCAGCCGAACGCTTGCGGCACCAGCCGACACGCCCAACGCGGCACCCAGATCGGCGCCGCTCAAACCCGCAAACGCTGCCAACTCGATCGTCTCTCGATCCGCCTCTGACAACTGACCCAGCGCAGCGGCGAGCCGCTCCGCGACCTCAATAGGAAGACGCTCGTCGTGCAACCACGACACCCCGCCGCTCGGACCGGTGGCCAACGCACCGGCCAACCTACGTTGACGACTGCGTTGCCGGATCGCATTCCGGGCATGGTTCCGGGCGATGCCGCACAACCAGCCCCGCACGGCCTCGATCGGCGCATCATCGAGACGACGCCACGCCACCTCGAACGTCAACGCCACGAGATCGCCACCGTCCACCGTCGGGTATCGGGCCGCCACGAAACGAGCGACCGACCGATGATGGGCGCGGAATACTTCCTCAAACCTTGATCTCCTCTCGGCGTCACGGTCGGCGTGCACGCCGCTCACCGTAGGGGTGTCCGCAGACACAGCGGTGTTACGCGGAGGCGGCACACCGAGCATCCCGACAACGACCTCACCGGCGATCAGAAGATGATGACCGACGACACCACATTGTCCCACCCACCGACCATCCCCGATGCCGACGCGTACGCGCCGGTCGACCCCGGATACTGCGAGCCCGACAGGTTCGCACCCGAGTAGAACGCCGACGAGCACGCCCCCACCCGGTAGCTGCTGGTGTCATTGTCGAACCCGAACGACGACAGGTTGTGGACCACCGAACGAGTCGTCAGGTACAGCGCACTGCCCGCATACCCCGACGACCGATACAAGCGAAGCGACGACGAACACGAACTAGCAGCTACTACCTCGCGGTTCGCGCTCAACACAGCGCCGGCGACCAGCTCAGGATGAGCGACCAACAGCTCAGCCTCAGTCCGGTAGCACTCCACCGCCACACCAACCTCGGCACAAGCAGCAGCCTGCCCCCATCCCACGGCCAGGTCGACCACCGAGCCCTCGAATGTGGCTTTCGACGGATCACCGGCCGATCCCTGCCGATCAGCCCGGGCGGGTGCGCCCGACCCGGAAGCAACCAGAACCACCGCTAGGACTGCGATCGCACGCCCGACCCGGATTCGACTCATCAGCACCTCTCCTCATCGTCAACTGGACAACGGCCAGAGAAGTGCATCTCGTGACGAGCACCGAGCCAGCACAGCGTGCCAGCAGTTCCGTCAGCCCAGGCACCACCCCGACCTCCGATGACCAGTGTCCGGACCGCGGCGAGGATTACATGCCGGTCGGAAAATTTGCGAACCGTCTGCCGTACCTCTGACCGCACATCCCGGCTCAGGAGGTGCGCTGTCGAACGAGCAGACGCCGTCGACAACGTCACGAACCTACATGACCGCCACACCTCATTGAACTCGTCGCAGCCAGGACATGCGTGGAAGCGGCCATGACCGTCGGGTTGCGTCCCGAAGGTCAATCGTGTTCGCTGTCAATCGTGTTCGCGTTCTGTTCGCGCTCCGCGCTCCGAACAACGTTAGAGGCCCTTCCCGACTTCCCGGAAAGGGCCTCTGAGCTGGTTCTTTACTTGGTGGCGGGGGCAGGATTTGAACCTGCGACCTTCGGGTTATGAGCACCGACGCCCGTGGGAGCTGGTCGGCGCTCATCGGCGTTCTCCCTGGTGGACGACCGAATCGGGACCGCTGCGTTGCTCCGTCGTAGGCGTTGGTAGGAGCCCGTTGGTGCTCGTCGTGTTGTACGCCTGTTGTACGGGACACCTCCCGAGCGGCGCCACCACGTTCGTCGGCACTGGTGGGCGCGAGTCGTGCTGACACGGTGCTGACAGTCGTCGGTCAGGCGGCGTCGTCGCGGCCGAGGTGGATGGGCACCCGACGGTCCTCGTCGTCGAACACCGCGACGAGTTCGAGGCGGGCGCCAAGCGCTTCGAGGTACTGCCGCAGTGTCGACACCCGGACGTCGTCGGAGTGCTCGAGCTTGGAGATCGCCCCCTGCGTCACGTCGAGCCGGCCGGCGAGTTCGGCCTGACTGATCGCCTCACCGTGACGAAGCTCGTACAGCCGGATCTCCTCCAGCGTCTCGGCACGTCGAGCGGCGAGCCGCTCAGCAGCCCCGGGCTTCGCGACCACGGCCTCGCGGAGCTGGGAGAACTCGGTTCGTGCCATCAGATCAATCCTTCCTCACCGAGCACGGGCCTACCGTCGCGCGCGAGGCACGCCCCCGGGGTTCACGCGACGGGGTGCAACTCGAAGCGGAGCCCGAGCGCGTTGGTCACCTTCAGGATCGTGGACCATGTGGGATTGCCGTCGGCCGACAGCGCCTTGTACAACCCGTCCCGGCTCATGCCGACGCGACGTGCGAGCTCGCTCATGTTCTGTGTACGAGCGATCGCCCCGAGGGCGCGTGGCACGGCGGAGGGATCGTCTGCCGACTCCTCGATGGCGAGTTCGAGGTAGCCGGCGACGTCGTCGAGATCGACGAGGTAGTCGGCCACATCGAACGGCTTGTACTTGTCACTCTTCGCGCTCATTGCGTACCTCCTTGGATGTCGTTGCGCCACTGCTCCGCCAGGCGATGCGCCTTGTCGATGTCGTTCTGCTGGGTCGACTTGTCGCCGCCGCACAGCAACAAGATCAGCACGTCACCGTCGCGGAGGTAGTAGACGCGGTAGCCGGGACCCACGTCGAGGCGAAGCTCCGACACGCCGCTACCGACCGATTTGACGTCGCCGGCATTCCCGTTCACCAGCCGATCGATGCGCTTCAAGATGCGCAGCCGACCGGCCTTGTCCTTCAGCTTCGTGAGCCACTGGTCGAAGTCTTCTGTCCTGACGACCTCGACCATGTGCCGACTATAGTCGACAGTCCTGTGCGATGCAACCACCACCCAGCCTCACAATGGGGCGACGCGCGAGGGGTCAACCCGCTGCGGCGCTTCCGCAAGCCGTGTGATCGGTGGTTTCTGGGTTGGCGGAGCTGGCGACGAGAGCGGCCACTCGTGCTGCTGATGAACGCGCCTACAGTCGAGGTCGATGAACAGCGAGACGGCGGTGATCGAGTTGTCCGCGGCGGTCGATCACACGCGACCAGGAACCGACGAACGGCTCCACGCGCTCGTCGCGCTCGCTGAGCACCCGTGCGCGTGGCACACGGTCGCGGTCACGGAGGTATGGACCGAGATCAGCGAGATCCACCGTCGACGCGGCAACTGGGACGACGCGATCGACGCGTGGGAACACGCGATCCGGCTCGGCTACCGCAGCGCGCCGCACCCGCGAGCCGAGATCGCGGAGCTGAACATCCTCGCCGGCCGTCGAGAGACCGGGGACGCGGTCTATCGGGAGCTTCGCGACCGCTACCCGGACGACGTGTGGCTGCACAACAGTGCCGGGCTCACCTATCTCGATGTCGGCGACCACGCGACGGCGCTTGCGTGGATCGATGACGCGTTGGAACTCACGATATCCGACGGCGACCAGGTCGGTCTCGTCGGCCAGTTGTCGGACATGCGCGACCGGGCATTGCGAGCACTCGGCCGCGACACCGTCGACGAACTCGCCCGACGCGTCGAGACGTTCGTCCCGTCACCACGTTCATGGACCTCGCGTCTCGATCAGACCAGAGGCGAAGCCGAACCATCGATGGATCCCTGCCCCCAGTGCGGTGCGACACCCGATCACGTGCGATGGATGCCCACCGACACCGACTGGACCGCGACGCCGAATGGTCACAGGTCTCCAGCGAGGTCAGCAAAGGTTCCGAGGAACTCGCCGTGCCCGTGCGGATCGGGCAAGAAGGCCAAGCACTGCTGCCACCGATAGCAGTGCTTGGCCGTGCCGGGGAGCCACACCGGCCGATGGCACCACACTCGCGTACCTTCGGGGTGGTCACGGTCTCTCAGCACGCCGAACCCAGGACGAACACGATCAGCTACCGGTTCCGCTACCGATTCAGGAGAGCCCGCTCATCGTCGAATCGCTGGATCCAAGAGCCGACGGAGGACCCAACAGATCATTGCCCGCCGCGACGTGGCGACATGAGGGCACCGGCCGCACCAAGACCAACAAGCCGTGAAGCCGAGCGAGCCGGGAGATCCGCAAGGTGCGCCGGGTGTTCGCAACGGCCGGGCATCTCGTTCGTTCAACTTGACGGTCGAGGCAGCTCGCTGGCCGTCCTGCCGGTTCAGCGGATGCGTTCGAACAGGTAGGCGAATGCAGCGTGGGTGTAGGCGATCTCGCGTCCGAGTTCGTGGAGCCGGTCGACGGTCACAGGCTGCGGCCGCTTGGGCACGAGGTAACGGTCGAGGTGAGATTCGTCGACCCGATAGCCGCTCGCGCCGCCCGAGGTGACGCCCGCTGCCAGCCGATGTCGGGCGTCGATCGAGGCCATGGCCGCGTCCCCATGGCTGGGATTCACGAGCAGGTGGCCACCCACGCGCAGGTAGCGTGTGCAGTGCTCGGACACGAAGCCCGCGTAGAGCGAGACCAGCAAGTCGAACGACTCGTCGGCGAGTCCGAGCTCGCCTGCGTAGTCGCCTGCGACGAAGCGGATCGAACGCACCCCGGCACCCACCTGGTACGCCGCGACGATCTCACCGACACCCTCGGCGTCGTCGAAGAACCGGGCGGCCCGACGATCGGCATCAACGTACGTGACCGCCGGGAAGACGAACGACGCCGCCACGTCGACGTAGGAACCCGCGTACAGCACCTCGGTGGCATCGACGTGGCCGGCAACGGCCGCGAACAGACGCAGGCGATCACCGTCGTGGTGGTTCTGCTTCACCCACAACCGTTCGGTGACCTCCCGCATCCCGCCGACGATACGCGCAGCGGGAGCACGGCCGCACGCCTCCCACGCGATACCGGTCGCGGCCCCGGTTGGGCCCGTCAGGCGTGCGTCGAGGTGACAAGGGGACCTTCGGATAACGCCAAGGAAATGGCAGCCATCGCGTCCGTGGCCGCCTTCGAACCCATCGCCCTCCAACCAGCCCTCGGACAAGCAGCAACGATGGCAGCCACCCTCATGACGACGCAACCGGATCCGCGAGTGAGCCAACTTCCACGAGACACTCCTCGATCCTCACCCGAGGTCCGTCCGAGCTTCGGGTTGGTGTCGAAGTGGTCGATGATCGTGGATGAGCTACATCGTGCAACGTCAGGACCGCTTCTACGTCGTCGCCTACGACGGCCTCGACCCGCTCACCGGACGGGAACGCCGACGATGGCATCCCGTCGGCCGCGACCGTGCCGAAGCGGAACAACTCGCCGCCCGACTCGACCGCGAACGCGACGCCACACCTACAGCACCGACCGGGCCGGTCACGTTCGGCGAGTTCCTCACCAACACCTGGATCCCACACAAGCGGCCCCAGGTCCGTGCCACCACCGCGTACCGGTACGCGTGGTTCGTCGACCGCTACATCCAACCCTCTGTCGGTGACATCCCGCTCCGTCGCCTGCGCGCCGATCACCTCGACGCCCTCTACGACACCCTCGCCACCACCGGCGGCACAGACGGCAACGGCCGCGCCCCCAAAACGATCCTCGAGGTCCACGCCGTCATCCGCGCCGCACTCGACCACGCCGTCGCCCGGCGGCTCGCCGAGCGCAACGTCGCCCATGACACGCGGAGCCGTCGACGGCCACCCGCCAGTGGCGTCGCGCGTTCATGGACTGCTGCCGAGCTCAGCGCCTTCCTCACCGCCGCACGAGGCCAACGGCTCTACCCGGCGCTACACCTCGCCGCCCACACCGGCATGCGACGAGGCGAGATCGTCGGACTCAAATGGTCCGACCTCAGCCTCACCCACTCCCGACTGTCGGTGTCACGCACCCTGCAGAACGTCGGCGGCCGCCCCGTCGAGTTCGCACCCAAGACCCGCACCAGCCGCCGCAGCGTCGAGATCGACCGCGCCACCCTCAACGAACTCCGACGGTGGCGACGACAGCTCGAGCGCGACGGACTGCCGTGCGGGCCCGACGACTGGATGTTCTGCAACACCACCGGCCGGTTCCTCAACCCCGAATCGATCAGCCAACTCTTCGACCGCATCGTGCAACGCAGCGGCCTGCCACGAGTCCGGTTCCATGATCTGCGCCACACCCACGCATCGCTGCTCGTCGCCGACGGCACCGCCATCAAGGTCGTGTCCGAACGCCTCGGCCACGCCCACCCCGCGTTCACGATGCACACCTACCAACACCTGCTGCCGGGCATGAGCTGCGCCGCCGCCGAACGGTTCGCCACGCTCGTCGCCACCGCCAGCCGGTAGACGTCTACCGGCCATCGGCCGCAAAGCACCAGGTCACCGGCTCGCGCGGTCGGGAGCCGGTAGACGTCGCCGGTGACGCGCCCCGGAAAACGGCGAACGCCCAGGTCGTGTGACCTGGGCGTTCATCGAGTGGCGGGGGCAGGATTTGAACCTGCGACCTTCGGGTTATGAGCCCGACGAGCTACCGAGCTGCTCCACCCCGCGTCGTGTTGTGCCCCTCACCGTACCGGGCGCCCTTCGCCCTTGCAACTGCTCACGGTCTGGTCATTCGGCTGCACATGGTTGCTCCATCAAGCGCGGGGCTCGGAGTACCCTCGGTTCGTCGGCCACCAATCACGAGGTCCCATCGAATGGCACTGTTCAGGAACAAGCGAGTGGATCCTGCCGAGGTCGCTGCGATGCAGGCCGAGTTGCGGGCGCTGCGCGTACGCGTCGAGTCAGCCGAACTCGTCAAGGCGCAACTCGAAGAGAAGCTGAAGGCGGTCACCACGGCCACGAACGCCCAGTCGTCACTGGCTCAGATGCAGCGGTCCGAGCTGACCGAGCAGATCGTCAGCCTTCGGAACCGGCTCGGCGAAGTCGACGCTCGTCTTGACGCCGCCGAGCGCGAGGCTGGCGCTGCGCTCGAGCGTGCAACGACGGTCGGCAGTCGGGTCGACAGCGTCGCCGTCGAACTCGCCAACCAGCTCACCGAACTCGGCCGCGAGATCGACACCCTCGTAGAGCGGTCACCCGCAGCCGACACCGAAGGTGTTCTGGCGCTGCGTGCCAGCCAGGTCAAGCTCGCCGCCGAGCAGGCCCGGTACGAGATCTCCTTCCGCGAGGACTTGGCAGCTCTGGCAGAACAGGTCCGTCAGCTACGCGGGCGTGGCTGACGCGACGACCGGCTCGACGATCAGAGTCCTTCCAGCTGAGCCAGTGCTTCGGCGACCAGCGCCCGCGCTTCGCGGTTGAGTTCGTCATATCGAGCGAAATCGGGAAGCGCTTCGTCTGCTTCGCGGAACAGTTCGTCGGCTCGCGCCAAGAGCTGCTCGGGCGTTTCGGTGGGTTCGGGCGTCGGATCATCACCGTCGTCGTCGGGCTCGACGGTCTCGCCGACGACGTCACCGAGGTCGGTCCGGAAACCGGGGAAGATCTTGGCGAGTGCCTGCTGCAGGTTCTCGCCGAAGGCTGCTGCACCCTTGTACGAGACGAGCACGTACTGGAACGATGCCTGCGGGGCGGCGTCCGAGCGAACATACAACGGGCGGACGTACAGCAACCCGTCTGCCACCGGCACCATCTGCAGGTCTCCGTACAGCACCTGCGACCCACCCTGATCGAGCAGGGTGATCTGGGCTGAGATGCTGTTCTCGCTCTCGATGGTGGCGGCAACGGTGGCTGGGCCGTCGATCTCGCTCTCGACCACGTATGCCGTCAGCCTGCCGTAGTCGGCAGGGTCGCTGCTGGCCAGCATGAACGCCTCGAGCTCCTTGCGGTTGTCGTCGGTGCTGAACGGCACGAACGGACGCAGCATCTGGAACGTGGCGGCCTCGTCCCCGGGCGCCCGGAACATCGAGTAGTACGGGACGAACCGAGCACTACCGGTCTCTTGGGCGAAATCGGTCGGTCCCGTGGCCGCAGTCGGGTCGACGGACACAGCGCCCGAGACGGAACGAGGGATCGACGACGGTCCCTGCGCCACCGACCACGCACCGTTGCGGTCGAAGAACGCGTCGGCATCGAGTCGGTACTTCGAGTATGCGTCGGTCTGTAGACGGAACAGGTCTTCGGGGTAACGAAGGTGCTCGACCAAGTCGGCCGGCATCTCGGACATCGGCGTGAAGAGATCAGGGAAGGCTGACCCCCAGGCACGAACGATCGGATCGGTCTCGTCGATCAAGTAGAACGTCATGGCTCCGGTGTAGGCGTCGACCACCGCCTTCACCGAACCACGGACATAGTTGAAATCGAAGTCGAGCCCGCTGCTCTCGGGCAGTTGGCCACGGTTGGCATTCTGGGCGTACGGGTAGCGGCTGCTCGTGGTGTACGCGTCGATCACCCACGACACGCCACCGTTGGTGACGACCGGGTACGGGTCACCGTCGAAGGTGAGGAACGGCGCAACCTTCTCGACCCGGTCGCGAACACCTCGGATCCAGAGCATTCTCGAGTCGCTCTCGATCGCCCCCGAACCGAGCAGGTTGTAGTCGAGGAAGTCGAGGGCGAAGGCCACGCGACGGAACAACGAGCTGAGCTCGACACCACCGTCGCCCTGGTAGGCGCCCGAGTTCTCCTGCCCCGGGCATGCGTCTTCGCGAACGGTCGTACCGACGATCGCATACCCCTCGATGTCCTCGCTGAAGTACAGCTCGGGACGTTCGAGTTCGGGATTGTCATACATCGGCCGCCCGTTGCTCGACACCCGGTGAGCAGGTGCCTGGACGAGCCCGCAGCCATGGGTCGAGATCAGGTGTTGGCCTTGCCACGACTTGTTCGCGATGGTCGCCAGGTCGAGCTCTCGCGCAGCGACGATCACCTGTCGCTGCTGGCCGTCGACGACATACCGGTCGACGTCGAGGTCGCGAATCGTCAGGCCGGCACGCTGACCCTGGTCGGTGCGGAACCGGTCGACGAGCGTCCCGGGATTCAAGTAGCGGACCGCCTCGAGCGGCTCTGTGTCACTGCTGATCTCGCCCGCAGTGAGTGACCCGAAATCGACCGGCTTCTCGGTGACCCCGTCGATGCCCATCGCCTGGCGCGTCGCCACGATGTTTCGTTCGATGTAGGGCGCTTCACGGTCTTTCTGGTTGGGGTTCACCACCAGCGCCTGGATCGCCGCCGGGTAGATCACACCGCCCACGAGGGCGACCACGACCCAGAGCCCCGAAGCGATGAGGGGCAGCCGCCACGATCCGGTCTTGAGCGTCGAGAGGAACAGCACGGCCACGAGGAGCGAAATGAGCGCCAGCAGCACCACTGCCGGGAGTTGCGCGTTGACGACCGCATAGGTCGCTCCCTGGACGAAACCTCGCCGCTCGGTCGTCAGCTCGTAGCGGTTGACCCAGTAGTCGGCCGCCTTCACGAGGGCCAGCAGCGCCAAGAGCACCGCCAGATGGGCCTTGGTGGCCCTGCGCACCTTTGGTCGCGGCGGCTGGAACACCACTCCCCCGTTGAGCACATGGGTCAGCAGCACGAGCAGCGTGATGAAGATGAGCGCTGCGTAGAGCCAGTCGAGCGCGAACGTGATGAACGGCAACCGGAACACGTAGAAGCCGATGTCGTTGCCGAACTGCGGGTCGTCGATGCCGAACGCGGTGCTGTTGCGGAACAGCTCCCAGAGTTGCCACTGGGCGGTTGCCGGCAAGGCGAACAGGATGCCGAACACCACCGCCACGGCGATGCGTACCAGTCGGAGCCGTCGTCCGAAGACATCGTGGAAACGCTCGACGACAGGGTGCATGTTGGCCGAGAACGCTGCGGGGGCCAGTCGGTCGGCGATGACGAGATTCACCACGGCGACGGCGATGAACACGGCAGCGAACAGCACGAACAGGAGGACCTGACTGCCGAGCACCCCCCAGAACACGTCGCTCCGACCGACGCTGTCGTGCCAGAGATAGTCGATGTAGAAGCGCGACAGGAAGCGAGCCGACAGCAACAGCACGACCACCACGACGGCAACGGCGATCAGCGCCACTCTGCCCCGGTCGTTCACCCGTCGTGGTCGTCCTGAGCGCGAGGGAAGGTCGGAGGGGGACCGCATGCGGCCGAGACTACCGGCCGGGACGCGAAGGGGTCAGGCGGAGCGGACGATCATGCATCGGCAACCGCGATGAGCGGGTGCGCACAGATGGTCGGTGGGGAATCGGCCTCCGGCGACCACATCGTCGGCGAGCGAGTTGTCTTCGGCATCGGGGCACACCGGACCCTGCGGATCGACGATCCAGCGCAGGGGGGTGCCAGACCCGACTCCTGCCAGCGCACCGTGACCGAACGCCGTTCGAGCGACATCGTCCAGGTTCTCGTCGATTCGCAGGGTCTTCCACTCGCGGTACACGACTCGGACGAGTGATGCGATCTCGTCGTTGTCCCGGTCGGCATCGGCAACCGCTCGCGCCAGTCGGTCACGAAGGGGGCCGATGACCTCGACCTGCAGCACTTCGGCGGCTCGATGCAGCGGCCCGGCAAGATCCACGGCGTCAGTAGCGCCACCGGGCCTCGCATCGCGTTGCGGAACGGCCATGCAAGCGGCGCCCCCGGCCGCCGCTGCCACCAGTTCGGCCTCGATCGCGCCGGTGTATCGACGCAACTGGTCGGGCTCGCTGCCGACGAGTTGATCGACCGACGTCACCACAACCTTGCCCCGCAGCACGTGCAGCGCTTCGTTCTGCTCGTCGGCGAGCACTCGTTTCAGCTTTCGGGAGGCAGCCGAGATCAGCGGTGCGAGCATCTCGTCGCGACGGTCGAAGGGCGACTCGGCTCGGTCGTCGACCGGATTCGGAGGTGGCACCGGTGCAGCCGCAGCGGCCGCACGTCGGGCTCGCTGCGCCACGGTGTCGGCCCGTGCAGCCCGCAGACGTGCGAACAGATCGTCCGATGTCGGGCGAGGCATCGGCTCGGTCGGCGCACCGTCGCCACCGTCGCCACCGTGCGTCACGGGCGGCTCGGCAGACACCTCGACCGCCGCGAGGTCCTCGACCGTCTCGACCGTCTCGACCGTCTCGACCATCTCGACCACCTCGACCACCTCGACCACCTCGACCGTCTCGGCTTCGTCCAGCGTCTCGGCTTCGTCCAGCGTCTCGAGGATCGGTGCGGGGTGCGCGACGGTGATGTCGACGTACTCCTCGGGCTCGTGCGGCGGGGTGAGTTCGGCCACCACCTCGAGCGACACCATGCGCGCCCGCTCGAAGGCCTGGAGCAGCCGATCGCGCCCGTGGACGAGCTGTTCGATCTGTTGACGGGCGAGTTCTCGACGCCGAGTGAGCTCACCGAGGACGCGCTCGCGATATTCCCGCGCCTCGTTGACCATCTCGCGCCCCTGCTGCCTCGCCATCTCGAGTTCTGCCTCGACGTCGGAACTCGCATCGGACCGCCGGCGGACAGCATCGAGCTCGACTTCTTCGCGTAGCCGCTGCACCTCGTCGTTCGCCTCGCGGACCACCCGAGCGGCGTGCTCTTCGGCACGAGCCTTGATCTGCGAGGCCGCCTCGCGCGCGGTGTACAGGATGCGCGCGGCTTCCTCGCCCAACATCTTCGTGACGACCTCGTCGTCCAGAGCGATCGATGACGGTGACGTCGTTCGGCGGGCCGTTTTCAATTCGCGTTCGAGGAACCGCTCGCGCTCGTGGAGCCGGGCGAGCTCGGCCGCCACCATCCGCAAGAACTCACGTACCTCGGTCGGTTCGAACCCCTTGCGAGCCGAGGTGAACGTCGCCGCTGCGATCGACGCCGGCGACGACGGGTCGGGACGTGATGACGGGATGACCACGGCTGAATCGTAGGTGCGGGCCTTCCCGCGGTGGTGGCACGGCCACCCGGCGACGCAGCGTCACTCCGGCGGTCGGAACGACTCGCCGGGACGGCCCAGCTCGAGGCCGTTCCCCCCACGCTCGGCGAGGGCAGCGAGCGCTTCGCCGAGGTTGGCGACAGCGATCACCTCGAGGTCGTCGCCAGCCACGGCCCGGGCTTGCGCCAACTGCTCGGCGCCCTGGTCCGCCGGCACGAGGAACACGTTCGCCCCGAGTTGCTTCACCGCCGAGGTCTTCTGGACGAGCCCGCCGATCGCGCCCACCGTCCCGTCGATGTTGATCGTGCCCGTCACGGCAACGTCGAGTCCTCCCGAGAGTTCGCCCGGTGTGAGTTCATCGATCAACGTGAGCGTGAACGCCAACCCCGCCGACGGTCCCCCGATGGCACCGCTGTCGATGTCGATCTGGAAGGGCAGCTCGGTCTGCGCCGTATCGAACGGGACGAACCCGATGATCGTCCGGTCGGTGCCGTCGTCGGACGCGATGAGTTCGACGTCGCCGGTCTTCGTGCCCTCACCCGGTCGCTCGAACTCGATGGTGATGACGTCGCCGGGCTCGTGGCGGCGAAGCACTCCGGCGAGGTCGTCGAGGGTCTCGAGAGCCACGCCATCGGCCGACAGCAACGTGTCGCCGGGATCGAGCACCTCGTCGGACGGAGCGAACCGCTCACAGACCGATCCGTCGTCGGACACCTCGAGGCACACCATCTGCCGCACGATGACATCACCCGGAACGATCTCGACCGGATAGCCGAGGTACTCGAGGGCCACGTATTCGGCTGTCTCCTTGGCCGTGCGCATCAACTGCACGTTGATCTGTCGCTGCTGCTGGGGTGTCTGTACCCCGAACTTGTCGTCCCTGCTGAGCAAGACGACCTCGTCGTAGCGGTTCCCGACTAACCAGTCGAGCACGGTGATCGACGGTTCGCGCACGGTGACGAACAGGAACTCACCGCCCGCCGGGTAGCGCTCGACGGCGTCGAATGACAGTCGCTCGGCGACCGGTTGAGCCTCGGCCGGGACACGTGCATACTCGGCGGGGTCGTCGGCTGGGGTTTCGGCCACGAGCGACGCCGGGACGACGGCTGCGAGCAGGATCACCAGCAGCACCGCGAGACCGGCGACGGCCAACGGCACCGCCCACCACCGATGGGCCGTGGCGGGCGACCGAGGAGCAACCGACCCGGTCGGTACGATCTCGTCTTGCGTGTCGATGTCTGAACTCACCACTTCCTCGGCCTGGGTCGCCGGCCTCGCCATCGTGGCGATGATCATTGCCGGATGGCGCAAGCCTGCCAGAGCAACGGCAGCATTCGCACGCGTCAACCGAAGGTCGCGCCCGGTGTCACTCGCCGAGGTTCCGGTACGACGTCATCGGCGCACTCCGGCCTGGCGGGTCGCCTGGTCCGTCTCGTCACTCACGGTCCTGGCGGTTGCCGTCGCCGCGGTGCTCGCCACGCTGGTGGCATTCGGACTCGCCTTCGCCATCATCACCCTCACCGATCTCCTCCGCTCATGACCCGACCGAGCCGCATCGAGCGTTGGCGAGGCATCACCGAAGCCGGGTACGCCGGCCAGATCGACATCGTCGTCGGTGCCCTCGACGACGATGATCCCGTCGTACGCGAACTCGCCCTGGGGGCCGCCGAGCGATCGAACAGTCTCAGCGACGAACTCCTCGTCCGGTCGATGAGCGACCCGGTGCCGGCGGTCAGGCGGCGAGCCGTCGAGCTCGCCGCCGCTCGGCGATCCATCGACGTGCTTCCGGCGCTCCACGACCACGAGCCGATCGTGGTCGAACAGGCGGCATGGACGTGCGGCGAGCACGAGATCGTCCGCGACGAGGTGCTGGCGCGGCTGATCGAGTTGGCGACGGGGGCGGCGGCTCCGCTCGTGCGCGAGGCAGCGGTGGCAGCACTCGGGGCGATCGGCGACGAGCGAGGCCTGGTCGCCGTGCTCGCTGGTTGCACCGATCAACCGGCGATCCGCCGTCGCGCCGTGCTGGCACTCGCCCCGTTCAGCGGGCCCGAGGTCGACGCCGCGCTCGAGCGAGCGCTGGCCGATCGCGACTGGCAGGTGCGCCAAGCCGCCGAGGTGTTGGCTCAGGTTGCCGGCGACGACTGAATCTCGGGGTCGAGCGCATCGGCAACAGACCGAAATGCGCCCCGCAGGATCGCACCCGAGTAGGGCCGCCAATCGACCCGATTGAGCCCGGGGACGAGGTCGGCGAGCACCGAGATACCCGAGGCGATGACATTGCCCTGGCGAAGCATCAAGACGGCCATGCGCTGAATCTCTGCCCCGGGAGGCGCGAGTCCACCCGCCACGACGGCGAGGTGCTGAGCGAGCAGATCGCGAATCACGTCGGCGAGTCGACGATTGTGCATCGCTCCGAGGTACATCTCGAGGGGGATGCGTCGGCGGACCAGTGCGGACGGTTCGGCCCATCCGGCCGCCAGTGAGGGACCGGCCTCGATCCGTCCGAACATCTCCTGTCCGGACGGGACCGCCGTCATCTCGACCCCCCGGCGAACCATGTCGAGCATCAACTCCTCGCGCGACTCGTACCAGTTGTAGACCAACGAGGGCACGCATCCGGCGGCGCGGCCGATGCGCTTCAACGTCGCCCGATGCATGCCACTGCGCGCCACGACCGCGCTGCACGCCTGGAGCACTGCGTCTCGCATCGGGTCGCCGGTGGAGAACACGATCTGCTGGGGCTCCCACGGTTCGGGGGCCCGACCGGTGAACGCAGGGTCGGACCCGCGCCGCAGCCACTCCAACGTCGTCACCACGTCCTCTGGTGGGAACGTGTGAACGGAGCACTCGACGCAGTAGCCGATGAGCGAGCAGAGGTGGCCGAGCCCGATGGCGTCGAAGGTGCTGTCGGAACGGATCAGGGAATGCCTCACCATCAACTCGCGCAGGTCACGGGGGATCACCTCCGCGAGCTCGTCGATGCGTTCGGCCACCAGACACAGCACGACCGCCACGCGGCGCCGGGCGGTCGGAGGGCCGGACCAGACCGGATCGTCCGGTTCCGGGGCGGTCAGACCGCGGGTTGCCGCGGCGATGACCAGCTGCTCCATCTCTGCCACGGACCGCTGTTGCCACAGGTCGACCAAGAGCTCGGCGACGTTGTCATACCTGCTGTAGAGGGCCCCGTGCGTCAATCCGACGGCCTCGGCGACGTCTCGCAGACTGAGCTGGTCGACCCCGTGTTCGTCGACGAGCTCGAGGGCCGCGTCGAGGATCCGTTCGTCGTTCGCTGCGGCTCGACTCGTTCGTCTGCGCTGCCCCATGCCGTTCACTGCGGCTGCCTCAGCCATCTGCCAACCCCTCGGCCAGGCACGACGCCAGACCCTGCGTCACCCTGAACGCGTGAACGGGCGGACACCAGTGCCGAACGTCCCGATCTGCCCGTTCGACCTCACGCCGGGTCGACCTCACCGATGTCTTCGTTCCACAGGGTCGGTTCGGCGGCGATGAACTCCTCCATCATCGCCACGCACTCGGGATCGTCGACGACGATCACCTCGACCCCGCGTGAGCGCAACAGCGCCTCATCACCCAAGAAGGTCCGGTTCTCGCCGATCACCACCCGAGGGATCCCGAACAGCAAGATGGCGCCTGTGCACATCGAGCACGGCGACAATGTCGTGTACATGGTCGATCGCCGGTACACCGACGCCGGTAGCCGGCCGGCGCGTTCGAGTGCGTCGGTCTCCCCGTGACGAATCGCAGAGCCCATCTGCACGCGACGGTTGTGCCCGGCACCGAGCACCGTGTCGTCGTCGGCCACCAGCACCGCACCGATCGGGATCCCTCCCTCGGCCCGGCCCGTGCGAGCCTCTCGTTTGGCGAGTTCGAGGTGCTGGCCGTCGTTCATCCCAGAACTGTAGATGGGGCCGACGTTCCGTGGCCCCGCGTTCGACGAGGCAGGCTCCGGTTCGCTCGATGCCCGACGGGTCCGCTCTGATAGCCCCATGAGTGACGTCATCTCCGAACTCGACTCGTGGCTCGACGCGAACTGGGACCCCGACCTGACCGTCGGCGAGTGGTGGGAGCGGCTCGGCCTGTCCGGGTGGGCATCGCCGTCGCTCCCCGAGCATGCCTACGGCCGCGGGCTGTCGCGTAACGATGCGCTCTCGGCCTCTCGTCACATCGCCTCGCGTGGGGCGCTACCCGCTCCGGGCGGACTGGGGATGCTGCTCGCCGCACCCACGATCGCCGCGCATGGCACCCCCGAGCAGATCGAGCGCTACGTCCGCCCGATCGTCACCGGCGCACACGCATGGTGCCAGCTGTTCAGCGAGCCCGGGGCTGGCAGCGACCTCGCCAGCCTGGGCACCCGGGCGGTGGCCGACGGCGAGGAGTGGATCGTCAACGGACAGAAGGTCTGGACCTCGGGTGGGCACATCGCCGACATGGGGATGCTGATCGCGCGGACCGATCCCGATCAACCCAAGCATCAGGGGATCTCATGGTTCGCGTTCGACATGCATCAGCCCGATCACGTCGAGATCCGCCCACTGCGCGAGATGACCGGGCGGGCCCTGTTCAACGAGGTGTTCCTCACCGAAGCCCGTGTCGAGGACGCGGCGCTCATCGGTGGGCTCCACAATGGCTGGGCCGTGGCCAACACCACGTTGGCCTTCGAGCGGGCCGGCCTCGGCGCGGGTGGGCACGGCGGCGTGGCGCTCGCTGCACCCGGAACCGTTGCCGGCGACCTTCCCAAACGGGCGGGTGACTTCGTCGCCGCCGACCGTCAGCCGGGTGCCGGCGGGGGCGGGGCCATGACTGCTGGGGCCCAGAAACTGTTCGTCGAGCTCGCCCGCCGGACCGGCCAGCTCGAAGACCCGACCGTGCGCCAACAGTTGGTCGAGTTGCACATCCTCAACGAGCTCGGACGGTTCACCACCCTGCGCCAGAAGGCCGAGCGTGCGGCCGGGCGCGACCTGCCCGGGGTGGGCAACATCGCCAAGCTGTCGATGAGCGACATCGTGCGTCGGTCGCGAGATCTCGGTCTGCGGTTGGCCGGCCCCTATGGCACCCTGCACGCCTACGACCGGGCGCAGCGCAGCGCACTGGACGCCGCAACGGGCATGCCACTGCTCGGGCACGTCACCGAAATGGCGCTGTTCGCCCAGGCGCCGCCGATCTACGGCGGCACCGATCAGGTGCAGAAGAACATCATCGGCGAGCGGGTCCTCGGGCTACCGAAAGAACCGAGCAACGAACGCACGACGGCGTGGCGCGACCTGCCCCGCAACGGCTGACCCGATCGGCCGGGCCGATCCGGCTCGCGTGCCGGCGAACGCCAGCGCGCGTCAGCCGCGATCGGCCATGTACCGCTCGACCGGGGCGAGGTCGAACGGGTGGCCGAGCATCACGATGAGGTGGTCGGCACCGGCCTCGGCGTACCGGTCTGCGTCCGCCAGGTCATTCGGCCCGATCGCCACGGTCCGCTCGATGGTCGACGGATCGCGACCGATGTCGGCGCAGTGTCGGTCGAGGACCTGGTTCTTGTGGCGAAAGGTGTCGACCGGCCCGAAGGTGTTGAGCATGTCGGCATGCTCGGCCACCAGACGCAGCGTCACCTTCTCGCCGCTCCCGCCGATCATGAGCGGCAGATGCCCGCGTACCGGGCCGGGGTTGAGTGCGGCCAATCGATCCTTGATGACGGGAAGGTTTGCTGCGAGCTGTCGCAGACGACCGCCCGCGGTACCGAACTCGAAGCCGTACTCGGTGTAATCACGCTCGAACCACCCCGACCCGAGACCGAGCACGAAGCGGCCGTCGCTCAGATGGTCGATCGTGCGCGCCATGTCGGCGAGCAGGTGAGGGTTGCGATAGCTGTTGCAGGTGACGAGCATCCCGATCTGCGCATTCGTCGTCTCGACGGCCATGGCGGCGAGCAGTGTGTATC
>JBDKIV010000049.1:0-24617 GCA_039796935.1 Actinomycetota bacterium | reverse complement strand
CCGATGTGATCGGCCGAGACGGTCTCCGTCGTGGTCCGGTCCGTCGCCCTCCAGAGCAGCGGAGGATCACCGCGGCCGGCACGGATCAGCAGTGTCGGCCCGTCGAACGGGATCACGGTGTGCCGACGGGCCTGACGCCCTCCGATTCGGTAGAAGGTCTCGTACCGGCGCAGTGAGCCCGGCGGGCCGGTGAGCACTCGAACGCGGCACAGCCGTTGGAGCCGATGGAGGCGCCACCAGGACAGCTTCAGCAGATGAACGGCCATCGAGCCCGACCGAGTTCGCAGGTTGACCGGCCGGAGCATGGTCCGGTCGACCATGCCCGAGTCGACCGGGTCGATCACGATCAACCGCACCGCTCGCCCACGCTCGGCCAGACGCCGGGCCATCTCGTTCGCCACCACAGCACCGTACGAATGGCCACCGACCGTCACGACACCGCCCGGCGACACGGGTTCGAGCTGGGCGAGGTGACGACGCGCTGTGCTCGTCACGCTCCGGTCACGGCGCCACCGCCGGTGGAGCCCCTGCTGCTCGTACACGACCATCGGCTGGTCGCCTCCCAGCGAACTCGCCAGGGCGCGGTACTGCACCGCCGGTCCACCGGCCCCGCACACGAAGTGGATCGGGTCGCGGTCCCCGTTCGCGTTGAGCACCAGGGTGGTCGCGCCACGATCACCCATCCGACCGGTGATCAACTGCGCCACCGCTGCCGGTGTCGTTGCCCGAAGCAGGTCGTTGGGAGTCAGGTCTCCCCCGAGCCGGGTGTTGATGATCTCGACCAGTTCGATCGCAGCGAGCGAATCGAGACCGATCTGCCAGAGATCGTCGTCGACGGAGACCGACCCGAGCTCGAGCAGGTCGGCGACGGTCTCGACGAGCGCCCGCTCCATGGCGGCGAGCGGTCGGGGCATCGATGCGCCGCGCCACGGTTCGACCGGCAAGGCCTGGAGCGCCATGCGATCGACCTTGCCCCGCTGCGTGATGGGCAACGACCCGTGACGCACGAGGACCCCTGGCACGAGGTGCGCCGGCAGCCTGTCCGCCAGGATCCGGCGAACATCCTGCGCCCCGACGACCTCGTCGACCTCGACGTGACCGACGAGCTGCTGGCGACCGGACCGCAGGCTGCGAGGGACGAGCGCGACGTTTCGAACCCCCGGGATGGCGCGCAGGGCACCCTCGGCCTCGGCAGGCTCGACGAGCCGGCCGTTCACCTTGATCATGTCGTCGGCACGCCCGCACAGGTGCAGGATGCCGTCCTCGTCGACCCGGACGAGATCGCCCGATCGCCATGTCCTCACGCCGTCGGGGTCGACCCCGAAGCGCTCGGCGGTCAGCTCGGGATCACGCCAGTAGCCACCGACGAGCGAACCGCGCACGATCAGCTCGCCGACACCGTCCGCGCCGTCGATCGGTTCGATCCGCGCCCGATCGGGACCGGGCATCTCGCCGAGGGGCAGGCGCCCCGTGCCGATCGGGATCTCCGGGCCGATGGTCGTGCCACTGTTGAACAGACCGCCGAGCTCGGACGCCCCATAGCTGGTGGAATACACCACGTCGCGAGACACGAACCTGCGCAATGCCTCGACGTCGGCCCAGTCGGTCGGTTCCCCGACCCCGAACACCTCGACAACGCCATCGAGGCGGCGACCGCGCAGCGCGGTGGCGAGCGTCCGGATGAGTGTCGGCGTGAGGGTGAGCCGTCGCACACCGACCCTGTCGATCAGGTCGGCGATCTCGGTGATCGGCATCGTCGCCGGGTCGACGAGGAACGCGCGTCGGCCGATCGTGCACCCGTGCATCAACGGTCCGAAACCACCGACGAAGTTCATGGGCAACAACACGGCGCCCGAGACATCGGCGTCGCCCGCGCTGAACAACGTCATCAACTCGAACTGCATGTTGGTCGCAGCGAACGTTCTCCCCGCAGCCTTCGGGCGGCCCGTCGATCCGGAGGTGAAGAACAGCACCGAGACATCGTCGAGTTGCGCCGGCCGGGGCGCCGCGTTCGACCGTCCCACCTGGGTGACGTCGATGACGGGGCGACCAGCGAACACCGGACCCGCCGTACCTGTTGCGTCGAGGACGACATCCGCGCCAAGTCGGTCCAGGTACTCCTCGAGGCGCGCCGGCGGCTCGTTCGCATCGAGCGGTGCCACCCCACGCCCCGCCCAGGGCGCCCCGAAGCACGCTGCCAGCGAGGCCACGCGGCGGTCGACGAACACCGCGACCGGGGTTCGTCCGGACGGAACCCGCTCGCTGACCGCCGCAGACCACGCAGCGAGTTCACCGACGGTCAACGAACCGCGGTCGTCCACCAGGACCTCGCGATCGGGCTGCTCGGCCGCGAGTCGGACGAGTGCCTCGACCGGGGACGACACAACCCAGCCGGGCTCGTTCAACGAGCACCCCGACACGGGCCATCGACCATCGCACCGGCCGCCACGCGCCCCATCGGCTGCGCATTCGTACCCGACTGCGACGATTGCGACGACTGCACGGAGCGGGATGCTAACGGCCTCGACCCGGCCTGGAAGCGCGGTAGCCGGGCAGACCGGCGGCCCCGATCGGGTCGCTCGGCCCTGGCATCGAAGGCGGCCATCGGGCAGCCTGGTGGCCATGAGACTCGTGACGATCGGGGCGATCATCGCCTTGAAGTTCCTCATCCCGATGGGCATCGTCTGGTTCCCGTTCGCGTTCGGGTGGGCGAACTTCGTCCTCGACACGGTCGATGGCGACCTGCTCGTACCGCTCGGCCTGGCCGACAGCACGTACCAGCCCATCGACAAGGTCGCCGACTGGGCGACGTACGTCGGCATGACGCTGGCCGCATGGCGCTACGAGTGGTCGATCCGGCGGTGGGTCGTCGCGCTCTTCGCGTATCGCAGCGTCGGGCAGATCCTGTTCCTCGCGACCGGAGCCGAGTGGTGGTTGTTCGTGTTCGCGAACTTCCTCGAGCCGCTGTTCCTCGTGTATGCCACCGCTTCGTTCGTCACGAAGAGCGAAGCACGCGCCGCGGCGTGGTTCGCCAGGCACCGCGTCGTCATCATCGTGCTCGTGGTGCTCTACAAGTTGCAGGACGAATACGTCACCCACATCGGCAACATCGACCGCACCGAACTGATCACCGGGCTCTTCAGCTGACCCGGACCGCGGCCGGACCTCGAAACATTCCCAACAAAGTTGATCGTCAAGGTCGACTTTGATAAACATGACCCGACAAGTCATCTTTCTGTTTCGAACTGGAGTCCCCATGTCGCTACTGCTCGCCGAGGTCATCCCCTCGACCGACATCACCACCACCCTCGACGCCGTCCGTGACGCCGCACGTTCGATCGGCGATGAGTTCGTCGAAGCACAGGTGACCGCCGATCGGCAACGAGTCTTCGCCATCGTCGAATCGAACAGCGCGGATGCCGCAGCCGACCTTCAGACGGCGCTCACCGCAGCAGGACTCCACGTCGACGCCGTCAGCCCCGTCCGCCTCGTCGGCGCAGAACTCGCCGACGTGAAGTCGAACCGACCCTCCTCGGGCTACCTGGTCGAGTGGGACCTGCCCTCGGGCCTGACGATGGATGCCTACCTCGCCCGCAAGAAGGAGAAGTCGCCGCTCTACGCGCAGGTCCCCGAGACCACCTTCCAGCGCACCTACGTACGCGAAGACATGCTGAAGTGCCTCTGCTTCTACGACGCCCCCGATGAAGCCGCCGTGCTCCGCGCCCGCGAAGTCGTGAGCGCTCCGGTCGACCGGCTCCACGCACTCGCCGACCTACCCGCAGCGACACGGGACTGAGCCGACCGTGACCAGCGCACCGGCCGCCCAGCGCGGCCTGCTCGAGCGCGGCACCGTCGTCTCGGCCGCGATCCTCGACCAGGTCGCCGCCAACTGCGGCGACGTCGACGGCAACACCGCCTACGACTGCCGAGACCTGCTGCGGGCCCTCGCCGCCGATGGAGCCCTCGACCTCGGCCTTCCGGGCAGCGCCGGCACCTATGCCGATCAGGCACGGGTCATCGCCGATCTCGCCTCGGTCTGCATGACCAGCGCCTTCTCGGCATGGGCCCACCGCATGACCGCCGAATACCTGAGCCTCCACGGCGGCGACCGCCTGGCGGCCGTCACCGACGACGTCCGCTCGGCACGGCGACCGGGATCGACCGCGCTGGCCGGAACGTTCCGCGCTGCAGCGGGCGTCGCCCCGATGCCGATCGAGGTGACCGACGGACGCGCCGACGGATTCATCTCGTGGGCATCGAACCTCTACGACGACGCCGTCGTGGTCACCGGGGTCAGCCATGTCGACACCGGCCGCCGGCAGATGACCGCGTTCGATCTCGCAGCAGACGGGGTCGAGGTCCGGCCGGTCACCGGCCTGCTCGCACTCGACGCCACACACTCCGGTTCGATCCGTCTCGACCGACTGCGGCTGACGAGCGAGCGGTTCCTCGAGTCGTCCTTCGACGAGTTCATCGCCTCGGTACGACCCACCTTCCTGGCCTTCCAGTCCGCCTTCGCGCTCGGCCTCGCCTCGGCGTCGCTGGCCGCAATCGGGGAGTTGACCGGACTCGCCTGCGTCCTCCAACCAGACGTCGACGCCGCCCGAGCCGAACTCGCTCGGCTGGCCGGCCGGCTCGACCAGGCGACCACGCAGCTCGACCGCGGCGAACGCCCAGCGATGCGTCCGACGCTCGAGCTCCGCCTCGACGCAGCGCACCTCGCCACGCGCTCCACCCAACTCGAGCTCGCCGCACGCGGCGGTGCCGGCTACGCCGCCACCAGCCACACCGCTCGCCGCGTACGCGAAGCCCTCTTCCTCCCCGTCCAGTCCCCCACCGAGGTACAGCTCCAATGGGAACTCCAGCACACGCCCTGAGCCCTGCCATCCGGCTCGACCGGGTGAGCGTCGCCGTGGGCCACGACCGCACCGAGGTGCTGACGAATGTGACCCTCGACGTGGGCGCTCACGAGGTCCTCGCCGTCGTCGGCCGGAGCGGCACCGGCAAGAGCACCCTGCTCAAGGTGCTGGCCGGGATCACCGACATCAGCGGCGGCACCATCGAACACTCGTCGCACGCAGGGCCGCAGCGCACGGCGCTCGTGTTCCAAGAAGCCCTGCTGCTGCCGTGGCTCACCGTCGCCGACAACGTCGCCTTCAGCCTTCGCCTCGCCAGCCACCCACAGCGCACTCGACGCCGCTCCGAGCGCCACGCACGGGCGATCGAGGTGCTCGAGCGGCTCGACATGGCCGACCTCGCCAACCGCTACCCGGCGGAGCTCTCGGGCGGGCAACAGCAGCGCGTGTCGATCGCACGAGCCGTGGCGGCCCGGCCCGACATCGTGCTGCTCGACGAGCCCTTCTCCGCCCTCGACCTCGCCACTCGCACCGCACTCCAGGACTGGATCGTCGACCACCGCGAGTCGCTCGCACCGACGATCGTGCTCGTCACCCACGACCTCTCCGAAGCGCTCTACGTCGCCGACCGCATCGCGCTGCTGTCCGGCGACAGCGACAGCTCCACCATCCCCGTCTGGTCGTCCGACGTGCAAGACCGTTGGCAGATCGATGCGAGCGCCGTGCGCACCGAGATCGAAGCGCATTTCCTCGTGTCCTCGAAAGGAACCACCTCATGACACAGCTCCACCTCCCCGACCCCGACGGAACCTTCCGCGCTCAGTCGGCGCTCGACCGTCGCCGCTTCCTTCGCTTCGCCGCAGGCACGGGGCTGATCGCTGCGGCCAGTCCCGCACTTCTCGCCGCCTGCGGCGGCTCGTCGTCCTCCGACGTCACCTCCGTCACGGGGAACACCTCCACCGGCGGCGGTGACGTACCGTCGCTCGGCGCCTTGACGATCGGCTACCTGCCGATCACCGATGCCTCGCCGCTGCTGGTCGCACACGCCTCGGGAGCGCTCGCTGCCGAAGGGTTCGATCCCAAGGCACCGACCCTGTTCCGGTCGTGGGCAGACCTCGTCGAAGCGTTCCAGGCCGAACAGGTCGACGTCGTGCACATGCTCATGCCGCTCGCTCTGCAACTGCGCTTCGGAGCCCAGCTGCCGGTGAAGGTCGTCGCCTGGAACCACACCAACGGATCGGCACTCACGGCCGCCGAGCGGATCACCACCATCGACGACCTCGCCGGTGAGACCGTCGCGATCCCCTTCTGGTGGAGCATCCACAACGTCGTGCTCCAGAAGTTGCTGCGGGCCAGCAACCTCACGCCGATCATCGAAGGCGACCCGTCGAAAGCCGACGGCACCGTGAAGCTCGTCATCCTCCCGCCGGCCGACATGGTCCCCGCCCTCGCGTCGGGATCGATCGCAGCGTTCATCGTGGCCGATCCGTTCAACGCGCTCGCCGAAGTGAACGACGCCGGACGAATCCTGCGCTTCACCGGCGACGTCTGGCGCGATCACGCCTGCTGCGTCACGGTGGTGAGCGAGACGTTCCTCGCCGACCGAGGAGCGGCTGGCCAGTCGCTCGTGAATGCTCTGGCCGCATCGCAACTGACGATCGCCGATGACCGGACCGGCGCCGCGCAACTCCTCTCGGAAGGGGGATACCTCCCGCAGCCCGTCGCCGCCATCGAGCGCGCACTCACGCACTACGCCACCGAGGAGTACGTACCCACCGGCGCGATCCAGAACCAGGACTGGGGATCGGAGCGCATCGGATTCCAGCCGTATGCGTTCCCGTCCTACACCCAAGAGCTCGTCGCTGCGCTACGCGACACCGTCATCGATGGGGACACTGCGTTCCTCGCCACGGTCGACGACTCGGCCGCGCACGCCGAACTGGTCGCCGAGGGACTCGCCAAGAGCGCCATCGAGACCAACGGTGGGCTCGCACGGTTCAACCTCGCGTCGTTCGAGCGGCTCGAGACCATCGCCCCATGACGTTCATCGGTCGAGTTGCCGTGATCGCCGCCGCCGTCGGCCTGTGGTGGTTCGCCACCACGGTCGTCTGGGGTGGCAATCCGGTGATCTCGAACATCAGCCCGAGCGACGCGCTACCAGCGCTGTGGCAGGGGCTGGCCGACGGCGATCTGCTCGCCGATCTGAGGGCCAGCCTCGGGCGGTTGCTGGCAGGACTGGCGATCGCATTCGCGATCGGCGTGCCCCTCGGCGCGCTGCTCGGCTCGAGCCCGGCACTCGAAGATGCCACCGCTCCCGTCGTGAACTTCCTGCGGATGATCTCGCCACTCGCGTGGGCGCCGGTCGTGATCGTGGCGTTCGGTGTCGGCACGGCACCCGTGCTCTTCCTCATCGCCGTCACTGCCGTGTGGCCGCTGTGTCTCGGCACCGCCGCAGGAGTTCGAGCCGTCGCCCCGGGCTGGCAGGACGTCGCCACGTCGCTCGGCGCCACCCGGACCGAGCGGCTCCGCTTCATCACCGTGCCGGCCGTGCGAGGCAACGTCCTCACCGCAGTGCGCCTCGCGCTCGGAGTGGCCTGGATCGTGCTCGTGCCCGCCGAGATGCTCGGGGTCGACTCGGGTCTCGGCTACGCCGTGCTCAACGCGAGGGACCAGCTCGACTACGCCGCACTCGGAGGCGCCGTCCTCCTGATCGGCATCACCGGGTTCACGCTCGACAGCATCTTCAGACGGGTGTTCCGGACCGACCCCCGAATGGCCAACTGACCACCGAACGGCTGGTACCTTCTCGCCGTGAGCGACAGCGGACTGATCACCCGATCCCCTTCACTCGTCACGTTCGGGGTGATGGTCGTCGCCATCGTCGGCGGCGGAGTCCTCGCGCTGCCGATGGCACTCGCCCCGTTCGGCGTCCGGCGGGCCGTCTTGATCCTCGTCGTCATGGGAATCGTCAACCTCGTGTCGCTCCTGGCGATGTGCTCGGCGATCTCGAGGTCGACCGCACCGGCCAGCGGGCGAGGGCGCCTGTCGACGCTCGCCACCGAGCAACTCGGCCCGACCAGCGCCCTCATCGCCACCACCGCATCGATCGTGCTCTGGTTCGGACTGCTCGTGGTGTACATCCTCGGTCTCGCTCAGTCACTCGGCGACCTCGCCGGAACACCGGCGGCCTGGGCGATCGCCGTCCTCGCCGTCATCGGCACCGTCGTCTTCCTGCAGGCGCGACGCCTCTTCGTCGCTTCCGCCACCGCCGTCGCGGTCTTGAACCTCGCGATCCTCTTCGCGCTGATCGTCGGCGTGGCATTCCAGGCGCAATCGGACCTCTTCACGGCCGGTCCGCTGCCCACCGGGGCGGGCGGCACGTCAGGGACGCTGCAGTTGGTGTTCGGAACCGTGCTGTTCGCCTACTTCGGCCACACCTCGCTGTTCTCGGTGGCCCCCGAGGTCTCGCGGGTCGACCCGAGCGGTCGAGCTCTTCGACGCGGAGCGAGTGCGGCCATGATCACGGCGATCATCATCAACGTCGGCTGGGTGGCAGCGTGCCTGTCCGCCGTCCCCGGCGAGAAGTTTCGTGACGAAGGATCCACCGGAATCTCGCTGATCACCGAAGTCGGCGGGCCGTGGATGAAGCCGCTCTCGATGGCCTTCGTCATCCTGGCCATGGGCGGCGCCGGCCTCAACGCCGCGTTCTCGCTGGGCGACGTGATCTCCGAGCGACTGCCCAAGCTCCGCAAGATCTCCACCGTCGTCCGACCTGGCAGCTCCGTCGAAGCGTTCGAGCCGCTGCTGGCGGCCGGGATCACCCTCGCCGCCGTCATCGACAACGGCGAGACCGTACTCATCGCTCGCGGGCGGCGAGGTCGGCAGCACTTCCGAGAAGAGATCCGATCGTCGAGCTGGGATGGAGTCGAGATGCTCCACGACCTCGGCATCAACCGACGACGGGCCGTGCTTCGCGTGACCATCGAGGGATCGATCGGCGACGGGCTGATCGTCAACGTCGAATCGACCCTCCCCCTCGCCGAACGGGCACCGGCCGCTACCCGTGCAGCCCTCCTCGGCGTGGCCACCCTCCCCGGTCAGGACCACCTCGAGCAGCTCACGGCACTCATCGTCCAGTCCGTGGTGCGCCAGCCCGCCGCAGCCTCCGATGTGGTCGCATCGGTGGCGCAGCGCGCCGGGGTCACCGACCAACTCGTGCTCGAAGCCTTCGCGATCCTCGAACAACAGGGCCGGCTGCGCGTTCGCGACGACGGTCTCGTGCACCCCGTCCTCGGCCAACGAGCGCGAACCCGCAGCGCCGTCGTCGAAGCCCTGCTCACCGGGATCGAGGACCAGCAGTCGACAGAGCACGAGGCTGCTAGCGCGCGCCGGGCTGCAGCGCTTGCCGACGGAGTCTGGCGACGAGGGGCACAGACCCTGCCCGCAGTCGCCGCGCTCCTGGTCGTGCTCGCGCTCCTCGCAGCCGGGGCGACCTTCACCGTCGCCATCGACCTGGTCGCCATGGCGACGATCCTGCTGCTCGCCGGCACCGTCCCGCTGCTGCTCGGCATGTCGCTGCGTCAACGCGCAGAGCGCAGTGTCTCCGTCGTCCGACTGGCCGATGCCCGGTCCGTGCAAGCTGCGCTGCTCATCGTCTTCGCCGCCGTCGCCATCGTGTACGCCACCGTCATCTACGACGCCTGGTACCAACGCCTCACCGCCGTGGTGGCCTTCACCGCGACGATCGCCATGGTCATCAGCTCGATCCGCTCCGGAGCCTTCGCGAGACGATCGACCCTGCTCGTCGAACTCGATCAGAGCGGCCACACCTCGATCTCGGCACTCGACCACGGCTCGACACCCGCGTACACGCCGACCGTGGTCCACGACGACGCCGCCAACACCCTGTCGGTCGAGATACCACCGGGCCTGCACCCACCGCTGCTGCTCTTGGCCCTCGACGGTGAAGCCGTCCCGGCTCGCCTCGGCCCGTGGACGCTCACCGTCGACGGTCGAGACATCGAACACGGTCAGTTGGAAGATGCTTCCGGCGAGTCGATCGACTGGCCGGAGAGCGTCAACGGTCAGTTGCGCTGCACCTGGAAGCTTCGCTGACGAACATCACATCGCTGCGCACACCGACGACCATGGGCGCTACGGCGCGAATGTGCGACGATGCGTAGCGAACGACTCACGAGGAGGGAACCCACATGGCTGGTGGTGCGTTGAAGACGGCGAGCATGGACGACTTCGACCTGCGGATGTCCGAAGAGGTGCGACCGCTGTACGAGGCGGTGAAGGCCTTCATCCGCGACGAGGTCGATCCGATCACCGAGGAGTTCTACCGGTTGGGCGAGAACCGGGCCGACCGGTGGAGCTATGCGCCCGGTCAACTCGAGCTGCTCGAGACGGTCAAGGCGAAAGCACGTGCGCAGGGCCTGTGGAACTTCTTCCTGCCCAACGCAGAGACCGGTGTCGGTCTGTCGAACCTCGACTATGCCTACATCGCCGTCGAACTGGGCAAGAACCGGCTCGCATCGGAGTGCCTCAACTGCTCGGCGCCCGACACGGGCAACATGGAAGTGCTCGAGCGAGTCGGCACACCCGAGCAGAAGCAGCGGTGGCTCGAGCCGCTCCTCGAGGGCAAGATCCGCTCGGCGTACGCAATGACCGAGCCTGGGGTGATGAGCTCCGACGCCAAGCAGATCCAGACCAGCGCCGTGCTCGACGGCGACGAGTGGGTGATCAACGGCGAGAAGTTCTACATCTCGGGGGCCGGTGATCCGCGCTGCAAGATCATGATCGTGATGGTGCGCACCAACCCGGATGCCGACACCTACAAGCAGCAGTCACAGATCCTGGTCCCGATGGACACACCCGGCGTCGAGATCGTCGGCGCGATGGACGTGTTCGGCAACGACGACGCGCCCCACGGCCACATGCACCTGCGCTTCACCGATGTCCGCGTCCCGAAGGACAACGTCCTGTGGGGCGAAGGACGCGGGTTCGAGATCTCCCAGGTGCGCCTCGGCCCAGGCCGTATCCATCACTGCATGCGCTCGATCGGTGCCGCCGAGCGGGCGATCGAGATGATGGTCGACCGTGGCCTCAGCCGCGAGGGGTTCGGCAAGAAGCTGATCAACCTCGGCAAGAACATGGAAGTGATCTCGCGCTGCCGGATCGAGGTCGAGGCCATGCGCCTCATGGTGCTCCGTGCCGCGAAGGCCATGGACACCCTCGGTAACGCCGAGGCCCGGGTGTGGGTGAGCGCCGTGAAGGCGATGGTCCCCGAGAAGTGCTGCGACATCATCGACGAGGCGATCCAGATGCACGGTGCCGCCGGCATCTCGCACTGGTTCCCGCTTGCCGACATGTGGCACTCGCAGCGCACGCTCCGCCTCGCCGACGGCCCGGACGAGGTCCATCACCAGGTGGTCGGCCGCGCCGAGGCCAAGACCCGCCAAGAGGAGCGGGCCAACGGCACCGCAGCCGCGCACATCACCCGCGGTTCGCTCTTCACCGGCCCCGCCTGACCCAAACCCCCCACCCCACCGGCAACGCGTGAGAGTTGGCCCGGCTGTGCCGGGCCAACTCTCACGCGTTGCGGGGCACCTTTGGGCGATAACGGAGGCGCCGGGTTTCGGCGGCACGGTCGCGTCGCGATCCCAGCGGCGTGCTCCGACCGACCAATCGCCACGCCCTGCTCGCCGTTGCTCTCGGAATGATCGCAGGCCTCGGACCAGGCATCGACACCGTCGAGGTCGACGAAGCCGTCGCCTCCCGATCCGGTGCCATCACCGGCAACGCCCCCAGCAACAACACCGGCAACACCGGCAACGACAACACCGGCAGCGACAACACCGGCAGCGCCGCCAGCGACATCGTCGGCAACGCCGGCACGACGAGCTCGTACCGTGCATCGGCACCGGACCGCCTGGCCGACACTCGGTGGACGACGTGCGGATGCGAACGCGTCGATGCCACCACCATCCGTGTCACGGTGGCCGGCCGGAGCGGGATCCCACTCGATGCAACTGCGGCACACATCACCGTGACGGTGACCGACATCGCGTCGAACCTCCACGTGACCGCCTGGCCGACCGGACGGGCCCGGCCGAACTCGTCGATCCTCAACGCCACACCAGCCGACATCGCCGCTGCAACATCGACTCCGCTCGCCCTCGGCGTCGGTGGAGCCATCGACGTGCACACCAGCGCAAGAGCGTCCATCGTGATCGATGTGGCCGGCGCATGGGTACCGACGACAGCGACCGATGTGGGCGGCCGGTACCGCCCCCGGTCGTCCACGCGCATCACGGTGCCGCTCGCCGCCGGCATTCCGAAGGAGCTGGCACTCGACAACTCCGCCGTTGCGCTGGCACTGGCGTTCGAGGTGGCGCCGAGCGCACGTCCCGGGTACGTCTCGGCATGGCCTGCCGGCGCCCCCTGGCCCGGCACCTCGCTGCTCAATCACCGAGGTACGCCACGATGGACGACCGCCATCGTCCCCACCGGCGTCAACGGTGCCGTCCAACTGCTGTCGAGCACGGACGCCCTGCTGACGATCGACGTCGTCGGGGCGATCGTCGACACGAGCGGCCCTGATGGCCTGCTGGTCCCGTCGCCTCCGACCCGGCTGCTCGACACCCGATCGGACCTCGGCCTGCCATGGGCCGCGGCCGGTCAGATGCCTGCATCGGGTTCGGTGATCCGCCACCGGGCGAGCGGCGGCAGTGCGAGCGGCAGCGGCGGCAGCGGCGGCAGCGGAGCCGTGGCCGTCACGGTGATCACGACCGTCGGCGGGAGCGCCGGAGTCGTCGCAGCGGCATCGGGTGCCATCGTCCACCACCGCGCCGGCGCGGATGCCGGCGCGATCACGGCGTACGCACCCGTGGATGCCGACGGCACCATCAGTTACGCCCTGGAGGGCGCCACACACGTGGTGAGCGACGTGATGGGGTACTTCACGGGGACACTCGACGCCGCACGGCAGCCCGGTTCACAGCCCGCACCGGAGCTGCGAGTGCTTCCCGATCGGCCATGGACCCCGGCGAGGCGGAGCGGCACGCCGTGCGAGACCCGACTGCTCGGACACCTCGATCGATTCATGCCTGCGCATCTCCGCTGGACACTGCCCTTCGTCGAGATCGCCGTCTCGGACGTGCTTCCCGTGGCGGGCAATGCTGCATTCGCCAACTTCGGCTACCTGCGGGCTCACGGGTTCGTGGTTCCGTCGATCGGCGCCGTGTCGGGCCCCATGACCATGCTGGTTCGTGCGTCCGCATGCAACGGCGGCAACCCGGAGGCGTACATGGCCACCCACGAAGCGGTCGGCCACCTCGTCGACTCGCTGTTCGACGACATCGACGGCTGGTCGCGAACCGGCGGCCGCGCCACCGGATTCGCGTTCCGCGGAATCTCCCCGATGATGCCAGCGTTCGCGACGACCCCGGCCCAGCAAGCAGTCGAGTTGTTCGCCGACTGCGTCACGGCGGTGTTGGGCGCAGCGATCGGTCCGCACTACACGGACTGCACGGACACGGCGTGGCGGGCGCAGACCTCCGTGGTGCTCGGAGCCGACCTCGTTCACATGGACGCGCTGCCGGTGCAGTGCGCAGTCCGCCACATCGTCGATGCCGACCTGCCGTTCACGAAGACGGTGCTCGGTGCACAGGTGGCAGCAGGCGAAGCTCCGGCGATCGTCCCGACGGGCTCGACGATCTCGACGTGCACCGTCGCTGTCGTCACCCCCTTCGGAACGCTGTGGGGCACCACCGACGACGTCGTCGTGCTGGCGACTCCGGACGGCTCGATCTACCGCCCCATCGTGACGGGTTCGATGGCGGCTTACGCGTTGCCGACGCGCGAGTCGTGACGACGGGCGGGTGCTGACGGCACGTACCGGAGTGCCTCGCCGGTCCCGAAAGCGCCCTGCAGGTCGGCGATCACGTGCATCGGCGACGAGGTGAAGACGCAGAACGCACCATCGGGGTCGAGGCCCACGATCGCCAGGTTGGCGACGTCCTGACCCGGCATGACGTTGCCGTTGGAGTTGCTCTGGGGTCCGCTCGTGAGCTTCGAGCACGGTGCAGCAGTCACGTAGCCGGCGGCGGTGGCGCCCGTCAGCGTGAGATTGACGAGTGCCGCAGACGCACCGGCAGGGCCCTGGATCCGGATGATCGAGCCGGCCTGGTTGATCGCCCCGCGGCGCGTGTCGATGAGCCGCTCGGCCGCCCGGGTGCCGTACGACCAGCCGCCTGTCGCAGCGGGCGCGAAGTAGCCCTGGACGTCGACGATCCGGTGGGCGGTCGCCGTCGCGAAACTGCAGAAGTTCGATACACCCGCCGTGACCTCGTTGGGGACGACCACGAGGTTGGCGACCGGCTCGGCCACGGGGAAGTTGAGGTTCGAGAATGCCTGCGGTCCGGGCACGAGCGTCGAGCAGCGATCGGCCGACAGGTATCCCGGTGCGGTGGCCTCGACGATGGTGAGGTTGGCGACGGTGGCGACGGCGGTGGTGGGCACCTTGAACGTGGGCGACACCGTCTCGGAGCTTCCCGCCACCAGGCCGGCCGGTGCGCAACTGCCGACCGGCGGGCAGACCGGCATCGTGCGACTGTCGGCCACTCGGTCGGGGGTGACGAGGTGGAAGGTGTTGGCGCTCGGAGCGGTCGCCGTGGGCACGTAGAAGCCCTGGACGTCGACGATCGTGTGCATGGGCGACGACTGGTACAGACAGAAGCGGCCCGCAGCATCGAGGGGCACCGTGGCGAGGTTGGCCCGGACACGCGCCGGCATGACGTTGACATTCGACCATGACCGCACCCCATCGGGGATGGCCCCGCACGACTCGGCCGTCACGTACCCGCCGCCGGGTGCGTCGGTGAGCGTGATGTTGACGAGCGCAGCGGCTGCTCCGGCTGGCGCTCCGGTGTCGATGACGGTGCGGGTGCCGGCGCCAGGAATCTGCGTGGCGGGCAGGCAGCGCTCGGTGATGACGCCGGACGCATCAGCCACGTCGACGCACACCCCGATTCGGGGCGGGGCCGGGGCGGCAGGCGGCGCGGGGGGTTCCGGAGTCGGAGCCGGGGCTGGCGCGGTGCTGGCGTTGTAGGTCGCGATGGCCCGCGCCTGTTCGGGCGTGCCACGGAACTCGAAGTGCATCGGGTCGCGCAGGATGCTGGTCTTCACCTGCGTGGGCGTCGCGCACCCACCGTTCCAGCCGTAACCGCCCCAGTACAGTCCCCACCGCTCGGCGGCCCGCACGACCCACATGGGGATGTCCGTCCGCTGCGGCGTCGCGCAGGCGGTGGCGCCGCCGACGCCGGAGTAGGTGAGCTCTGGGTTCGCCGCCGTGTTCATGTCGATGGCGAGGCCCCACGAGTGGTTCGAGAGCGAACCTGCTGCCAGGCCCTGGCAGTCCTTGCGGGTGTTCGAGGTGCACCGGAACACGTACGTGCCGGCTTCCCGGATCGAGTAGCCACCGGCAACGATGTCGCGGACGAACCCCTCGAACAGTGGCAGCGCGTCGGGGAGCGTGCGCAGGTTGGCGGCCCGGACCGGGCCGATCGCTGCCGCTGGTGCAACCAACTGCGTCTCCCACTGCGTCAGCGCGGCCGACCCGTTGTAGGTCCAGCCGAGCCAGTTCCAGCCGGTCGGCGGAAAGACGGAGGCGGTGACGCCGAGCGCCGTGGCAGTCGCCTGGTCGACGACGCCGGTGGCCGGCAACCCGGAGGTCGTCTGGAAGCTCTGGACGGCCGCTGCCGTGATGGGGCCGAACACGCCGTCGGCAGCAAGGGTCGCGCCCCGCGCTCGGAGCGCGGTCTGGATCGACACGACGGTCGTCCCGGTGGATCCCTGCGCCACATCGGTCCAGGTGGTCGGCTCGGTCGAGGGTGTGGGGAACGGCGGGACGGGCCAGCCACGGTTGGCCGGCGTGGACGCGCTGTTGGTGACGAGGCACGAGGCGACGTTGCCGGATGCCACCTGGGTGGTCGTGCAGTTGGGAGGCATCGACGGCAGGGTCCATGGCGTCATGTCGGGCGCTGCGGCGTGGACCGGCGTGGGGAGCACGGTCACGGCACCTGCGACGACGATCAGCGCAAGGGCGGGAACGAGGCGGCGGCGAGCAGTCACGGGTGAGGTATCGGGCGAGACGCGGCCCACCTTGAGTCGTTCTTGCCGAAGAATCATCGGAAAGTCGGTACCCGACACGATGGTCGCCCTGCCTACGATGCTGGTCGTGAGGCCCGTCAGCAAGTCGTCCAAGCTCGCCAACGTCGGATACGACATCCGCGGCCCGGTGCTCGACCGCGCGAAGGAGATGGAGGACGAGGGCCACAAGATCATCAAGCTGAACATCGGCAACCTGGCCGCGTTCGGACTGGACCCGCCCGACGAGATCGTCCAGGACATGATCCGCAACCTGCGCGACTCGGCCGGTTACACCGACAGCAAGGGGCTGTTCGCCCCGCGCAAGTCGGTCGTCCACTACACGCAGGAGAAGCAGATCTCGGGCGTCACCGTCGACGACGTCTACCTCGGCAACGGGGCGTCCGAGCTGATCCAGATGAGCCTCAACGCACTGCTCGACAGCGGCGACGAGGTGCTGGTACCGGCGCCCGACTACCCGCTCTGGACGGCTGCAGTGTCGCTGAGCGGCGGCAACCCGGTCCATTACCTCTGCGACGAGCAGTCCGACTGGTATCCCGACATCGACGACATCCGGTCGAAGATCTCGGCCCACACGAAGGCGATCGTCGTGATCAATCCGAACAACCCGACGGGTGCCCTGTACCCGCCCGAGCTGCTGCAGCAGATCGTCGACGTGGCACGCGAGCACCAGCTGATCGTGTTCGCCGACGAGATCTACGACAAGACGCTCTACGACGGCAACACCCACACGAGCATCGCCTCGCTGGCCGACGACGTCCTGTTCGTCACCCTCAACGGTCTGTCGAAGAACTACCGGTCGTGCGGGTACCGAGCCGGCTGGATGATCGTGTCGGGCGAGAAGCGCCATGCCCGCGACTACATCGAAGGCCTCGACATGCTCGCCTCGATGCGTCTGTGCGCCAACACACCCGGCCAGCTCGCCATCCAGACCGCCCTCGGTGGCTACCAGAGCATCGACGATCTCGTCGCGCCGAACGGGCGCCTGTGCAACCAGCGCGACCTCGCCCACGAGCTGCTGACCCAGATCCCCGGCGTCACCTGCGTGAAGCCGAAGGCCGCCCTCTACATGTTCCCGCGGCTCGACCCGCACCTGTACCCGATCCACGACGACCAGCAGTTCGCCTACGAACTCCTCGCCGAGGAGAAGCTGTTGATCGTGCAGGGCACCGGATTCAACTGGCCGTCGCACGACCACTTCAGGGTCGTGTTCCTGCCCAACGTCGACGACCTCCGCGAGGCCATCGTTCGAATCGAACGCTTCCTCGGCAACTACCGCAAGCGTCACAGCCGCTGAGGCGAAGACGCCGGCCAGGCCGTAGCCGTAGCCGTAGCCGACCGCATCGGCCGAACCACGATCTCGGTGATCTCCGCCCGGTCACCGACCGCGAGCGCCGCGGCAACCGCAGCCGCAACGTCGGAGGGACGAAGGGCGAGCGACGGATCGAACGCCGCCCCCTCGTGGCGGAGCACCTCGCGCAGCATCGGTGTGTCACAACGGCCGGAGAACACCGAGGTCACGCGCACACCGTGTGGGTTGAGCTCGTTCCGCAACGCATCGGTCATCGACCGCAACGCGATCATGGTGGCCGAGTAGACCGGGTTCGTCGGGTGCAACTGCAACCCGGCCGTGGAATTGACGACCACGACATGGCCGTGCGCGCCCGGGCGTCGCTCCATCAGACGACGGACCACCGACATCGTCCGCACCACGTTCCGCTGGAAGAGCTCGGCGAGTTCACCGTCACCCAGCTCGCCGAGCCGGCCGGCGATGAACGACCCCGCCGAGTGCACCACGATCGAGGGGGCCTCACCGAACGAGCGCCGCGCCTCGGCGACGACGAGCTCTGACGCATCCGCCTGCTCGATGTCGCACGCGATCGTCACCGACCGTCGGCCACCTGGATCGATGGCGGCGCGAGCACCGGCAAGGACCGGCGCAGTGCGTGCCACCATCACCACCCGATCTCCGTCGGCCACCGACCGAGCCGCGATCGCCCGGCCGATCCCCTGGCTCGCACCGAGGACCGCGACGACCCGCCCACCGGTCACGGACCCACCTCGATGAGGCCCGCCTCGCGAAGGCGCGCGGCGGCATGCAGCACCGCAGCGAGCGGCAGCCCCGAACGCTCTGCCACGGCGACCAGATCGCCTCGACCGGCGCCGTCGAGCACCCACAGAGACGCCATCTCGACCGACCGGGTGTCGATGGCGCCGCCTGTCGCCGAGTACAGACCGCGCCGGCCGAGCTGCGGTTCGCCGTAGGGGCTGAGGGAGGTGACATCACCGTTCGCCTCGATCACCTCGACCAGCTGCTCGAGCAGGTCGAGGGCACCCTGCAACTGGTGCTCGCTGACGAAGTCGAGGTCGTCGGCAGAGGTGTGGTATTCGGGGTACTCGCCGTGCACCCCGCGGGTCAGGCGGCCGAACGGCAGGTCGAACCCCGGCGAGCAGAACTGGCGCTCGTCGTAGCCGTAGGGCGACCAGGCCCGGACATCACCAGCGCCCTGGTCGCGCAGCAGCACCGACATCATCCGGTCGATGGCCGCGTTGCCGCGCCGGCTCTGCTTGTAGGTGAATGCCGACGAATCACCGAGACCGGTGACGACCAGACCGTGGGTGACGACGTCGAGTCGCTGACGGTGACGGTGCAACCACGCCAGTGAACCAATGGTCCCCGGAACGAACAGGAATCGGTAGCTCATGCGCCGAGGCTGCGACGCCACGACCCGAGCCAGTTCGACCAGCACAGCGATACCCGACAGGTTGTCGTTGCAGAGCGAGGGGTGGCAGATGTGGGTACTGAACACGACGGTCGCATCGCTCTCGCCGGCGACGACGACCTCGCCCCACTCGAGACGGCCGGGTCGGAGCTCACTGTCGATCACCACCCGGTAGCGCTGGTCCGGCAGCTGCCGGGCCAGCGAGTCGGCAAGGCAGAACCCCCACGTCGGCGTGTAGTACGACGTCCGGTACGGCACCAGTTCGGGCCGGTCGGGCAGGGTGTGCAGGTGCGGGCGGAGCTCGTCGAGCGACAACACCGTGTCGACGGGCGTGCTGTACCCGACCACGTGGAGCGTGCTCCGGGCGAAGTCGACCAGTCGCTCGCTCGGGTCGCCGCTCGATCCCTCGGGTGCGATCCACGCGTCACGGATCGTCCACTCGTCGGGCACCGTCCAGTCGAACAGCGCGGTGCCCGAGTCGTAGCTGCTGCGCTCGAGCGGAACCTCGAGGGCGATCCGGTCCAGCGTGGCGCGAACCCCTGGGCCGGTGAGACTTCGACACAGCGGATAGAGCTCTGCGATCAGGCGATGCACGCCGCGTCCCTCAGACGATGCGCGGCGACGGAACGGGGATGATGAACCGACCGCCACCGGCCCGGTAGGCGGCCTGTTGGGCCATGATCTCGTCGGCGAAGTTCCACGCCAGGAGCAACAGGTAGTCGGGCGGGTCGAGCTGCAGTCGCTCGACCGGAGCGATCGGGATCCGGCAACCGGGCATGGCCCGACCCTGCTTGTGCTCGTTCCGGTCGACCACGTAGGCCACACGGTCGGCGCCGACCCCGGAGCTGTTCAACAGCGTGGCCCCCTTGGCCGCCGCACCGTAGGCAGCCACACGCGCCCCGCTCTCGTGGAGCTCGTCGAGCAGTCGGCGAAGGTCGCTCTGGGTCTGGCGCACACGCGCTGCGAACGAGCGGTAGAACGCGGGCGACGTGACGCCGTCGGCACGCTCACGGTCGAGGCGCTCCTGGCAGCGCTGCGTCCGTTCGCGATGATGCGCCACGTACCAGCGCAGGGTGCCACCGTGCAGGTCGGGGAAGTACTCGACGTCGTTGAGGTGCAGACCGTGGCGGCGCATCAGGGCGTCGACCGACGAGCACGAGAAGTAGCTGTAGTGCTCGTGGTAGATGGTGTCGAACTCGCAGTGCTCGACAAGGTCGGCGACCGACGGGTTCTCGATCGTCAGGATGCCGTCGTCGGCGAGGAGCGTCGCCAGCCCGGAGACGAAGTCGTCCAGATCGGGAACGTGGGCCATGACGTTGTTGGCGATCACGACATCGGCACGACCGTGCTGGGCGACGATGGCGCTGGCCGCGCACGCACCGAAGAACTCGACACGGGTCGGCACGCCGGCGGCGATCGCTGCGGCAGCAGGTCCCGGCGACGGATCGATCCCCAAGGCTCCGACACCGGCGTCGACGAAATGGCGCAGCAGATAGCCGTCGTTGCTCGCCACCTCGACCGCGAAGCTGTCCGGACCCAGGCCGCGTTGCGTCACCAACTGCTCGACGTGCGAGCGTGCGTGGCGACAGAGCGCGTCGGAGTACGACGAGTAGTACGGGTAGTCGCTGTCGAAGATCGCCCCGGCCGGAAGCGCACGCTCGAGCTGCACCAGCGAACAACCCTGACAGAGCACGACGGCCAGCGGATATCGGGGATCGGCCGAGACGGTGCCGGGCTCGACCAGCGCGTTGGCGATCGGTGTCGTCCCGAGGTCGAGCACCGGCACCAGTCGGGCATCTCCGCACGAGCGGCACACTTGCACACTCTCGTCGATGTCAGGCTCGATCGCTGCGGCCACACGGGCTCCCCTCGCCATGGCGCGCACACCTCGTCGCGCCTCGCCCGGGGACTACCCGGGGAGGCGGCGAGGAAACGTCGATGCGTGGAACGAGCCGCGCCGGTCAGGCCGGCGTCACGTACGGCCCGGCGTCACGCACGGGTCGTGAAGCGCCACCAGGTGCCGTTGTTGGCGAGCCGGGTGCCACCGGCGTTCACCGAGCGGACCTGCCAGTAGTACACCGTCCGGCCGAGCAGGCCGGTCAGCGTTGCGGTCCGGGCCGTCCCCACGTTGACCCAGGTGCCGTCACACGCAGCGTTGTTGGTGGTGTCGACGCAGTACTCGTACCGGACGGCACCGGCCGAAGCCCCCCACGAGATGGCCAGGTTGGTCCGCACGCGGTTGGTCTGACCGTTCGTCGGCGCCGTCTTGTTGAACGTGCCCGGGAGCGCCGCAGCCGTCACCGAGATCGTGTAGGCACGGGTCGCCGTACGGCTGGCGCTGTCGGTGACCCGAAGCGTGACCGTCGACGAACCGGCAGCCGTGGGCGTGCCGCTCACCAAGCCACCAGCGCTGATCGACAGCCCGGCAGGGAGCGCACCGGACGCGATGCTCCACGTGTACGGCGTCGTTCCACCGCTGGCGGCCACCTGGGTGTTCGCATAGGCGACACCCACGTTGCCGGCGGGCAGTGTGGCGGTGGTGATGCTCACCCCGGCCACGACCGTCACCGAGAACTGCCGTGTGCCGGTACGCCCGGCCCCGTCGAGTGCCTGGACCGTGAACGTCGACGTACCGGCTGCGGTCGGGGTGCCCGACAGCAGCCCGGCTGCGCTGAGCGTGAGACCGGCAGGCAGGGTGCCCGCCGTGCGCGAGTAGGTGTAGGTACCGGTGCCGCCCGCTGCGGTGATCGACGTGGCGACGTAGGCCGTGTTGGTCGTACCTCCGGGCAGGGTGACCGCATCGACCGTCACCGGGGCGGCGACGGTGACCGAGAGCTGCGCAGTGGCGGTGCCACCGGCGGTGTCATCGACCTGCACCGTGAACGTCGAGGTGCCGGCAGCCGTGGGGACACCACTGAGGACGCCGGCCGACGACAGGCTCAGCCCGGCCGGGAGGGTGTTCGGGTCGGCGATCGACCAGGTGTAGGGACCAGAGCCTCCGCCAGCCTCGAGCGTCTGCGAGTAGGCCGTACCGGTCGTGCCCGCAGCGAGGGTGGAGGTGGCGATGGCCAACGCCCTGGGCATCGTGCAGCGCAGTGCCGACAGGTCGGTCCGCGTGGCGGAGTTGAACGAGACCAGCGTGCCGTAGGTGCCGGCGCTGTCTTCGATGCCGATGGTCGCGCCGCCGCCGCCGTTCGACGGGGTGACTCCGGTCGTGGCGTCCTGGTACTGGAAGAGGACGTCCTGGGTGGCTTCGCGGAACACCGCCTGGAAGGTCACGCCGTTGGTGGTCCCGAAGTGGACGACGTTCTGCCACGTGATGGCCAACTGCCGGTTGGGGGCGGTGCCGAGCGAACGAACGCGGACGCCACCGGCCGGCGGCACCAGGTCGTCCCACCACGGGGCGACGATGTGGTTGGGGTCGGAGGCGGCGGGGATCGTGGTGTTGGTCCAGGTGGTGGCTGCACCGCCACCCATCCGGACGAACCCGTTCGACGAGACCGTCATCGCGGTGACGGAGGTTCCGTACATGTCGAAACCGAACGGCGACGTGATGGCGATGGACGCGTCGTCACCGAGGGTGTACGACACGCCGCCGGTCGGGTCGACCCATGCGTACGTCGTCGCCGCGCAGGTGAACCCCGGCGGCGGCGCCAGCGTGGTGGCGTTGGCCGTGTTCGACCAGTCGGTGGCCGTCAGCGTCTGGCCGGCACCGCTGGCACCACGAACCCGGAAGCAGTACTCGGTCGAGGGGGCGAGGCCCGACACCGTGTAGGACGTTGCGTTGGCCGATGCCGTGCCGACCCGTGCGAACGTGGCGCAGTCGGCGCCCGCACGCTCGACCTCGAAGCGGCTCTCGCCGGTCGCGCCGTCGGTCCACGACACGGTGACGGCGGTCGTCGAGGCCGCGGCCGCTGTCAGCCCAGTGACGGTGCCCGTGACGGGAACCGGGGTGGTGAGGCAGTACGACATCATGGCGCCGATGTCGAGGCGGCCGCCGGTGGCGGTCTTGCCGGCCAGCGACGCGGTGGGAGCGGCCGACGCCGTGATGGCGTTGCGGATCTCCTCGGCGCTCAGGGTCGGCTGCATCGATGCGCACAGCGCCGCTGCGCCGGTGACGTGCGGCGTGGCCATCGACGTGCCGTTGTATGCGCCATACGTGTTGTTCGGGAGCGTGCTGGTGATGTTGACACCCGGTGCGCCGAGGTCGACCGTGGTGGCACCCCACTGCGAGAAGCTCGCCAGGCTGCCGTCACTGCCGATGGCGGCCACGGCCATCACGCAGTCCGACCGGGTGTTGCCACGCGAGCAGTCGTAGTTCGACGGGTAGTTGGCGGTGAGGTCGTTGTCGTAGGCGCTGTTGCCAGCGGCGGCGACGAACAAGATGCCGGCGTCACCGGCGCGGTTGATGGCATCGGCCATGCCGGCGCTGTACCCACCACCGCCCCACGAGTTGTTGACGGCAACCACGTTGACGCCCTTGTTGACCTTGAGTGCCGTGAGGTAGTCGAGTGCGTTGATGGCGTCCGAGATGTAGCCGCCGCCGGGGCCGAGGAAATTGGCCGGGATCATCTTGACCGACCAGTTGACGCCGGCCACGCCGATGCTGTTGCCGCCGACGCCACCGATCGTCCCGGCGACGTGCGTGCCGTGCGTGTCCTCGCCGGCATCGAACACCGAGGCGTTGTCGTAGAAGAAGTCCCATCCGTTGACGTCGTCGATGTAGCCGTTGGCGTCGTCGTCGACACCCGCCACGCCGGTCGCCTCGGCCGTGTTGACCCAGATGTTCGCGCTGAGATCGGGATGGTTCACGTCGACGCCCTCGTCGATGATGCCGACGACGATGTCGCCCGTGCCGATCTGCTCTTGGGCCCACGCCTCGGCAGCACCCGAGCCGAACTGGTTGGCGGGCGACGACGCGTCGCCCTGCATGCCCCAGAGCGAACCGAAGAGCGCGTCGTTCGACGTGGCCTCTTTCTGCACGAGGTAATCGGGCTCGGCGAAGCGCACCGAGGGGTCGGACTTGAAGCTCACCATCGCCTCTTCGACCGACATGCCGGCCGGCAGCGTGACGACCTCGGTACGGGCCGAGCGCGGACCGATACGGTCGCCGCGCCGAACCCCTCGACGGTTGAAGGTACGGGCCTCGGTGAAGATGTCCGTGCCGTCACGGAAGGCGACGATGAGCCGCCCGTCCTCGTGCGCAGCGAGTTCCTCGGCGGGCGGGAGCGACTGTGTGCCAGCATCGGCCAGACCGACGGGGACCCCCGACGCGAGGACCGCTGCCAGCGAGACCCCCACGACGAGGCGCCGACGCATCGGGGTGCGACCGGCCGAACGGGAAAGAGTCGAAAGAACCGCCATGGCGGCATGTTACAGCGTTACGGAAGCTTCCTACGGGCGGCCCGGACGTGGCGACCTGCCCGATCGACACCTTCGGGTGATCGTGCTCAGGGACGGTTTGGATCTGCCGAGAACTGCTGCATGTCTCGAGTATCGCCGTCCCATCACAGCCGATTCGAAGCCGCCCTGCTGAGCATCCTCTTCATCGGCATCATGGGCCTCGCCGTCCTCGTCACCACGAGCTGAGCACTCACCAGTCACCGGCTGGGAAGGGAGCCACCGATGCAGCAGTCTCGGTTCACCGACCGACGTACGGCCGGGCAACTGCTCGGAGCGGCGCTCGTGCAGGCGGGCACCGCAGCAGATGTGGTGGTCGGGCTCCCACGAGGGGGTGTGCCGGTGGCCGGCGAGGTGGCCCTGGTCCTGGGGGTGCCACTCGACGTGATCGTCGTCCGCAAGCTGGGCGTACCGGGCCAGCGCGAGCTCGCCATGGGAGCGATCGGCGAGGACGGAACCCGTGTCG
>JBDKIV010000048.1:0-3405 GCA_039796935.1 Actinomycetota bacterium | reverse complement strand
GCGGGCTGGCGGATCGCGAGCGACCTGTGCGATCTCGACGCCAACGAGAGCTTCGGGCTCGAGACCGTGAACGTCGTCGACGGTGTCCGGTGGAACAGCGCCTTCGCGTACCTCGATCCGGTGCGTGACGGTGGGCGGTTGTCGATCATCGATCGGGCGATCGTCGATCGGGTGGAAGAGACGGCCGACGGCGCGGTCGTGCACGCCATCGTCGACAGCCAGCCGATCACGATCGGCGGTGACATGGTGGTGCTCGCCGCCGGCGTGTACGGGACACCGGCGATCCTGCAGCGCTCGGGTGTCGGCGACCCCGAGCGATTGCGGCGCCTGGGTGTGTCACCCACGGTCGACGCGCCGCTGGTCGGCACCAACCTGCACGACCACTCGATGATCAACGCCGGCCGTCAGTTGGGGGAGGGTCTGCGACAGGCGATCGAGGCCGAGATGGCGCGCGGGTTCGTGCCCGAAGAGCAGACGCTCGGCAAGGCGTGCTCGTCGCAGGCCGTGGACGGTGTGTTCGACCTGCACGTGTTCCCGGTGTGCGCATCGACCCAGACCGTGTTGACCGGTGGCCGGGCTCTGGTCGAGGTGGCCTGCATGACCCCGCGCAGCCGCGGCCGCGTCGACATCGTGTCGGCGGATCCCGAGGCGCACCCGCGGATCGACCACGGCTACCTCACCGATGCGGACGGCCATGATCTGGCTGTGCTGCGCGACGGTCTCGTCTTGGCCGAAGCGTTGCTGTCGCAGTCGGCGCTGGCCGAAGTGCTGATCGCCGAACCGCCGCGGGACCTGTCCGATGCAGCGATGCGACGAGACGTCATGCACTACTACCACCCGGTCGGCACGACGCCGATGGGGACCGACCCGGCCACGTCGGTGTGCGGCCCCACGGGGGTCGTGCACGGGATGGAGCGTGTGGTGGTCGGTGACGTGTCGCTGATGCCGCAGATACCCCGAGCCAACACGAACATCCCTGCCGTCGTGATCGGCGAGCGGATCGCAGCGTTCATCCTCGGCGACCGCCCCAGCCACGCCTGACCGCAGCGACCCGGGTCAGGGAAGGTCGCGCAAGTCCCCATGCCTCGAAGCGTCGATCCGAACACTCGTGCCGTGCACGCAGGTCGGCGTACGTTCATGGCCGGGCGAGCGACCCGCTCCGTCACGGACGATCGACGAGTTCGATCAGCGCCTCCTCGAACGGACCGACGAGCCGCTCGGACTGGCCGACACTGATGTGCCCGCTGTCGCGGTAACGCCAGAATCCTGGCCCGGTGGTGCTGCACGGGTCCGACTGGCAGACGTCGTCGAACACGTCGAGAACGGTCGCGCCGCTGGCTGCTGCGGCGGCGCTCCCGACGTCGACGGCACGACGGCGTCGCTCGAGTGCCGTCTCCCGGTCGAACTCGATGTCCACCTGCGCCCACGGGCCGATCAGGCGTGCCGTTGCCATCTTCCATGGGTTCCACTCGGTGAACTTCGGGGTGGGCTGGACCAACACCACCTCGATACCGGCGGCTCGCAGGTCGGTCAGCAGCGACTCCAAGCCCCGCTCCCAGGCAGCAGCTTTGGCATCCGGGTCGCCGAGACGTTCACCGTTCGGTTCCGCAACCTGCCATCGTGCGCCGCGGAGGTATCCGTCAGACGCCGATGCGATCACCACCACATCGGGCTGCAACTCGATCAGCGCTTGCGTCGTGCCCGTCACGAACTCCTCGCAGGCACGATCACGCTCGCCGTCTTCCCACAACTGCAGTGGCACGAATGGGCAGGACGAGTTGGTCACCAGCAGCGTCTCGAGACCCACGCTGCCAGCTGCCCCCAGGACGGCTTCGCTGAACTGCCCGGCAGTCGAGTCGCCCACCAGGGCCACGACTCCCTCGGGTTCGGATACCGTCCATCGGCACGTTTCGGGATCGCGATCACGCAGCGGAACCTCACCGTCGCAGCCCTCTGACACATCGATGTGGGTGTCGAACGCTGCCATGACGGGCACGGTCCTGAGGCGTTGTGTTGCGACCTCGAGCACCATGCCGGCCGCCAGAGGAGCGACGATGCACACCCCCGCCAGTGCGATCGTCCGCCGAGGTGTTGCCGTGCGATGGCGGACCGGGTTCTCGATCCACCGATACGAGCCAGCGGCCAGCGCCAGACTGACCACGGCAGCCAGCGGCCTTGCCGCGCCGGCCTTCGGAAGGAGGGCTGCGGCGAACACGATGAGGGGCCAATGCCACAGGTACCAGCTGTACGAGAGGTCGCCGATCCGCTGCATCGGCCGCGTGCTGAGCCAACGACCGATGATCCCGACCTGTGTTGGTTCGCCGCCGGCGATCATCAAGGCCGTGCCCAGCACCGGTACCAGCACAGCGACACCGGGGAACCGGGTCGTCTCGTCGAACACCAGCATCGACGCGCCCACCATCACCGCACCCGCCAACACGCCGGCTGATGCTGCCGAGCCCCGAAGGGTGGAGGTCCGCCCGGCCGCGAGCGCTACCACACCACCGACGGCGAACTCCCACGCCCGGGCCGGTGACGCGTAGAACGCCAGATCGAGGGCCCGGTCACTTCGCTGGCCCACACCGAACTCGAGCACCAGTGACAACCCGAACGATCCAGCGATCAGCACCCCGAGCAACCACGTCGCGAGATGTCGTCGGCCGCTGCGCAGGCCGAACCACCACGCCAGCATCAACAGCGCAGGCACGACGAAGTAGAACTGCTCCTCCACCGCCAACGACCAGGTGTGCAGCAGCGAGTTCGCCTGCGAGCCGACATCGAAGTACCCACCTGTCACGCCGAACAGCGCCAGGTAGTTGTTGGCGTTGAACAGCGCTGCGGAGATACCCGTTCGAGCGATCGACCGATGGGTGGCCAACGGGGTGAACAGGGCGCTCAGCAGCAGCGCCACGGTCAGCATGGCGGCGAGGGCGGGCAGCAACCGTCGCGCTCGCCGCAGGTAGAAGTGCACCAGGTCGATCCGACCGTTCGTGGCCATCTCCGCCGCCAGCATCCGCGTGATCACGTAACCCGAGATGACGAAGAAGACGTCGACCCCCACGTAGCCACCGCTGAACCCGAACCCTGCGTGATGAGCCACCACCGCACCGACAGCGACTGCCCGGAGCCCTTGGATGTCGGCTCGGCGACCGGCTGCCGGAGCGGCGGGTGCTGCCGGTCGAACCGTCTCGTTCAGACACGACATGCCCTCAGGACGCTACAGGAACGCCCCGAGCCACCGTGGTGCCCAGTTCCTCGGCCTCGACGCTGCCGACGGCCGAGCGGATGGCGTGCGCAGCGCGCCTGACGGGTCAGAGCCAGCGCTGCAACCAGCCGACCATGGCGGCGTTCTGCGCCAGACGCGCGGCGGGCGGCCCGTAGGTGCTGCCCTCGTGGCTGCTGCCC
>JBDKIV010000047.1:0-13476 GCA_039796935.1 Actinomycetota bacterium | reverse complement strand
TACATGATGCCGAGCTTCTTGTGGTCGACCGTGAAGACCCACGATCGCCAGCCGGTCGTCGAGACCGGACGCTTGAACACACCGTAGGCCTGGCTCGGCGTGACGGTGGCGGGGACACCGCCGGCGCCGACGACGGCAGGTGTGGTGCTGGAAGGACGTTCGATGATGGCCATCTGTGTCGTTCTCCGTTACTTCCGCTCGAGCAGGTAGGCGATGAGTTCGTCGATCTGGGACTCGCTGAGGCCGAGGGCCGGCATGCCGCGCACCAGACCACCGGACTCGGCCTTCTGGGCGTCACTCGCGTACATCGGCTTCTTGGCCGGGGCGTTGCGCAACCATTCGCGCAGGTCGACTTCGTTGAGGCATTCCGGTGTCACACCACGCAGGTACAGCGCACCGAACTCGTCGGGAGCTGCGTTCCACACCTCGTTGCGGCACTCCTCGGTGAGGAGATCCCAGGTGGCACCGGCGAAGGTGTTGCGTGTCATCAGGTGCGTCAGGTTGGGCGCAGCACCCGACACGACGAACTGGTCGGGGTTGGCCAGCACCGGTGACACCGAGCCGTCGGGCGCCGTGGTGGTGAGACCGTTCACCTGGTGGCAGTAGGCGCAGTTGGCGGTGAAGGTTCCTTCACCGGTCTTGGCCAGCGATCCATCGTCGGGCGACGTGTAGTCCTTCAGTTGGTTCGCCTTCCACGTCTCGAAGTCGGCGGCCGACAGCGCCACCGCCTCCATCTTCATGTTGGCGTGGCTGAGCCCGCAGAACTCGGTGCACTGTCCGGCGTAGATGCCCGGCTCGTCGGCCTGCATGCGCAGGGTGTGGACGCGTCCGGGGACCATGTCGCGCTTGCCGTTCAGGCGGGGGATCCAGAACGAGTGGATGACGTCACGACTCGTACCACGGACGAGCACCTTGACCCCTGCCGGGAACACCATCTGTCCGCTCGTCACGATCGGCTCGGAGATGCCCCCGCAGCCGTCCTGGATCGGGTAGTCGTACTCCCACCACCACTGCTGGCCGGTGACGTTGATGATGCACTCGGTGTCGCTCGTGTCGGCGAGGTCGAAGATCGTGCTGACCGTCGGGATGCCGACACCGACGAGGATGAGGGCGGGGAGGATCGTCAAGGTGATCTCGAGCGCCGGCTTGCCGTGCGTCTGCTCGGGCATGGCCTGGCCGCGGTCGCGGAATCGCACGACCGAGTAGGCGACGACGACACAGACGATCACGAGCACGATGCCGGCAACCATGAACACGGGCCACTGCAGGTCGTGGATCATCTGTGCGTTCTCGCCCGCTGGGTCCCACGTGTCCTGCGGTGCGTCCTGGGCGCAACCGCCGAGGAGCAGGAGCCCGGCGAGCGCACCGAGCGCGGGGACGACACGACGACGGATGGTCATGGGGTGCACGTTCCTAACGGTAGCCAAGTTGGTCTCTCTGCGCTTCATGACTCAGGGCACCACGACTTCGATGCTGGCCCCTTCGACACCAGGCACCTCGAGGGTGTATGGCTCGAGCGAGTTCTGTGACGCCTTCGGATAGATGAGGGTGAGGAACTGACGGCCGTCGGGGTCGACCAAAGCCGTGCAGGTGACCGGCTTGTCGACCGTGGGAGACCCGTTGACGACGGTGTCGGTCTCGAATGCACCGAGGTTGGCCGTGAGGCGCACGTGCTCGTCGCTCAGGTTGCGGAACACGATCGGCGACGGGTTGCTCCGGGCCAACTGGAGCCTGGTCTGGAAACCTTCGACGCCGATCACCTGGGCGTACAGCTGGCCGTCTTTGTACACCACGGTCGCCGCGACATTGCTCTTCGCGCCCATCGTCTGCGACGAGTTGTGGTCGGCTTCGGTCTCTTCGTTGCTGAGGCACACGCCGGGATCGTTCCCGACCGTCTCGTGCACTTCGATCTCGCGCTCTCCGTCGATGGCCATGACGGCCCCGGTGCTGACGAGGCCCAGACCGGCGATCGCACACACTCCGGCGATCGCGCCCTTCTTGATCGACGCACCACTGGCGATGACGAAGCCGGCCACCAGCACGAGAGCCGCGAGGATGGCGAACACTGCCGGGCCGGTCGACTTCGACACGAACAGCATGATCCGCGAGAACGAGTAGATGATGATCGCCAGCACCACGGCGCCGAGCACGGGGAACTCGAGCGGGTGGAGCAGGCGCTTGCGCAGGCTGGCGTTGTACGTGGCGTCCGACGACGCACGCTCGCTCCAGCCCTGCACCATCCATTCGACGATCGCCGCGAGCAACACGACGATGCCGGCCTTGAACACGACCGGGGCCGTGACCAGGCCGACGGCGGTGAGACCCGCCCCGAATGCGCCGATGGCGGGCCACATGCTCGACTCGGGCGCCGTCTGCGCAGCAGCACACGCCGTGGTGGCATCGGACGCCGTTGCGTTGACGTTGCAGTCACGCACGAAGAAGTTGATCCCGGCCAGGAAGCCGAGCGCCACAGCAGCGCCGATCAGGCCGATCGTGGCGGTCCAACCGGTGTCGCCACCGGTGAAGATGCCGAAGACGATGGCGCTCGCGAGCGCCACGACGGTGGCCCCGACGAAGAGTTTGGATCCAGTGGAGAACATGGTGCCCTATCCGCTCACTTCGTGACGTAGATGACGAACCAGATCGCGGTGTAGACCGCGCTCATGAAGTACCAGTACATGGCGTGCGCCGACACCAACTCGCGGTCGCGGGTGCGGCCGCCGAGGAACCGGAATGCGGTGACGATCGTGAACACCAGGCCGATCACCATGAACGCCACGAAGGTGCCGGTGACCGCGTAGAACATGGTCTGGTAGGTGCCGTCGCGTGCTCCGAGGTTCATCTGGAAGTAGGTGAAGGCCTGGCCGTTGATGATGGCCACGGCGACCAGGGCCACCATGCCGAGTGCGAGAGCCGTGTGGCTGCGGTTGTCACGGCGTGCGGCGTACACGGCCCACTGGCTCATCACGCCGATGACACCGAACGAGATCCACATGATGTTCGTGGTCACCTCGGGCACGATCGCCGAGGCGGGGCGCCACTCGCCGCCAGGCAGCGAGAGGGCCGCATCGCGGAACCGGAGGTACAGCGCCAGCAGACCACCGAACAGCGCTGCACCGGCGGCACACGCGAGCGCGGTGCCGACGAACAGTTGACGCTGCGGCGACGGCGCAGGAGCAGCAGGAAGTGCGTGCATCAGGCGTTCCCTTCCGTGCGTGAGGGCTTGAGGTCGAGCAGTGGTTCGGCCGACGCAACGATGTGGAGCGCGGCGAAGTTGTCGAGCGGCGGGGGCGACGATGTCGCCCATTCGAGCGTCTGACCGTCGAAGGGATCGTCCCCGGCGTGCTCACCCGAGCGGAACGAGCTGCGGGCCAGGCCGATGAAGGCGAGCACCGTGAGCAGCATCAGGCTGTGACCTGCGGTGACGAGGACGTTCCAGAGGTCCTGCGGACCGCTGTAGTCGAACGTGACCGAACCTGCAGGCTGATCGGCGAACCCGGCGATGTAGTACGGGAGCGACGCGAGGATCGTGGCCAGCACGCCGAGCAGGGCCAGCGGCAGCACCTTCGCGTCGGCGATACGACGGCCCCAGAGCTTCGGTCCCCAGTGGACGACACCACCCATGGCGCCGAGCACCGTTCCGTACATGACGTAGATCCAGGCACCCTCTTCGAACACGGTCCCGTGGAGTTGGGCATCGCCCACGTGGGACAGCGCATTGCCCAGCAACCCGACGAACACCATGCCGGCACCGAAGAACGACAGCACGAGAGCGGCCAGCGGTCGAGGACGCCCGGCGGCGCCGCGCAGCATGACGGCGAGCACGACGAGCGCTCCGAGCAGGGGCAGGAGATGCACGACGGCGAACGGGATGATGTCCTCGAGCGCCTCGCCGAGGCTCATGTCGACGATGTTGCGTGGCAGGTCGACCTCGGTGTTGGCGACCCCGGCGACGAATGCCGTACCCACGAGGCCGAGCCCGAGGAGGGCGACCTGTCGCATCGGCAGTCGGGTGCGGGTGGCCGTCGCCAACGTGTCGAGCAGGATGCCGAACACCGGGAGGGCGTACAGCACCGTGGTCGGCTGGGTGAGGCCGAACTGGATCCACTCGCCGAGGCCCGTGTTGCCCCCGAAGGTGACGTTGGCGTAGCGGTGGTCGACGTACACGGCGATGAGCGTCGCTGCGAACACGGGCAGTGCGAGCAGCAGTCCGAGCGCCTGCACCAGCGCCGACCAGGCGAACAGCGGCACTCGACGCATGTTCATGCCCGGTGCGCGGGTCGTCAGGACCGATGCGGCAACGCTGCCTGCGGTGGCGAGCAGGCCCGCCACCACCAGGACCTGGGCGGCCAGGTAGAGGTCGACCATGTCGGCATCCCCACCACCCGGGCCACCGTTGGCGGCGATGGAGATCACGACGAGCAGGGTGCCGACCAGCCAGGTCCAAAAACCCAGGAGCGCCAGTCGTGCGAACGCGAGCGACCGGGCCCCGAGTTGCAGCGGCACGACCGCCACGGCGAGGCCGAGCGTCAGCGGCAACGCCACACCCAGGGTGAGCAGCGAGCGGTACGCCGCGAACAGTTGCGGGATGGCACCCGCATCGATCACGTCGGCGGTGGCGTCGATGCGCTCGATGCCGAGCAGCGTGGCGATGACCCCCACACCGAGCAGCACGAGCAACGAACTGCCGATGAAGAGGCGGCCGATCTTCTTGTGGTCGGAGCTGGTGATCCAGTCGGCAACCGAGGCCAACGCGCCTCCCGTGCGCTCGCCGGAGGCGACGGAGGTGCCGGCGCCGGCGACATGGGGATCGATGGTGGTCATGTGCAGCGAACTCGATTCGTCTCAGGCCGCTCGTGTCGGTCCGAAAGTGGTGGAGGACAGATAGTCGCCCGCGAGACTACCCACAGGGCAGGCCCGCGGCCGAAATCATCAGAACCCATGTCGAACGAGCACATCGATCGTCAGGGCGGCGAACAGGAGCGTCACATAGGTGATGCTGTAGGCGAACACGCGCATCGACCGCTGCGGCGTGGGGTTGCGGCCGAGGTCGGCGGTCCCCCACAGGAAGAGGGCGCCCAGCACGACGGCGGACACGCCGTAGATCCAGCCCATGTCGGCGACGGGCACCAGCACCAGCGTGCCCAGCACGAGCAGCACCGTGTAGATCACCATCTGCCGAACTGCCTGCTCGAGCGGCACCACCGTCGGGAGCATCGGCACACCCGCAGCCCGGTACTCGTCGGCATGGCGGATTGCGAGCGCCCAGAAATGCGGGGGCGTCCACAAGAACATGACGACGAAGAGCACGACGGCGGTCCAACTGACGTTGTTCTCGACCGCCGACCAGCCCACCAGCACCGGCACTGCGCCGGCCGCGCCGCCGATGACGATGTTCTGGCGACTCGTGCGCTTCAGCCAGATCGTGTAGACGAACACGTAGAACAACGTGGCGCTGACGGTGAGACACGCCGACAGCAGGTTCGCACCCCACCACAGCACGGCGAATGCCACCACCTCGAGGATGATCGCGAACACCAGCGCTGCCCGTGGCGTGATGAGGCCGGTGACGAGCGGCCGGCCCTGCGTGCGCGGCATGAGCGCATCGATGTCGCGGTCGACGACCATGTTGATGGCGTTCGCCCCACCGGCTGCGAGCGTGCCACCGAGCAACGTCACGACGACCAGCCAGGTGTCGGGCCATCCCTGCTCGGCCAGCACCATGGTCGGCACGGTGGTGATGAGCAGGAGTTCGACCACGCGGAGCTTGGCCAAGGCGACGTACCCGGCGAGCCGCGAGGTGGGCTGGCGCAACGAGCCGTGCACCACGCCTCCCGGCGCCAAGCGCGAGGGGACGAAAGGACGGGCGCCGACGGGCATCCGATCATCGTACGGGCGACGCGACAGAGCGGCCAACCGGGCACACTGGAGGGATGTCACCGGCACCCAGTTCCGTCGAACTCGACGAACCGGCGTCCGACGGGGCGATCGCGCCCGACCGCCCCTGGGTCGTCATCGTCTGGAACGATCCCATCAACCTCATGAGCTACGTGACGCTCGTCCTGCAGAAGCTGTTCGGCTATTCGAAGGAGAAGGCCACCGAACTGATGCTCGATGTGCATCACAAGGGCCGAGCCGTGGTGTCGAGCGGCGCTCGCGAGAAGGCCGAACTCGATGTGTTCCGGCTGCACGAGCACGGCCTGTGGGCCACGATGCAGCAGGACGACTGAGAGAACCGGGGACAGGACCGACCCATGGCATGGCGCACACGCCCACCGATCGAGCGGACCCGACAGGGCTACCGCGTCAATCTGGGCCCCGACGAGCGGGGGGTCCTGAGCTCGCTCCTCGACCAGCTCCGGAGCCTGCTGCTGGGCCCGGCCGACCAGCCCCTCCTGCGCCGGCTCTTCCCGGCGGCGTACCACCTTCCCGAGCACGCCGAGCACGACGCCGAGTACCAGCGCCTCATGCGCGACGACCTGGTCGCATCCCGGCTCGCCTCGATCTCGCTGATCGAGGAGGTCCTGTCATCGGACGGTGCGCTCACCGAACGACAGATCGAGGCGTTGGCCCACGGCATCAACGGGGTGCGCCTCGTGCTCGGGACGTTGCTCGACATCAGCGAAGAGCACGACCCCGACGACGTGGACCCCGACCATCCGTTGGCCGGCGAGTACCAGTTGTACGGGTACCTGAGCTGGCTCCTCGAGTGGGCGGTTCGGGCACTCAGCCCTTGAACGACGCCAGCCAGGCGGGCAGCCGGACCGGACGACCATCACCGTTGACCGCACCGTGTGCGGTGGCAGCCGTCGCCCGGACGCCGTCGCCGACGGTGAGGAGGTACTCGAGCTGGAACGTGGCGCGGGTGACCTTCGACACGACCAGGTGCACGTCGAGCAGATCGTCGAAGTACAGCGGGCTGCGGTACTGGACGAAGCATTCGAGCACCGCGTGGTCGACGCCCTCGTCGCGGAGTTCGGTGTACGGCTTGCCGAGGGCACGCAGGTACTCGACCCGCGCCTCTTCGAGGTACAGCAGGTAGTTCCCGTGATGGACGATGCCCATCGCATCGGTCTCGGCGAATCGAACCCGCACCCGGTGGGTGAAGGCGTAGGCCGACGGGTCGAGGGAAGGATCGGCATCGAGACGCACGCCAGCACGGTAGCGAAGCCGACCCGGGCCAGGCGCCCGGCCGAGCCATGGCGGTCCGCAGAAAAGGACCGAACGGACCGCAACGGTTCGGGCCCGACGACGCTACCTTGCAGCGCGTGTGTGAATCTCCGGTGGCGCTGCTAGTGTTGCCACGCTCTCAACCGGAGACGATCCTGAGCCCCCATCGTCTAGTGGCCTAGGACACCACCCTTTCAAGGTGGCGGCACGGGTTCGAATCCCGTTGGGGGTGCGCATGACCAGCAATGGTCCCGTGGTGAAGTTGGAGTTCACGCCGGCCTGTCAAGCCGGAGGTCGCGGGTTCGAGTCCCGTCGGGACCGCTACGAGCGGACACGCTCGTGCGGTGGTGTGTCGTCGTCGGTCGCCCTGCGGGGTGATCGAGGCGCTGCACTCCAGGTCGAGTAGCTCAGTCGGCAGAGCACACGCCTGAAAAGCGTGGGGTCACCGGATCGACGCCGGTCTCGACCACGACAAGCCCCCGCTCCGGGGGTTTGTTCGTTTTTCGAGCCACTTCGGCGTGCGCGGCGGCCTCTCTGCACGGTCTCGATGTGAGACCCGCTTCGTACACTCGCCCCATGCCCGTTCGCCCCCGACCCAACCGAGTCCGGGGCGGCGTTGCGCTCCAACTCACCTGGGTCCCTGCCGGGCACGACGCGCGCACGGGGCCCGGTGGTCGGTACGACCCGATCGCAGGACTGCTGGGTTTCGCCGTTGCGTGGCAACCCGACGCCGCCGCCTACGGCGGCAACCTGCGCACTGCCATCGGCACGGCACTCGGACGTTCGGCAGCGGTCATGGCCGGCGACGTCCGGGTCACCTCGTTGCGCCTCCCCGACGGCGAGCGTTCGATCATCTGTCAACGCCTCGACCCCTCCGCCCTGTCGAGCCTCGGCCAACTCGACCGACTCGACGACGCGGCCAGCCCCTCGGTCGGATGGTTCGGGTCGGCCCACGAACTGGCCACCGAACTGGTGGCTGCGGGCCGCGTCCTGCCTCGGCTCGACACACTCGGCGAGTTCCTGATGCGCATGCAGTGGGCCGCCTCGTGGGTGCCGCTCGAGATCGATCTCGAGCGGCTCGCGCCGTCACTCGCCGCCGCCGCCCCGCCTGCGGTGCTCGCCGCCGCGGCCGACCTCGATGCCTCGCAGGTGGCGACACAGGTGCTGACGGCCTTCACCGACCAGGTGGCGCGCACCATGCTGCAGCGGACCGGGTGGACGCCGAGCCTCACCGAGGCACGGCGGCCGGCATCGCGCGCCATGCGTCTCGTCGGGCGCGCCCTCACGGCGCCCCACGGAGTGTTTGCGGGTGAAGTGTCGCTGGTCGAACCCCTGCACGACATCGCCGCCTCGTTCCAGCGTCTCGGTCAACGAGCCTCGGGTCGGCCGGTGGTCCAGCCACGGCTCCGACTCGGCCTGCCCGACGGAGACCGACCCGCCTGGCCGCTCGAGTTCGAACTCGCCGATCCCGACGACCCGGCATCTGCCTGCAGCGCACGCGACATCGACCGAGGCACGGCCCGCGCCGTCGCCCTCGCCGGCGACCGGCGATGGCTGCCGATGCTGCAGCGCACGGTCGACGAGGCCCGTCAGCGGCTCTCGGCCATCGCTCCCTGGTACGCCGACTGGGCAGCCGGACCGGGCACGGTCGACACCGACACGGCAGCCCAGATCCTCGAACAGATCGACGATCTCACCGCCGCCGGTCTGCAACTGCTGACGCCGCACCAACTGGCGCGGCGCTCGCCACGCTCGGCTGGCACGGCGCGCCCCGACGTCGATGGCAGCGGACGTTTCGGTGCACGCGCCCTGGTCGACTGGAAGGTGGTGGTCGACGGCGAGCAGATCGACGAGCGCGCGCTCGCCCGAGCCTCCGAGGCGGGGGCCACCCTCGTCAAGGTGGGCGGGCGGTGGGTTCGCATCGGCCGCAACGAGGCACGCCTCGCCCTCGAGCAACTCGCCAGGCACCGCAGTGAACATGCCGACCTCTCGACGCTCGAGGTGCTTCGGCTCTCGGCAGAACTGACCGCCGAACTCGAAGCCCTGTCGGACGATGACGACACCTCGGCCGATCAGGGCGACCACCCGGGTCGGGGCGGCAGCGACGATGGAGTCCCGCCCCTCGACGGCGACGGATGGCTCCACGACCTCCTGGCGGGTCTACCCGACACGCGACTCGACGAAGGGACCGTCCCCGCGTCGTTCACGGCCACGCTGCGCCCCTACCAGCGCCGTGGTCTCGGGTGGCTGCAGTTCCTCCACCGCGTCGGCCTCGGTGGATGCCTCGCCGACGACATGGGCCTCGGCAAGACGCCCACCACCTTGGCGCACCTGGCAGGGCTGGCGGGCCCTCACCTCGTGGTGTGCCCGCTCTCGGTCGTTCGCAACTGGCAGACCGAGTGCGAGCGGTTCACCCCGTTCGCCCGGGTCATGGTCCATCACGGCACCGGCCGAGCCGCCGGCGCCGAGTTCACGTCCGACGTCGCCGGGCACGACATCGTCCTCACCACGTACCAGGTGGCGGCCCGAGACATCGACCTCGTCCGCACGGTCGACTGGGGTGTCGTCGTGCTCGACGAAGCCCAGGCGATCAAGAACCCCGAAACCCGCACGGCGAAGGCGATGCGGCGAGTGCCTGCCCGCCAGCACATCGCGCTCACAGGGACCCCGGTCGAGAATCGACTGAGCGAACTCTGGTCGATCCTCGACACCGTTGCCCCGGGGCTGCTCGGTTCACTCGGCCAGTTTCGCGAGCGATTCTCCATCCCCATCGAACGCCACGGTGACGAGGCAGCAGCAGTTGCGCTTCGTCAGCTCACCGCTGCGTTCCTCCTGCGTCGCACCAAGGCCGACCGGACCCTCGTGCCAGATCTTCCCGAGAAGATCGAGCAGATCGCGTGGGCACCGCTGACACGCGAGCAGGCGGCGATGTACCAGGCCGTGGTCGACCAGTTGCTCGCCGATGCACAGGCGACGACCGGCATGAAGCGGCGCGGGCTGGTGTTGGCAGCGCTCACCCGCCTCAAGCAGATCTGCAACCACCCGGCGCAGGCGCTCGCCGACGGCTCGGCGCTCGCCCACCGGTCCGGCAAGCTCGCCCGATTCGACGAACTCGTCGCCGATCTCCTCGATGCGGGCGAACAGGCGCTCGTGTTCACCCAGTTCCGTCAGATGGGACTGCTGCTGCAGCGCCACCTCATCGAGCGATTCGGCCACGACCGGTTCGGCAACGAGGTCCCATTCCTCCATGGCGGGGTCACCAAGACGGGCCGCGACCGGATGGTCGAGGCGTTCCAGTCGGGCACATCGGCCTCGCCGCTGCTGATCGTGTCCCTCAAGGCCGGCGGAACCGGGCTCAACCTCACGGCGGCGTCGCGGGTCGTGCACTACGACCGGTGGTGGAACCCCGCCGTCGAAGACCAGGCCACCGATCGGGCGTGGCGCATCGGTCAACGTCAGGCCGTCCTCGTCCACAAGTTGGTGTGCCAGGGAACGGTCGAAGAACGCGTCGATGCGCTCATCACCCACAAACGCGCGCTCGCCGAGGCCGTCGTCGGCACGTCCGGCGAGCAGTGGTTGAGCGAACTGTCCACCGACGAGTTGCGCGACCTGGTCATGCTCGACCGCGTGGCCAGCACCGGGGCTCAACGATGACCGTCACCGTGCTGCCTCGTGGCGCGCATCGCCCGACACCGACAGCCGCCGGCAAGCTGGCCGGCACGCTGCTCTCGGTAGCCGTCGCCGGCATGGCCGAACCCGGGCGCTTCAGACGCGGACGGGCGTACGCGACCGACCGCGCCGTCACTCGGATCGACATCGACGCCGGCTCGGTCGCCGCGCAGGTGCAGGGCAGCGAACGCCAGCCCTATCTGGTCAGGATCTCGGCGCCCTCGGTCGAGCGGCCGGGCCATGGTTCGGGCGCCCCGCTCGAACGGGGCGAGGTGATGGCGCTGGTCCCCGACGTCGACGAGATCAGTACCTGGTGCTCGTGTCCCGACGGCGAGGTGCCCTGCAAGCACGCCGTTGCAGCGCTGCTCGTGCTGGCAGACGAGATCGGACCGCGACCCGAGTTGCTCATCGCCTGGCGATGTGGGCCCGACGACGAGCGGCCGCGGGCGGCCGTTGGTGGGCAGTCCGCTCGGCGCGCCGAGCGGCACCTCCGCCTCGCCCCCAGTCCTCCCCCGCCCACACCGTTCGTCTCGCCCGAGTGGGAGGCGTTCGAAGGTCGCTCGTCACCTCCGCCGCCGGCGATGCCGGACGATCTTCGAGACCGACCGGTCGTCGTCGGCGCCGAGATCGTCGACCGACTCGATGTGGGTGCCATCATCCGTTCGGCCATCGACGCCATCCGCCAGGCGGGCACGTAGCCTCAACGGTGTGACCTCACCACTCGCCCTCCGCTTCGTCATGTCTGCGAAGCGTGTCGGCGATCTCCCCGACACGCCGGCCGAAGTGGCCTTCGTCGGGCGATCCAACGTGGGCAAGTCGTCGCTCATCAACGCCCTCGCCAACCGCAAGCAGCTCGCTCGCGTGTCGAACACACCGGGTCGTACCCAGTTGATCAACCTCTTCACGCTGCCGTCGGGTGCCGCCGTGGTCGACCTGCCCGGTTACGGCTACGCCGCCGTGCCGACCCGTGAACAGCGGGGATGGCAACCGATGATCGAGGGGTACCTGCTCGAACGCGAGCCGCTCGAGGCGCTGCTGCTGTTGGTCGACGGCGAGATCGGCCCGACCAAACTCGACCAGCAGATGCTGGCGTGGGTCCACGACAACGCCATCACGACGGTGGTCGTCGCCACCAAGATCGACAAGGTCAAGTCGTCACGCCTGGCAGGCCGCAAGCAGCAGCTGTCGAAGGCCTGCGGACTGCACGAAGGCGACATCTTCTGGGTGAGCGCGTCGAAGGGCACCGGGATCGACGCACTCCGAAGCCATGTCCGCCTGCTCCTCGGCGAGTCGTAGCGAGTCGTAGCGACCCCTCGGCGACCCGCTACCCGTCACCCGCGGATCAACGGCGGCGCAGACGAGAGCGGAGCCGGGCGATCAGATCGGCTGGATCCGGCAACGTCAGGCCCCTCCGGACCAGCGCCTCCTTGCGACGCGTGTACGGCGGGTACAGCAGCGCCGGGTCGACCCGCGTGGAGCGCCGGAACACGGCGCGGTGATGGCTGAACGTGTCGAAGCCGTAGCGGCCGTGGTACGAGCCCATGCCGCTCTCGCCGACCCCGCCGAACGGCAGGTGCGGATTGCTGATGTGCATGATCGTGCCGTTCACGCAGACACCACCGCTGCTGGTCGCGGCGATCACCCGGTCGTTCTCGGCCTCGGCGTCGCTGAAGGTGTAGAGCGCCAGAGGCTTGTCGTCGCCGTTGACGAAGTCGACGGCCGCATCGATCGAGTCGACGGCGATGACCGGGAGGATCGGTCCGAAGATCTCTTCGTGCATCACCGGATCGTCGCGGGTGACGCCCGTCAACACGGTCGGGGCGATGTACCGACGAGCGGCGTCGCTCGAGCCGCCGATGGCGACGGTGCCCGAGCCGAGGAGCCGCTGCAACCGCTCGAAATGGGAGTCGTTGACGATGCGGGCGAAGTCCGCCGTGGCGGCGACGTCGGTGCCGTAGAACGACTCGATCTGGCTGCGCAACGCCTCGACGAACCGGTCGTGCACGGCACGCTCGACCAGCACGTAGTCGGGGGCGATGCAGGTCTGACCGGCGTTGAGGAACTTGCCCCAGGCGATACGCCGGGCAGCGACATCGATGTCGGCGCGGCTGCTGACGATGGCCGGGCTCTTGCCGCCGAGTTCGAGCGTGACCGGCGTGAGGTGCTCGGCAGCCGCCCGCATCACGATTCGGGCGACGCGCCCGTTGCCGGTGTAGAGGATGTGGTCGAAGCGGTGGGTGAGCAGCTCGGTGGTCTCGGGCACACCACCGAGCACGAGCGCCACGGCGGGGTCGTCGAGTTCGGCGACCAGCGCAGCCAGCGCCTCGGCCGTCGCTGGGGCCAGTTCGCTCGGCTTGCCGACCACGGCGTTTCCTGCGGCGATCGCCGCCACCATCGGCAGCAGCAACAGCTGCACCGGGTAGTTCCAGGGGGCGATCACACACGTCACACCGAGCGGTTCGGGCACGACCGACGACCGGCCCGGCCGAAAGGCGAGCGGCGTCGAGACCTTGCGCGGCCGCATCCAGCTGTCGAGTTGGGCCAGGGTGTGATCGATGTCGGTGAGCACGAAGCCGATCTCGGCCGCCCAGGCCTCGAAGCGTGGCTTGCCGAAATCCGCGGCGACCGCGTCGAGCA
>JBDKIV010000046.1:0-5453 GCA_039796935.1 Actinomycetota bacterium | reverse complement strand
TCGTGGAGCTGAGGGGAATTGAACCCCTGACCTCTTCCATGCCATGGAAGCGCTCTGCCAACTGAGCTACAGCCCCATAGGGGCCGGATGAGATTACCAAGGTGTCCGGCCGGCTCCAACGTGGAAACACGCGGGCCCACACGGCCACGTCCGGTCAGCCGTCGTCCCGCCAGTGCACGCGTGGCACGTCCCGGTACAGCCGCTCGATCTCGTAGTACGAGCGCATCTCGTCCGAGAAGACGTGCACCACGACATCTCCGTAATCCATCAGCACCCACTGCTGCTCGGAAAGACCCTCCACTCGCAGTGGTGACCGACCGAGCGTCTCGCGCAACACGTCATCGACTGCGTCCACCACCGTGCGAACGAGACGACGGTTCGAGGCGCTCGTGATCACGAAGTAGTCGGTGATCGCGAGGAGTGGCCCGACCTCGAGCACGAGGGTGTCCTCTGCCTTCTTGTCGTCGGCAGCCCTGGCTGCGGTGCACGCCAGCTGTCTCGGGTCGACTCCACGTGTGGGATCGGTCTCGGTGTCCACGGTCACAGCTCCACGCTCTCCAGATAGTCGGTCCCGAGCTCGATCGTCACATCCACGCCTTCGATGCGGACGTCGGGTTGCTCGATGTTGATCGTGCCGAAGATTCCATCGGCAACAGCCAGACGTTCGCGATTGGCTTCGTCGGCCACCAGGAACCTGGTGTCGGCCTGCGGTGCACCGTCGAGCGAGACCGAGACGACGTTCGCGCCCACGTACAGGATCTTGTCGATGGTGCGCAGCACTTCTTGTTCGTAGCCGGGCGGCGCGACGACTCGCATCAAGAGCCCCGGCTTCGGCGCCGAGACCTGCACCGGGCAGATGCTCCCGAAGACGAACACCGCCTCGCTCTGGTCGATCTCGATGACGTCCAGGCGGTCGGGGTTCTGCGCAGCCGTGAACGCGTTCATGCCGATGCCCCTGCTGGCGACAGGTCCGGCTTCGACGGCAGCGAGGAGCGCCCCGAAATCGGACGGTCCGCCTGCTGCGACCGCTCCCAGCGGCCGGCCTGCGCCGACCTTCCTGCTGAAGGCCTGCCAGACGGCCTCGGCGTTGGCGACCCGGTCCGACTCCGAACCGGTTCCCGCACCGGTGGTCAACACCGCAGCAGTGGTACGGGCGTCGAGCACCGACGTGCCGGCCACGATCGCGGTGCCGGGTTCGTCCCCCTCGGGCGAGCCCACGTCGTGAACGAGGGTCACCTCGTACGGCTCGAACGGCAGGAGGATCCCGCCCAGACTGGCCGGGTCGGCGATCTCCCAGTGGTTGATCGACACGAGGAGCACCGATTCGACCGCGAACACCGTTGCCTCCGGTCCTTCCTCGGCGAACACCTGCTGGATCGATCGTCGGCTGTCGTCCGCGAACCCGATGTCGGCACTGACAGACACCGGGATGATGCTCCCTCCGACACCGGATGGGCCGAGCACGAACACGGTCAGACCGGCGAGCGTGCCCTCCTCGTCGACGCTCATGAGCAGTCCGGTCGGTGTTGCCGGAAAGCTCTGGGTAGGAAGGTTGTCGGCCAATGCGTCCTTGCCGCCCGTCGAGTCGAGCACCGCGCGCACCCCGACGTATCCGACGATCGGCACGAGCAACGACACGACGACGGTGACGACCACCATCGACATCGTGCGGCGGCGCCTGATGTCGTCGACCACGCTCACGACACACTCCGGTAGAGGCCTCGTTCACGAATGATCCGCAGGACGGGCTCGGTCACCAAGAACTCGAGCGGCCTGCCGTCGACCACCCGATCGCGGAGATCGGTGCTCGACACCTCGAGATGCGGCACCTCGACATGGACCCAGTGCACCTCGTCCGACAGCCTCACCGGGCTCCCCGGACGGTCGACCACCACCATGGTCGACAACGCGATGACATCGGCAGAACGCTGCCAGGTACCGATTCCGGCGGCGGCATCGTCGCCGACGATCGTGAACAGCTCGACGTCGGGTTCGGCGTGGCGCAGCGCGAGCAAGGTGTCAGCCGTGTAGCTCGGGCCGCCGCGCCGTATCTCGAGGTCGCCTGCGCTCAGCCCGGGAACATCGGCAACGGCCGCCTCGACCATTGCCAACCGGTCGGCAGCCGGGGTGATCGCCCGGTCACCCTGCTTTTGCCAGGGCACATTGGCGACCATCAGGACCACCACGTCGAGCGCGAGTGCGTGACGGACGTTGACTGCGGTGACGAGGTGGCCGACATGAGGTGGGTCGAACGTACCGCCGAACAGACCGATTCGCCTGGCGGCACCACGGGAAGACACGGATCACGAGTGTAGGTGGCCGAAACCGAGCCGCTGCATGCAGGAGATTCGCGTCGCCGGACAGTTCGACGGGACATGAGCTTGACAGATGTAGTACTGTCCTTTGTCCCCCTATTCGTCTTGTCCCGCGGCTCCCCCCAAGCGCCCACGGACTCACCCCCAGGCCACTCCCGGCCATCCACCGCAGCCCACCGTTCTGTGTGGCGAATGCCACAGAGAACCCGGAAATGGGTAGCACCACGTAGCAGTTGAAGAGAGACGCCATGAATGACTCAATCGGTCTGTACCTGAACGATATCGGCAAGGTTTCCTTGCTCAACGCCGAAGAAGAGCGCGAACTGTCCCGCGTGATCGAGGCCGGACGAGACGCAGCAGAGCGCCTCGCCAACGGCGAGAAGGGCGCCGCCCTCAAGGCCCAGGTGGCCGCCGCGGCAGATGCCAAGGATCGCTTCATCCGGTCGAACCTCCGCCTCGTGGTGAGCATCGCTCGCCGCTATCCGCTTCCCCAGGGCATGGACCTGCTCGACCTCATCCAAGAGGGAAACCTCGGGCTCGAGCACGCCGTCGACAAGTTCGACTGGCGCCGCGGGTTCAAGTTCTCGACGTACGCCACGTTCTGGATCCGCCAGGCGATCGGCCGTGCCCTCGACCAGAAGGCGAGCCTCATCCGTATCCCGGGTGACCGCTCGGCCAGCCTCCGCGCAGCGCTTCGTCAGGCGAGCGGCGACGGCGAGACCCTCGATGTCGGCAATGCCGAACTGCATCGCCTCACCACCCCGGTGTCGCTCGACAAGACCATCGGCGACGACGGCGATGCGACACTCGGCGACCTGATGGCCAACGGTGACGGCACCCCCGAGGATGCCGTGATGGCGATGGTCGACAGCGATCTGCTCGACGAACTGCTCGGCACGCTCGACAAGCGAGCCCGGTACGCCGTCGAAGCCCGCTTCGGGCTCATCGACGGAGAGCGCAAGAGCTTCCGCGAGGTCGGCGAGAACCTGGGCGTCACCGCCGAGGCGGCCCGTCGTCTCGTCAGCCGTGCGGTCGCAGGTCTGCGCGAGGATGCCGTGCGCATCCTGGCCGCCTGAGCACCGTCCCTTCCCGTACTCCGACCGACGAGTACGCTGCCCTTCCTGTGAAGGTCGGCGTACTCGTCGTCGCGTACAACGCGGAAACCACGCTCGTCGACGTACTCGACCGCATCTCGTCGCCCATGCGCGAGCAGTTGGCCGAGGTGCTGGTGCAGGATGACCACTCGACCGACGCCACCTTCGCTGTCGCCACCGAGTACCTGCACCGCGGCAGCGACCTTCCCCTCACGGTCCTGCGCCACAGCGCGAACCTCGGCTACGGAGGCAACCAGAAGGCCGGCTACACGTACGCCATCAACCATGGCTGGGATGTCGTCGTGCTGTTGCACGGCGACGGTCAGTACGCACCCGAGGTGATGCACGAGATCGTCGCCCCGATCCTCGAGGGCGGGGCCGACGCAGTCTTCGGCTCGCGGATGATGACACCCGGTGGCGCCTTGCGCGGCGGCATGCCCCGCTACAAGTACGTTGGCAACCGGATCCTCACCACCGCCCAGAATGCGCTCACCGGGCTGCGACTGAGCGAATGGCACTCCGGCTACCGGGCCTACCGGGTGAGCGCACTGGCCGAACTCCCGTTCCTCGGCAACAGCGACGGCTTCGATTTCGACACCGAGATCATCCTGCAGTTGCACGCCGCGGGCCGAACGATCACCGAAGTCCCGATCCCCACCTACTACGGCGACGAGATCTGCCGTGTGAACGGGATGGCCTATGCGCGCGACATCATGGTCGACACGCTCCGCCATCGGATCGGACGTCGCGGCCTCGGGCGCGGACGGCTCGGACATGTCGACGAGCCATACGCATTCAAGCCGTCGGCACACAGTTCTCATGGACGGGTGCTCCAGATGATGGAACACCGTCCACCGAGCCGAGTGCTCGACGTGGGGTGCGGGCCGGGCTGGCTGGCATCGGCACTCACCGAGCAAGGCCACACCGTCGTCGGTGTCGACATCGCTACCGGCAACGGCGCCGACACGAGGATGAGTCGATTCGTGCACGCCGATCTCGAGCAGGGTCTACCCGACGACGTCGGTGACGGCTTCGATGTGGCGATCGGTGCCGACGTGATCGAACACGTCCGCGACCCGCAGCGCTTGATCGAGGCGATGGCCGGTCGCCTCGCGCACGGCGGAACCGTGATCGCGAGCGTCCCGAACATCTCGCACTGGTACCCGCGGTCCCGAACCATGCTCGGCCTGTTCGATTACGACCAGCGCGGCATCCTCGACGCGACCCACCTCCGCTTCTTCACCCGTCGGTCGTTCCTTCGTCTCGCCGAACAGGCAGGCCTTCGGCCGGTCGCCCACCGCCACACAGGCCTCCCCTTCGATGCGCTGGGCGTCAGCACCGGGCGTGGCCTCGGACGAGTGCTGGCCGTGATCGACCGGGCACTCGTTCGAGCATGGCCGACGTTGTTCGCTTACCAATTCGTGTACGAGTTCGACATCGCTCCGGCCCTCGATGTGGCGAACGACGCCGTCGGCTGACGATCCGTCGACACGCGCCATCCGGGCGAGCCGGCTGGTCGTGATGATCGGCACGATCGTGTTCACCCTCGTGGTGTGCCGGTGGAGACCGTGGGACCTGTTCGATCGGGCAGCATTCAGTTCGGACTTCTACGACGAGCAGGCACGGTCGTTCCTGCGGCTCAGGCTGAGCGTGCGTCCCGAGGTCGCCGGCAACGAGGGCTTCCTGATCGACGGCAACACCTACCTGTACTACGGGCCGCTCCTCGCGCTCGTGCGTCTTCCCAGCGCCGTGTTCGGCGACTTCTTCACCGGCCGGCTCAGCCGACTCTCGATGATCGTCGGGTACGTCACGCTGTGCACCGCCGCCTTCCACCTCGTTCACGACCAAGTCCGTCATCGCCGCGGCGCGCCGTGGCGCACCGCGGGGTTCGTGGCCGCCGTCGCGTGCTCGCCCGCTCTGTACCTGACGGGTTGGGTGAGCGTCTACCACGAGACCGAACTGTGGGCCGCTGCGTTCGCCACCTGGGCAGTGGTCGGCATGCTCCGATGGCTGCAGACCGGCGACCGGCGTAGCGCCCTGGTGA
>JBDKIV010000045.1:0-4311 GCA_039796935.1 Actinomycetota bacterium | reverse complement strand
TCGCCGCACCCTGGTCGACCTGGTCGCCGAGGGTGCCGTGCCACCGGTATACGCGGCATCGAACGACCCCGACCGTCTGGTGCCGATCGTCTCGGCTGCCGACAGGATCGTCATCGCCGTGTCGGGTGACCCGCACCGCGCCAATGCCTACGTCATGAGCAGCGACGGCCCGCACGGCGACTGGACCAGCGCCGCGATCGACCGCGCCTACAGCACCGATCTGGTCTGCAGCATCGACGGCACGGGGGCTTGTTCGTGACGAACTACGCCGCGGGCAGTTCGAGCAGGTCGCGCCGCGCGTAGCGAAGGTGCCAGAACTCCTCTTCGAACACCGTGAAGATGCACTCGCGAAGTGGATGCGGCCCGTTCTCTGCCACGTCGATCGAACGATCGAGATCGTCGGCGGTGAGGGATGCGAGGAACGAGCGGAACCGTTGTGCCCGTTCGGCTCGGACGGCCTGCACATGATCGAGCGGCGGGTCGAGCGACAGGTCGAGCCCGGGCCACGGGAGATCGAGCGACCCGGTGTTCGGTAGGCCGATCGGGTCGAACCCGGCATCGGCAACCGGCACGGTGAACCACTTGTCCATGGCGAAGACCAGATGGCGAAGCGTCTGCACGTACGACCACTCGCCATTCACCGATGTGTGCGCAGCCCCGGCGGCCAGTCCTTCGACGGTGCGGTGCGTCGCGGCCCACTCGCGCTCGAGGGTCGACCACGTCGCGAGCATCTCGGCCGGGGTGTCGGGGCGCAGCATGGTCCGTAGTGGGAACCACGGGTCGTGGTCGTTCACATACGCCGTCACGTCGACGCCGTTCACCACGAGCCGATCGACCAGTGCGTCGATCTCGACGTCGACGACCCAGGCGTGGCTGATGCGCGCTCCCGTGAGGTTGACGTCGCGGAACGTCGCCCTCGACAGGTCTGCGCCCCAGAACTCGGCGTCTGCGAGGTCACCTTCGAATTCCTGTGGCATCGCGGTCAGCCCGTGACGAACGCGACCAGGTCGGTGATCGCGGCCTGGGTGATGTCGGGACAGGCGAGCGGCATGATCTCGATGCCGTGCGTGGTTCCGAGCGCCGTGCGGGCGCGAGCCCTGACACCGGCGCGCAGCAGCAGGCGGTAGAACTCGATGCCCTCGTCGCGCAGCGGGTCGCACTCGTTGACGCTGATCACCGTCGGCGGGAAGTCTCGTACGTCGTCCTCGGTGGCGAAGCTCGGCCAGGCGAGCGGGTTCCGGTCGTCGAAGGCCTCGACGCCGTAGCCGATCTTGCCGCGGTTGTTGTGCAGGTCGAGGAAGATCCCGTTGTTCTCCGTCGATGACGGGTGGTGGGGCAGCGGCCACTCGCCTGCGATGTAGGGGCAGAAGGCATAGAGGCCCGCCACCAGCCCGATGTCGCCGGCGCGTTGCAGCGCGAGTCCGGTCGCGAGCGTGAGGTTGCCCCCACCGCTCTCACCGGCGACGACGACGCGACGCGCATCGACGCCGAGACGGTCGGCGTGCTCGTGCACCCAACGCAGCCCCGAGATGCAGTCGTCGAGGCCGGCGGGGAACGGAGCGACCTCGGGTACCGACGACGGCGACACGGCATTACGGAAGTCGACCATCACCACCACGACCCCGCGGGCAGCGATCAGCTTGCCCCACCCGCTGTAGTTGCCGTCGAAGCACGACAGCGACGCCATGCCGCCGCCGTGGATGTAGTAAACGCAGGGCAGCACGTCATCGGTGTCGGGCCGCAGGATGCGGAGGTTGATCGTGTTGCCGTCCGGTTGCGACTCGATCTGCTCGACATGGATGCGAAGACCTGCGCTCGGCGCGGCTTGCTCGGTGTCGCAGATCGCCATCATCGCTCGGTATGCCTCGACCGCTGCCAGTCCCTCGGGCGAGTTCGCCTCGGCGAGCAGCTGTTCGCGGTGCTCGACATTCGGTGCGGAGAGGCTCGGCATCACTGCCAGCAGCGCGCTGATGCGCGGGTCGATGCGCGGATCGGTCGTCATGTGTGTCCCCCTCGGTCGGCTGGTGCCGCTGCGAGACCCTACTGCGTCGGCCAGAGGTCATTCTGCTGACCATCCGGATGGCCATCCCACCTGTCGCCGAGCGGAGGAACTAACCTCCCCTGGCGACCTGTCCGGGTCAACTTCGGGGGAGAGGGACAAACACCCATGTTCGCGTTGCCCTTGGGAACACAACTACAGTAACGTCGTATCGTATGAGTGCTGTGCGTAAGGCGGATTCGGAATGATTGGGGCCGTTGACGTCTGCGCGCTCCCGGCAACGGGCGGTTCGTACGGGCTGGCCCTCGGGCTTGCAGCCCTCGGTTCCGGTGTCGTTCTCGTCACCCTCGTGCGGCGGTCGAGCACTCGTCTGTCGCTGATCGCTGCGCTTCCTCTGATCGCTGCTGCGGGCCTCGGCGTGCAGGCGGCACAGACGACCGACCCGTGCGCTCCGGGCACGACCGCTGCGGTCACCACGGTGATCGACGGTTCGTCCTCGACCGGCCCCGACTCGTCCGATGGCACCAGCTCGTCGGACGCCACGAGCACGACGAGCGGCGGCGAGACCAGCACCACCGAGAGCGAGATCGACTCGAGCGACCCGACGACCACCTCGTCGACGCTGCCGCCGGCGCCGGGTACGTCCACCACGACCACCAGTACCACGACGCCGAGCATGCCGACCACGACGGTCGGACCGCCGCCGATGACGACGACCACCACCCTGGTCCCCGCACCGACGACGACGAAGGCGCCGAAGCCGACGTACCCACCGTTCACCACGGCACCGAGGGCCCCGACCACCACGAAGGCTCCCAAGCCGACGTACGCACCGCCTACCAGCGCACGCGAGGTCGAGAGCAACCCGCCGACCACGCATCGCACCGGCTACAACGACGACGTCGAGGTCGAGTACGGCCCCTGACCGTCGGCAACCGCCTCGGGCCGTCGAGCCCTGGTTGTGACGCAGTACGAATCAATGACGGAGGCCCGGCCATCGGCCGGGCCTCCGTCATTGATCGGGTCGTGATGTCCTGGGTGACCAACTCCACGGGGTCGGTGGTCGAAGACGGCGAGGGAGCGCGGACCGGGTTGGCTGCCGTGGTGGTCGTGCCAGATCGCCGTGGACAAAGACGGGACCATCGCATCCATCCAGATGTGACGCCGGTATGCAGCGCAGAACGTGGACGCGCCGTCACCTCACGCGCACAGCCCGACCCCTCGGAACAGCCCGCCTTGGTGCGCAGGCGCCAATGGTCGGGTCAGTCGCCCTGGTGATCGTGCGTGGCGGGCTCGCCGCCGTCGGCGCCGCGGCTGACGTCGACCATCATGCCCGGCGCGTCTTCGGAGATCCGGAACACGCCTTCCGTGGTGTCCATCGGCACCTCGAAGGTGACCACGCCGCTCAGCAGTTCGCCAGGCTGGAGCATCTCGTCGCCGAGGAGCGCCTGGTAGTGGAGGACCTCGCCGCCTTCGATCTCGAGGGTCACGTCGTCGGCCGGGAAGGTCATCACTTCGTTGCCTGCGATCAGCTCGATCTGCACAGCGACGCGCTTCATGCCCTCGGGCACTGCGTCGGACATCATCTGCGACATCGCGCCCATCGACATTCCCTGCTGGGCGAAGCTCGCCGAGTTGGAATCGTCGGTCCCGCCCATCATGCCGGCCATCGGGTCGTCGATGGTCCAGGCATTGACGGCACGAACGGTTCCACCATCGAATTCGAACTGGGTGACCATCAGATCGTCCGTCCGATCTGCGGTGAGGCCCCACACGCCGAGAGCGGCCACGGCCGAGAGCCCGGCGCCGACGGCGACCCAGGCTCGGAGCTGCGGTCGCTTGGGCGTATTGAAAATTGCCCAACGTGTTTGGCGAACGTGAGCTGGACTCTGTAACGTCTGCACACCCGCATGCTAGTAGACGGTGCGGGGACATACACCTTGGCAGGGAGACATAGACGTGGGACGACTCGTCAGACGAGCGGTTATTTTCGCGGTGCCTGTAGCGATGCTGCAGGTACTGCTTCATGAGGGCCTGAGTGCTGGCGTGCTCGGCGAGATCGCTCGAGCAGCGGTTCCCGTCGCAGTCGCAACGGCATTGGTGCTCGCCCTCCTCGACCTGATCTGGCCCGGCGTCCGCCGTGCGCTCGGTCTGAAGGGCGCGAGCGAGACGGCCGGTTCCGTCCTCGCTCTCGGCATCGGTGTCGCCGTGGCCACGATGGTCCTGTCGTGGGCCCACGGTGTGATCGCCGGGACCAGCGCCGACCACAGCGGCCTCGTGTCGGCCGGGCACCACGGAATGAGCGCCTTCGA
>JBDKIV010000044.1:0-11666 GCA_039796935.1 Actinomycetota bacterium | reverse complement strand
ATGTGGCCGAGTCGTTCGGTGACCGCCTCGGCGGTCTTCAGCTCTCGCTCGGCGTCGAGTTCGATGCGCCGCTCGGCGGTCGCGAAGAGCTTTCGTGCAGCCGTCGAGGCGTAGGTCGAGCCCACCTGGGCTCCGAGCTTCGCGAGATCGAGGTTCCGCTGCAGACGGACGTTGTGCCGATGGCGGGCGAGCACAGCCACCGCCGCCACGGCAGGAAGCCCGATGAGGGCAGTGGTGGACCGGCGCACCTCGTCAGGATGCCCGTGGTGGGGCCGAGCCGTCCACCCGCGCAACGTCCGTCACAGCAGCGCGTCGGTGTCGGTGTCGGTGTCGGTGCGCTCGCTGCGGCTGACCGCTCGCTCGATGACGCTGTGGGCGGCGCGCACGAGCGTCGGGACGAACTGGTCTGCGTTCGACACGATGGCATCGTGGTCGCCGTCGACGCGGAACGCCTCGGCATCGTTGATCGCTTCGAACAGGCGAACCTGGCGCCGCACCGGGATCACACGGTCGCCCATCGTGATGACGATCGAGGTGGGCACGTCGACCTCGGACAGCCAGCCCCGCGACGAGAACGCACCGATGGCTCGACCGGCCTCGAGCACGGCCCGCCAGTCGTGCATGGTCGCCTCGTGGATCGCCCACGGCTCCCACTCGGCGGTCTTGCGCTGGAGATAGATCTGATCGGTCAACCATCGGCGGGCCTGCAGTGGGGTGAGCCGTGCGACGGCTGCGAGCCCGGACAGGCCCATGAAGCTCAACCGCTCTTCGCGTGACGTGACGAAGTAGCCCGATGTGGCGCACAGGACGAGGCCGGCGACGCGATCACGATGCCGCTGCCACATCAGCTGAGCGATGGGGCCGCCCATCGAGTACCCGACCGGAATGACCTCGTCGAGCCCGAGTACGTCGCAGACGGCCATGGCGTCGTCGGCGCAGTCCTCGAGGCGGAAGGCCTTCTTCGATCGGATGCCCCGACCGTGGCCGCGATGATCGAGCGCAACGACCCGGAAGTGCCGGCCGAGCGTCTCGTACGCCGTGAACCAGTTGAGGTCTGCTGTCGCCGTCCAGCCGTGCAGCAGCACGAGCGTCGGCGCTCCATCCGGTCCGGCGACATGGCGAACGAAGGTGGTGCCACGGCCCGGCAGATCCATCGCCGCTCCGGTGGGCAGCGATGGAGACGGGACGCCTCCGCCGTCGCGGATCGGCACTAGGCGCTCTCGACCTCGAGGATCTTCACCTTCAGGAAGCCGTGCGGGCCCTTGTACTCGACCTCGTCACCGTCGGCCCTGCCGAGCAGTGCTGCGCCGAGCGGCGACTGCGGACTGACGATGTCGTGATGCGTTTCTTCCTCGGGATGCCCGATGAGGTACCGCTCGGCCATGTCGTCGGTGTCGCCGTCGTACAGGATCGTCACGATCGAGCCGGGTCGAACGCTTCCGTCGCCTCCGGGCTCGATGATCTCGTGGTTGTCCGGGTCGAGGAGGTGTTCGAGGTGGCGGATCCGGCCCTCCATGTGGCCCTGCTCGTCCTTCGCCGCGTGGTAATCGCCATTCTCGCTCAGATCACCCAAGAGCCGTGCCGCCTCGATCTTGTCCGCCACCTCGATCCGCCCGCGGGTGGTGAGATCGTGGTGCTCGGCCGTGAGGCGTTCGAAGGCCGAGCGCGAGAGATGATGCTTCGCCATAGTCGAGCAATGGTACCGGGGTGCTGGTCCGGGCGCCGTTCGGGCGGCGGGTGGTGCCGACGACGTCGCCGGTCGTTCTGTGGAGTCGTGCGTCGACGCGACTACGTTGCACTGCCTATGACACATCGCATTGCAGTGATCGGCGGCGACGGGATCGGGCCGGAAGTGACGGCCGAGGCGATCAGGGTGATCCGTGCCTCGGGTGTCGACCTCGACACCACCGAGTTCGACCTCGGAGGGGCCCGCTACCTTCGTGACGGCGAGATCCTCAGCGATGCGACGTTGGCGGAACTCCGCGGCTTCGATGCGATCCTGTTGGGGGCCGTCGGGGCCCCCGAGGTGCCGCCCGGTGTCATCGAGCGCGGGCTGCTGTTGAAGATGCGGTTCGAGCTCGACCTCTACGTCAACCAGCGGCCGTTCATCGGGACCGCTCCCGGGCACGATCAGCCACACGATTTCGTGGTGATCCGCGAGAACACCGAGGGTCCGTACGTGGGTGAAGGCGGGGTGCTCCGCAAGGGGACCCCGCACGAGGTGGCCACACAGGGCTCGGTGAACACTCGGATGGGTGCCGAGCGGGCGATCCGCTATGCGTTCGAGTTGGCCCGGTCGCGCAACGGTCGCAAACACGTCACGCTCGTGCACAAGACGAACGTGCTCACCTTCGCGGGCGACCTGTGGCAGCGGGCGTTCGACGCCGTGGCGAGCGAGTACCCCGACGTCGCCACGGCGTACAACCACGTCGATGCGGCGTGCATCTACTTCGTGCAGGACCCGCACCGCTACGACGTCGTCGTCACCGACAACCTGTTCGGTGACATCCTCACCGACCTCGGTGGTGCGGTCAGCGGAGGCATCGGTCTGGCGAGCAGCGCCAACCTCAACCCGGCGCGCACCGGGCCCAGCATGTTCGAGCCGGTGCATGGTTCTGCGCCCGACATCGTCGGCACGGGCAAGGCGAATCCGGTTGCAGCGATCCTGAGCGCAGCGTTGATGCTCGACTTCCTCGGCGAGACCCCGGCGGCCGACCGCATCCGAGCAGCCTGTGCCGAGCCGGGTACTGGCAGCACCACCGACATCGGTGCGCGGATCGCCGCAGCCGTGGCAAGCTGAGGCTTCGATCACACCGGCCGATCGGGCACGAGACAAAGGGGCATCATGCCGATCCAAACCACTCCCAAGATCTGGATGAACGGCGAGCTCGTCGACTGGGACAAGGCCCAGGTCCACGTCCTCACCCACACCCTGCACTACGGCACCGGCGTGTTCGAGGGGATCCGGGCGTACCCGACGGCGAACGGCCCGGCCGTGTTCCGTCTGACCGACCACATCGTCCGCTTGTTCAACTCGGCGAAGATCCTTGGGATGGACATCCCGTACACGGTCGACGAGCTGGTCGCGGCGACCAAGGAGACGGTCGCCTCGACGGGCCTGCCGGGGTGTTACGTGCGCCCGATCGCCTACTACGGGTACGGCGAGATGGGCCTCAACACGTTGCCGTGCAAGGTCGATGTCGCCATCGCCTGCTGGCCGTGGGGCGCATACCTCGGTGAGGACGCCGTCGAAAAGGGCGTCCGGATGAAGATCTCGTCGTGGACGCGGCACGACCACAACACCATGCCTCCGGCAGCGAAGACCGTCGGCAACTACGTCAACAGTTCGCTGGCGAAGGTCGAGGCGTTGAAGGCCGGCTACGACGAAGCGATCATGCTCGCGCCGAACGGTCTGATCGCCGAGTGCACCGGAGAGAACATCTTCGCCGTCCGTAACGGGATCATCCTCACCCCGCCGTTGTCCGCCGGTGCGCTCGAAGGGATCACCCAGAACTCGGTCACCACGATTGCGCGCGACCTCGGCTATGACATCCGTGTCGACAATCTTGCCCGCAGCGACCTGTACATCGCCGAAGAGATCTTCGTGTGCGGCACCGCCGCAGAGATCAGTTCGGTGAACTCGGTCGACGAGCGACAGGTCCCGTGCCCCGGGCCGAAGACCCGAGCGATCGCCGAGATCTACGCCCGTGCGGTCCGAGGTGAAGAGCCCGCCTACAAGGACTGGTGCGAACTCGCGGTGTGAGGCTTTTCGTCGTCACGTGTTGACGTCGAGCTGCCGATCCCGGCACACTTGGGACCATGACGTCGACCACGAGCAGCATTCTCGCCGGCATCATCATCATTCGTTAGCGCACGTGGTTCTCCCACGTGCGCACAACAGCCGCCCTCTGGGGCGGCTGTTTCGTTTCTCCGGCACGAACACAGCAGACAGGACACAGCGATGAGCACGAGCAGCGAGCAGGCCCCGATGGTCGAGGTGTTCGACACGACCTTGCGTGACGGCCTCCAGGTCGAAGGCGTGTCGGCCACGGTCGACGACAAGTTGCGGATCGCCGAGCAACTCGACTTCCTCGGGGTGCATTTCATCGAGGGCGGGTGGCCGGGGGCGAACCCGAAGGACATCGAGTTCTTCGCCCGTGCGGCGGCAGAACTCGACCTGCGGACCTCGACCCTCGTCGCCTTCGGCTCGACCCGTCGGCCGAAGGGCAAGGTCGACGACGATGTCACGCTGCGCAACCTGCTCGACGCCAACACGTCAGCGGTCTGCATCGTCGCGAAGAGCTGGGACTACCACGTCCTGAACGCCTTGCAGACGACCCTCGACGAGGGCGAGGCGATGATCGCCGACAGCGTCGAGTTCCTCGTCGGCGCAGGTCGACGGGTGCTCGTCGACATGGAGCACTTCTTCGACGGGTACAAGCGCAACCCCGAGTTCGCGATGCGTGCCATCGAGGCCGCCGTGGTCCGCGGGGCATCACACGTGGTGCTGTGCGACACCAACGGTGGTTCGTTGCCTCACGAGGTCGAAGCGATCGTCGGTGCCGTGCACCGTCACGTCGGTGGTGATGCGACGATCGGGATCCACTGTCACGACGACACCGGCTGCGCCGTGGCCAACTCGATGGCGGCCGTTCGCGCCGGCGCTCGTCACGTGCAGGGGACGCTGAACGGCTTGGGCGAGCGAACGGGAAACTGCAACCTGACGACCGTCATCCCGAACCTGCAGGTCAAGCTCGGGCTTCAGTGTCTCCCTGCCGGGCGTCTCGAGCGGCTCACCGCCGTCAGCAACCACGTGGCCGAAGTGCTCAACCGTCCGCTCAACCCTCAGGCGCCGTACGTGGGGGCGTCTGCCTTCGCTCACAAGGCCGGCCTGCACGTCAGCGCGATCGCCCGGGCGAAGGATGCCTACGAGCACATCGACCCCGAGTTGGTCGGCAACGGCACCCGATTCGTGGTCAGCGAGATGGCCGGCCGGGCGACGATCCAGATGAAGGCCGACGAGCTGGGCCTCACGATGGACGGCCCTGCGGTCAACCAGGTGATCGACGATCTGAAGCGTCTCGAGCACGAGGGGTATCACTTCGAGGCGGCTGATGCGTCGCTCGAGTTGCTCATGCGGCGTGCAACGGGCTGGCACCAGACGATGTTCCGGGTCGAGAGCATGCGAGTGATCACCGACGAGCTGCCGAACGGTGAGTTCACCACGGAAGCAACGGTCAAGGTCTGGATCGGCGACGACCGGCACGTCCACACCGCCGAGGGGAACGGTCCGGTCAACGCGATCGACACCGCACTTCGCGCAGCGCTTGCCACTGCGTATCCCGCACTGCAGCGCGTCCAGCTCACCGACTACAAGGTCCGCATCCTCGACGGGGCCACGGCCACGGGGGCAGTCACCCGGGTGCTCATCGACTTCAGCAACGGCAGTCGCTCGTGGACCACCATCGGCGTCAGCGCGAACATCATCGAGGCCTCGTGGAGAGCGCTCGAGGACGGCCTCGTGTTCGGGCTGTTGCACCAGGATCGTTCTGCCGAGTGACGGACGGTCCGCGTCGAAGCTGACACTCGCCCGCCCGACCGGCTAGAAAGAGTGGCCGTATGGCCGCCCCGAAGTTCGCCCCCACCTCGCCGATCGATGATGCTCGGGCCTACCGGTCGCCCGATCATGTGCCCGACGGCTGGACGCCGGACCGTCCTGCCGAGATCCGTGGCTTCCAGCCTGCGGGACATCGCCTCGGCTATCAGGGACCCGATCAGGGGTTCGGCATCAAGATCGCCAACACGTTCCGGCCCCGCTTGCACCTGCACGGGGGCGAGCATGCCGATGACGTCGTGCGCGGCTGCCTCGGGATCGGTCTGCGCCGGGCGTCGCTGTACAGCCGTGCTCCCGTGGTGCACGACTTCACGGTCGCGTTCACGGTGTGGGGGTATCTCGACCCGAACGCGCCGGCCGATCTGGTCGAGTTGCGACACGGACTTTTCGCCGGACTCGCGCACATCGCTCACGCCTACGATCGGCAGCGAAGCCTGGTCGACATGGTTCCCGCGACGACCTTGTCGATGAGCCCTCAGCAGGTGGCGAGCGCCTACCCGGCCCGTTGGCGCGATCTCGTCGGCGCCTGAGTTCAGCGAGCGGTCGGTGCGATCGCCGAAGCTCCCATCGACCAGCGGATCACCTGGGTGATCGCGGCGCCGCCCGGCTTGACCAGCGTTGCCTCGGTGAGGGGCAGGAACGGCAGACGCAACGGCCAGCGGGTCCACATCGGCAGGAGCGAGACGGCCGCCGCAGCGAGCAGGGCGTAGGGGCCGCGCGCCGCAACGGGAAGCGGCGGCTCGAGCAGCAAGAACCGGGCGGCGTCGCGTGCCTCCTTGGTGCCGGCGAGTTCGGGTCGGTACTCACGCAGTTCTTCGCGCAACGCGCGGACGCTTCGTGGTGGCTCGTTCACGCCCAGTTCGGTCGCGACCCGTGACGTCTCGGCGACGTATCGGTCGGCCTCGGCGCTCGTGAGCGGCTCGGCACCGTAGCGCTGGTACGAGGCAAGGAAGCTGTCGATCTCGCAGCAATGGACCCAGCGAAGCAGGTGAGGGTCGTTGGCCGCATACGGACGCCCGTCGGGTGAGGTGCCCACCACCCGGGTGTGCACGCGGTGCACGATGGCGATCGCCTGCTCGGCCACATCGGCCGGGCCGAAGGTGGTGGCTGCGAGGAAGTCCGCCGTGCGCTGCAGGCGGCCCCACGGGTCATGGCGATAGTCCGAGTGCTGCGCGACCCCTGCCATGGCGAGCGGGTGGAGGGACTGCAGTAACAGGGCTCGCAGCCCACCGATGAACATGGAGGCGTCACCATGGACTCGACGGATGACGGCGTCGTCGGCGAACCATCGAGGGCCCGGAGCGGTCATGATCGCGGCCGCCTTGTCGTCGGCATCGTCGCCGATGACCCGGACCCTGATCTGTGCTGCGAGCCAGATCCTGGCGGGTTCGAGCGGTGATGGTCGACGGTCGGGTCGCATGGCGGTCACCTCATGACTGCATCAGGGGGACGACGACGAAGGCGATGGCGGCCAGATGGCAGCCCGCACCGATCACCGTGAACAGGTGGAACACCTCGTGGAACCCGAAGACCCGCGGCCAGGGGTCGGGCCGCTGCGCCGCATAGACCACTGCGCCGAGGGTGTAGGCGAGTCCACCGCCGAGGACGAGCCCGAAACCGAGCCCACCCAGTCCGTCGAGCAGTTGGGGCAGGGCCACTGCAGCCGACCACCCGACGACGACGTACACGGTGGTGAAGACCGGACGAGACACCTCGAAGGGGAGCCACCGTAGGGTGATGCCGATGAGCGCTCCGGCCCACACGAGGCCGAGGACGACCGTGCGCTGCCACCCGTCGAGACCCATGGCCGCCACGGGCGTGTAGGCACCGGCAATCGCGAGGAAGATCGCCGAGTGATCGAGCCGTGCCATCACCCGGTGCGGCCCCGGGGACCAGCGGACACGGTGATAGAGGGCCGAGACGCCGAACATGGTGAGCGTTCCGGCGACGTACACCCCCAGCAGGATGCGCTCGTGCGGTGATGCCGAGGCGAACGCCACGAGCACGCCGCCCAGCACCGCCACGGCGGCGAACGCCGCCACGTGCGACCAGCCCCTCAGGAGCGGCTTGGCGGCGACGGCATGCACGACTGCACCGTACCGCCGATCACCCGTCGACGGCGTGCGCCTTCAGATCTGCGAGCGAGCAGTACTCGAGCGCCGACAGATGGGTCGACGACAGGCGCACCTGCGGCGCAGCGTCAGCCTCGAACGCCTCCTGCCAGCGAGCGGCGCACAGACACCATTGGTCGCCGGCTCGCAGGCCGGCGAAGCCGTACTGGGGGAGCGGCGTACTGAGGTCGTTCCCCATCCGGGCGCTGAAGGTGAGGAACTCGTCGGTCATGACAGCACACACCACGTGCAGGCCGGGGTCGTCACCGCGGTTCTCGCAGCAGCCCGTCCGGTAGTAGCCGGTCATCGGATCGTACGAGCACGGTTGCAGTTCGTCGCCGAGCACGTTGAGTTGTCGCATGGACACCATCTCAGCACGGACCGCCGACGAGTGCTGTACGGATAGCCTTGCCACATGCTCGAACCAGCGATCCGTGACCTCGCCCGAGGCAAGAACTTCGGCACCATCTCGTTCCACATGGCCGACGGCGCCATCGGGACCCACGTCATGTGGATCGACGCCGACGACGACCATGTGCTCATCAACACCGAGGTGCACCGGGCCAAGTACCGCTCGATGCAGGCCAACCCCAACGTCACCGTGGCCATCTGGGATGCGGACAATGCGTATCGGTACGCAGAGGTCCGTGGCACCGTCGTCGGCGAGGTCCGCGGTGACGAGGCACGCGATCACATCGATGCCTGCTCGTTGCGGTACACGGGCAACCCCTACGGCAACCCGATCCAGAGCGAGCGGGTGATCGTCAAGATCGCTCCGGTGCGCCAGCGCTCGCAGGGTCTCTGAGGCCGGGGCCCGGCGTCAACTGACCTGGACGCCGAGCACCTTGCCGATCGAGTAGGTGACCACGCAGGCACCGAGCAGGATGGCCACCTGGCGTACTGCCGAGCGGGCCCGCTGTCGTTCGGCGAACTGACCGATCGCCCAACCGAGCGCACCGGCGGCGACCACACCGAGGACGATCGACCAGATGGTGGCGATGTTGCCCGATCCGATCAGCCAGGGCACCACCGGTAGCGCAGCGCCTGCGACGAAGCAGACGAACGACAACACTGCGGCGTACATGGCCGACGGCAACTCGTGCGGATCGAGGCCGAACTCTTCGCGCGCGTGGACGGTGAGTGCTCGTTCGTGGTCGCGCATCACCTCGGATGCCGCCCGTGCTGCGGTGTCGCGCTCCATGCCGTGGCTCCGGTAGATGCCGGCGAGCTCTGCCTGCTCGGACTCGGAGTTGCGCTCGAGTTCGCGGCGCTCGACCTCGAGCTCGCGGCTGACCAACTCGTTCTGCGCCGAGATGCTGATCCACTCGCCGGCAGCCATGCTGACGGCGCCGGCGACCGCCCCGGCGATGCCGGCGAGGCGGACGACGCTGGCGTCGGCCCCGCTGCCGGCGAACCCGATGACGAGGAGCACGTTGCTGGTCAACCCGTCGCTCATCCCGAACACGGCGGCCCGGGCCAGTCCCCCCGACACCTCTCGGTGACCGGGGTGTCGTTCTGCCGGACGGTGGACCGTGTGGCGGCTCATGTCGCCCACGCTACTGCCGTGGTCGGTGCCAGACTGGGTCGTCCCCGAGGTGACAACGGCGTCACCGTGGGGAGGAGGACGATTCGATGGCTCTCACGGACGCCACTGGCGACGCGACAGCCGAGTGGATCGACGCAACCCGTCGATCGCTCGGCGACCAGGCAGGTCTGCTCGACCGGGTGCTACCGACACTGCCGGCGGGGTACGACGAACTCAACCGGCCGGCCACGGCGGCGGTCGATGTCGTTCACGTCGCGGCCCTCGTCGATCGCGGCGGCGACGTGGCAACGGCGATCAGTCGGTTCGAGACGGCGCCGCCCGACGAGTGGCGGTTCCGTGTGTATCGGCGGGGCGCATCGATGGCCCTGGCCGACCTCTTGCCGCTACTTGATCATCTCGGTCTGAGAGCGCTCGACGAGCGCGCCTTCGCCTTCGCGCTCGGCGCCGACACGGTGCACGTGCACGATGTCGGGGTCCGGCTCCCGGCGGGCGTGACGCTCGACGCTCCGACAGCGGACGAGGTTCGCCGGGCGTTCGAAGCACAGGTCCACCGGTCGGTCGAATCGGACGGTCTCAACCGTCTGGTGCTCGTGGCGGGGCTGCGGGTGCGCGAGGTCGAGGTCGTGCGTTCGTACGCCCGGTACCTCCGCCAGATCGGTTTCCCGTCGTCGCAGGAGTACATCGTCGAGACCCTGGTCGCTCAGCCGGCCATCACCCGGCAGCTCGTGCGGCTGTTCGCTGCCCGGTTCGATCCCGCACTGGTCGATCAGTCGGGCGGGCGGACCGTCGAGGCTGCGATCCGCGCCGACATCGAGCTGGCGCTCGACGATGTCGCGAGCCTCGACGCCGACCGGACCCTCCGAACGCTGCTGGCCCTCGTCGACGCGACGCTTCGTACCAACGTGTATCGGCCGGCCGACGACGGTGGCCCCCGCCCCGTGATGGCATTCAAGTTCGATCCTGCACGGGTTCCTGAGCTTCCCGCTCCACGCCCGCATCGCGAGATCTGGATCTGCTCGCCGACGGTCGAGGGTGTCCATCTTCGTGGGGGGTCGGTGGCTCGCGGGGGCATCCGCTGGAGCGACCGGCGCGAAGACTTCCGCACCGAGGTGCTCGGTCTCGTCAAGGCGCAGATGGTGAAGAATGCCGTCATCGTCCCGACCGGCGCCAAGGGCGGCTTCGTCGTGAAGCGTGCGACAGCGTCACCCGAGGAGTTCCGTGCCGCAGGGCTCGAGTGCTACCGACAGTTCATCGCCGGGTTGCTCGACGTGACCGACAACATCGTGGCGGGATCGGTGGTGCCACCCCCGCAGACGGTCCGATGGGACGACGACGACCCGTATCTGGTGGTCGCGGCCGACAAGGGGACAGCAGCCTTCAGCGATGTGGCGAACGAGATCGCCGTCATGCGGGGCTTCTGGCTCGCCGATGCGTTCGCCTCTGGTGGAAGCGCCGGATACGACCACAAGGCGATGGGGATCACGGCCCGTGGGGCATGGGAGAGCGTTCGGCGTCATGCGCGTCACCTCGGCAAGGACGCCGATGCCGACCCGCTGACCGTGGTCGGGGTCGGTGACATGTCGGGCGACGTGTTCGGCAACGGGATGCTCCGCTCTGCGAACATCCGCTTGCTCGCGGCGTTCGACCATCGGCATGTCTTCGTCGACCCGGATCCGGACCCCCGCATCTCGTTCGCCGAACGGTCGAGGTTGTTCGCGATGCCGCGCAGCAGTTGGGCCGACTACGACGCATCGCTCATCTCCGACGGTGGCGGCGTGTTCGACCGTGCTGCGAAGAGCATCGAACTCTCTGCCGAGGCCCGACGGGTGCTCGGGATCGAGACAGCGGTCGTCACGCCGAACGAACTCGTCAGCGCCGTGCTGCGCGCCCCCGTCGACCTGCTGTGGAACGGAGGCATCGGGACGTACGTGAAGTCATCGAGTGAGACGAATGCCGACGTCGGCGATCGCGCCAACGACGCAGTTCGGGTGAATGGGATCGACCTTCGCTGCCACATGGTGGCCGAGGGCGGAAACCTCGGGCTGACGCAGCGTGGCCGGGTGGAGTACGCGCTCGCCGGTGGGTTGGTCCACACCGATGCGATCGACAACTCGGCAGGGGTCGACTGCAGCGATCACGAGGTCAACATCAAGATCCTGCTCGGGGCAGCGGTGGCCGCCGGCGAACTGACGATGGAGGCCCGCAACGAACTCCTGGTCGAGATGACCGATGAAGTCGCCGATCAGGTGCTCGACGACAACCGGGCTCAGACGCTGGCGCTGGCCGTGGCGCGAGCGCGGTCGGCGGACATGGTGAATGTTCACGCCCGGTACCTGAAGTCGCTCGAGACCGAGGGCTGGATCGACCGGGCGCTCGAGGATCTTCCGTCCGAGAA
>JBDKIV010000043.1:0-3837 GCA_039796935.1 Actinomycetota bacterium | reverse complement strand
GAGCACAGTGTTCCTTCAAGTCCCCCAACATGCCGAACTGGCGCGGGCGCGCGACCCGCGACGAGAGCAACGACTCGTCCGCAGCAACTGGATCCGTACCGCTGCGTGGACCGCTCGAGGTGCTGCCGTGCTCGTGATGCTGGCCCAACTGCTCGACTGAGTCATCAGCCGAGCAGCCAACGACACACCACCCGGCGGAGCTCACGCTCGTCGCGTGCCCGGAGTTATGGTGTCCTCGATCCACCAATGCCGCCTGCGGCGCGTGGGCAGGATCCGGCTCTCATGCCCTCGCGGCAGTCTGGACGGTACGACGTCATGAACGAACTGCAACCGATGACGACACCGAACGGCGTGCCGTTCCTCCGAACGCCCGATGTCAACTTCTCCGGGCTCGACGAATTCTCCTACACGCCGAACTACCTCGACATCGACGGGCTGCGCATGCACTATGTCGACGAGGGCCCGAAGGACGGCCCGGTCGCCTTGCTGGTGCACGGCATGCCGACCTGGGGCTACCTGTACCGGTCGATCGCCCGACCATTGCTCGCCGCCGGGTACCGATGCATCATCCCCGACCATCTCGGGTTCGGGCGCAGCGACAAGGTCACCGATCCCTCCTGGTACGACATCGCCCGCCACACCGCCAACCTCACGCGCCTCGTCACGACCCTCGACCTGCGGGACATCACCCTCTTCGTCCAGGACTGGGGAGGACCGACCGGACTCGCGCAAGTGACGCTGGCGCCCGATCGGTTCTCTCGTCTGGTCATCATGAACACCTGGCTCCATCACGAGGGCTTCGCATACACCCCCGCGATCCGCAACTGGATCGCAGGGAACCTTCCCGGCGGAGTGTTCCGCGACAACGTGCCAACACAGTTCAACTGGGGAACCCTGATGGTCATCGGCACCCGGCGCGCCACACCACACGAGGCACTGGTCCCGGTCCTCCAGGGAGCGACAGCCACGCTCTCGCCCGAAGCGGACGCCATCCGTAGGGCCTACGACGCACCATTCGTCAGTCTCGGCGATGCCGGTGTCACCGGCCCCCGCCAGTTCCCCCTCAGCATCCCCGCCCACGACCGCACCCGAGGCAACGCCGACGCACAGAGCACCCACTTCTCGGTGATCAACACAACTCGCCTGCCCGTCCACTTCGTGTGGGGACTCGCCGACGACGTGTTCGACGGTGACTGGGGTCGAGCTTGGCACTCCCTCATCCCACACTCCACGTGGGACAGCCTCGACGACGCAGGGCACTTCCTCCAGGACACCCACGGCGAGCAGATCGCTGCGATCGTTCTCGGCTACGCATCCTGACTGCTGCCGAGTCGGTTGCAGCGCCGACGTTTGGGGCAGCGGCGCCTCGTGCCGGGGTTAGATTGCGGCGGTGACGAAGACCGAGGCCCAACCGGGCGCGACCGCTCGGTCGGGTCCGGGCTTGTCGGTCATCCAGCAGCTGCGCCCCACTCCGCGGATCTTCGTGCTGTCCGGCGTGATGCTCCTCACTGCGGTGAACATCGCTGCCCGCGAGACGGTACGCATCGACTACGCCACCGACTCGGTGGGCAGCGAGGCCGGCGTCGGACTCGTCGCTGCTGTCTGGGCGATCGCGCTCGCGGTCGTCAGCCCGTGGGGCGGTCGTCTGGCCGACGCCCGCCGCGCCGGGAACATCCTGACACTCACGATGATGGTGGCGGCCTCGAGCCACCTGCTCACTGCGTGGGTGCTGTCCCAGGGCACCATGCCCGTCCCCTATCTCGTCGTGACCACCGCCGTCGAAGGGTCGAACTTCGGTCTCCTCGTCCCGGCGCTGTTGAAGGTGCAGGCGGCGATGGTGCGACCCGACGCTCGCGGTGCCGCCGAGATCCTCAACATCCTCCGGCTCGGGATCGGCGGTGTGATCGGGGCGTTGCTCGGTGCCGCCGCGTCGTCCCCGGTGGTCGTCAACTTCATCGGCGGCCTCGTCGTCACCGCCGTCGGTGCCATCATTTTCGTGCTCGTCCGTCCCGTCGTCATGCCGGCGCAGAGGGCAGGGCTCGCCTCGTGGTCCGAGGTACGAGCCCAGTTACGTGTCGTGCCCTGGATCAGACCCACCATCGTGGCTGATCTCGTACTCACCTTCGTGCTGCCCACGCAGCTGATCGCGCTGGTCGTCGTCGACCGCGGAGCCGACGACGTCAAGACTGTCGCCCTGGTGAGCTCTCTCCTCGGTGTCCTCACCGGTCGGCTCCTTCTGACGGGCTCCGGGCTGCGCGGGGATCTACGTCGTCGTGTCCTTGTGCCCACCATCGCCTTCGCCGCGCTCGCGGGCATCGGCGCCGTGAGCCTGATCGACGATTGGGTCCTCGGACATCCGCCACTTCTGGCGATTCTCGTCTTCGCCGCAAGCACAGCAATGACCAGGGCTCAGGGTGTTCCCGTCGCCCTCCTCCAGCAGCAGCTACCAGACGAGGTGCGCGGCGCCGTCTCAGGCGTGATGAACGCAGCGCGCTATCTCCTCGTCGCAGGCGCCGTGGCGATCCTCGCCGCGGTGACGGTGCGCTTCAGCGCCGTCCAGTCGGCGGCACTCATCTCCATCTTGTCGGTGATCGGGATCTCGTTCACCCGCGGGTTCAGCGGTCTCCGGTTTCGCGACTGATCTACGGCGAGGCCTCGTCGCAGGGCGCGTCGACGGACCACACGGCGACGTCGGCATGACGATGCATCGCGCCCGCCTCGATGCCGCACGCGCCACCTTGGCACCGCAGTCGGCCGACGACGACCGCTCGATCGAGGCGTGAGAGCGTCAGGCGCTGACGAAACACCCCCCGCTCGCCGGACCCGGCCGAACCGCCCCGGACCGTCACCCGATCACCCTGCCCTCGTCGACGATGTCGGGCCTGTTCCTTCACCCCGTTGGTGACCGTCGACGAGATCATGTTCGTCGGGCGATCATGAATGCCTGTGGGCTCTGCTCGTGGGCCAGTGTGGGCATTCGCACCGTCGTTGTGTTCACGGTGAAGCCGGCGGCGTGCAGTTGTTCAGCGACCGCGTGCACGTCATGTCGATAGCTGGTGAGGTCCACGCCGCTCCCATACGCGTGCGGTCTCACCTCCCCTTCCCCCGAGCCGCACTGAAAGGCAACAAGGAGCAAGCCGCTCACTGCCACCACCCTGGCGATCTCGGCGAATGCACCAGCCAGCAGTGCAGGAGGCGTGTAGATGATGGAGTACCAGCAAACCGCTCCGGCCAACTCGGCATCAGCGAAGGGCAAGTCGTCGAGCGAGCCCTCCTCGAACGGGATGTGCGGGTGTGAACGCCGCGCGATCGCAAGCAAGGCCTGCGAGATGTCGATGCCGATGACATCCAGATCGTGGCGCGCCAAGAGCGCCGCCACTCGACCAGGGCCGCACCCGAGATCTGCCACGTTCCCCGGAACGTGGCTCGAAGCGAGCGACTCTGCGAAGGCGTACAACACGGACCGATCGATCGCGGCTTCCGTCGCTTCACCCACTTCAGTCCCGACGAATCGAACGTAGTCATCGGCAGTCGCATCGAAGACCCGTCGTGGCGCTTCGACATGGGCTCGCTCGACCATCGCCTCACCCTATGTGCGGGTGCGGAAGCTCTGCTGATTCATCGAGCCGGACGGCGCACGAGCAGTTCGCCCGATCCGGATGCCTCGCAGCCTCTGCGACGGGAAACCGTCGCTCAGGAAGCCGCCTCCCAGAGCACCCGGTAGTAGCTGATCCGCTCGGCGTCCGGTGCGACTCCGTACGCGTCGAAGAGTTCGTCGTGGTGTCCCTCGCCGAAGTTCCAATCGAGACTGAGCGAAGCGATCGCAAGATCGGCCCA
>JBDKIV010000042.1:0-3620 GCA_039796935.1 Actinomycetota bacterium | reverse complement strand
CCGGTCGGCCCAGGTGGCAAGCAGGGTGCGGTCGATCTTGGTGTTGTGGCGGATGTCGACCGGCAGCGAGGGCGCGGTGAGCACAGCGGCGACCGGATGGTCGAGTGCTCCGCGGACGGCGGCGGCGAGCGACGGCGATGCCAGACCGGGGTCGCCCTGCTGTTCGACCACGATGACCACCTGTTGACAGCCGACCGGCCCGACGCCGACCGCTGCTGCCCGTTCGACCGCCGGAAGTGCTTCGACCAGGACCTCGACGGGGACGGGTGTGACCGGACCACGGTCGGTGTGGATGATGTGTACCGATCGTCCCTCGATCCACAGCCGCCCGGTTGCGTCGAGGTGGCCGACATCGCCCGACCGGTGCCAGGTGCGGCCCGTCGCGTCGGTCGGTCGGGCCTGGTGTTCGGTGCCCCAGCGGCGGTCGTACCCGTCGGAACACCAGGCTGCAGCGACCAGCACTTCGCCGGTGGTCCCGGTGGCGAGCGTGTCGACAGGTTCGCCCGCATCGAATCCGAGTGGCGCGATGATGACCTCGGCGCCGACAACCGGAGGTCCGACGCAGACACCGCGTCGGCTGTCGTCGGTGTACGCGGCGTCGATGCCGGCCAGCGACACATCGGCCACGGGTAGGCATTCGGTCATGCCGTAGGGCGTGTGCAGTTCGGCGGAGGGGAACAGCGGCGACACGGCGCGCAGCGTGGCGACCGGTACCGGGGCGCCGGCCGACAGCACGAGACGGACGCCTGCGCCGCTGCGGTCGGGCGCGACCGATGTGCGCACCACGTTGGCGAGGGCGGCCGGCGAGGCGAACACGATCGTTGCGTCGACCGATGCGCACGCCTCGGCGAGTGCGGCCGCGCTCAGGGTGCCCGGCTTGGTGACGTCGACGTCGGGGATGGTCGAGGTGATGCCCAGGGCCGGTCCGTACAGGGCGAACGGCGCAAAGGCCGCCACGAGGCGATCATCCGAGGTGATGCCATAGGTGCTGGCCAGGGCGTCGCGTTGCGCGGCGAGCTGACGATGCCGGTAGCGGACCCCCTTGGCCGGGCCGGTTGCGCCCGAGGTGAACAGCACGGCAGCCGGGTCGTCCTGCCCCGGCTCGTCGGGGAGGACGGCTGCCGACGAGGCGAGCGTCCCGAGCGTCACCTCGGCACCGAGGACCCGTCGGTCTCCGACTGCGACGATGCGCGCACGCGGTGCCCACCGCATCGCTCGGGCGGCAGCGATGGCTGCAGGGGGTCCGATCAACCAGTCGACGTGCGCGCTGCGCATCGCAGCGCCGAGCCCGCGCAGGCCGAGGCCGCGGTCGGCGATGACGGTGACCCCGCCGGCGCGCCAGACCCCGTAGACGGCAGCGACGAGGTCGATGCTCGGCGGGATGAGCATCGCGACGCGGTCGCCCGGGCGAAGGCCGTGTTCGCCGAGGCCGCGGGCGATGCCGGTCACCTGGCGGTGCAGTTCGTGGAACGATGTTCGGGCGCCGGTCGCCCCGTCGACGAACGCCGTGGTCGGGTCGTCGGCTCGTTCGTCGATCGCGTGCCACGTGGGGTGGTACGCCGTTGCGGTCGTGTCGTGGGTCGTGGTGCGGGTCGATGTGTCGTGGGTCGATGGTTCGCTGGTTGCCGGCGAGCGGCGAGCGTCGAGCGGCGAATCGAGACACGAGTCGAGCCACGAGTCGACGACGTGGGCGACGTCGGCCTCGAGTGGGGCCAGGTGGCCGGCGTCCGCGAAGCGGTGTTGATCGGCGTGGGGGAGTCGGCGCGCCAGGTCGAGGGCGAACGAATCGTCGAACACGGGATCGTTCGCACCCCAGACGAGCAGCGTCGGAGCCTGCACCGTACCGAGTGCCTCGGCGACGCGGGCGATCGCTGCGCTCGATCGGTGGGTCGTGTCGAACGGCACGTCTGCGACGAAGTCGGCGATCGCCGCCCGGTGCGCGGCGCGCCGGTAGGGGGCGCGCAGTGCGGCTCGGGCGCGTGCCTGGAGCCGGCGATATGACAGGGCGATCGTGCCGGCGACGAAGGTGTTGGTGCGGCGACAGGCCAGATCGGTCATCGGCCCGGCGGCGGCAAGTCGGATCAGTGAGGGGGCGCGACGGCCCTCGGGTACGGCGATGCCGGTGTTGCACAGGACGAGCCCTGCGAGCCGGTCGGGGTGATCGACGGCCCAGCCCATCGCCACTGCGCCACCCCAGTCGTGGCCGATCATGACGACGGGACCGTCGATGTCGAGCGCATCGACGACGTCGCCGAGGTCGATGACTCGCTGCGCGAACTCACGCGGACCCATCCGGTCGGAATACCCCATGCCCAACTGGTCGAGTGCGATCACGCGATACCGGCCGCCCAGGTGTTCGAGCAGGGGTTGCCACAGGTAGCTCCAGGTCGGGTTGCCGTGGACGCAGACGATGGTGGCGAGTGGCTCGGCGGGGCGGCGCTCGAGGAGGTGCCAACGATGACCGGCCGCATCGACCGTGCGAGACCAGGTGGGATCGATGCCCCACGCCTGCCAGTCGGCGGCGGTGGGCAGCGACGGCGTACTCACCGTCGCCTCCTCACCAGACGAGCTCGGTGAAGCTCGTGTTGAGCCCCGAGCCGATACCCATGCACAGAATGCGGTCGCCGCGCTGCAGCTCGGGTGCGACGCCGGCGAGTGTGATCGGGATCGCCGCCGGGCCGACGTTGCCGTAGCGCGGGTAGGTGAGCGGAACCTTCTGCGCGTCGATCCCGAGTCGTTCGGTGATCAGCCGGGTGTGGACCGAGCTCACCTGGTGGACGATGTAGCGGTCCATGCCGGTCACCCAGTCGAAGTCGGCCTCGGCGTCCTTCCATGCTGCGTGGGCGAGGTCGAGGCCTGCCTCGAGCAGGCGTTTCGTGTCGGTGGTCATCTTGTCGAGATCGCCGATGCACAGCGTGTGGTGTTCGGTCCCCGCACGGGCGACGCCGCCGATCACCCGGTGGGCGTCGGGGTGGTCGTCCATTCGGCCGAGGACCATCGCCGCGGCACCCGAACCCAACGTGAGCGATGCGAACTCGTCGAACACGTCGGTCACCGAGGCGTCGTCGCGTTGCAGTCGGGCGATGGTGGCGAGCTGCGTGTGACGGCTGCCCTCGCCGTCGACGATCAGTGCGTACTCGATGAAGCCCGCATCGATCGCGGTCGAGGCGAGGTGCATGGCGTTGACGAAGCCGAGGCAGGCGTTGGCCAGGTCGAAGTTGGTGCACGACGTCGGGAGGCCGAGCTGGTGGTGGACGGCGCAGGCGACGGATGGTTCGAGGTGGTGTTTGCACACCGAGGTCGAGATGAGCATGCCGACGCGGGCGGGATCGACCCCGGAGGCGTCGAGTGCGGCGCGTCCGGCGAGGGCCGCTGCCTGATCGAAGGTGACACCTTCGGGCCACCAGCGGCGCTCCTTGATGCCTGCCAACTCGGCCAGGAGGCCGGGCCGGAGACCCCAACGTTCGTAGGTGGGTGCGAGCTGCTCGTCGATCCAGTCGGAGGTGACGACCTCCGGTGCCTCGACAGCTTCGAGGCTCACGATGCCCACGCTGCGATGTTGGTACTTGGAGTTGCCGTGCACGAATCCGCTCCGATCGGTTCGGTCCACCCTATCCCGG
>JBDKIV010000041.1:0-12297 GCA_039796935.1 Actinomycetota bacterium | reverse complement strand
GCGGCGGTTGCGACGGCTCCGACGGCTGCGGCGGCTGCGGCGGCTGATTCCGGTACCGAACGCGGCCGAGATGAGTCGGACGTGGCCGCCTTCGCATGCCTCGCCGATGCCAGGGCGGCATCCGGAGACCTCGGCCCGGCAGTCGGGTCGGCCGAGGCGGCGCTCGCTCTTGCTCGCGACGTGGCGCCGACTCGCGTGCCCGAACTGCTGATCGCCGTGGCGGGCATCGACATCGGGTTGCATCGTTGGGCCCGTGCGGCCGAACGACTCGACGAGGCCGCCTCGCTGACGGCCGGCGAGGCACCGATGGCGCTGCTGAGCGCGGCAGACATCGCCTTGCTCCGTGCGGCGATCGCCGCGGGTGAGGGTGATCACGAGGCCGCTCTGCGACACGACGGCGAGGCGGTCACGCTGACCGTGCAGATCCTCGACCGCGCCGTCGAACCAGTCGTCCGGATGGAGGCACTCCGTCGCCGCATTCGTGCGCATCGAGAGGCCGGCACGTTGTGCCGCTCGTCGGGCCTGCTCGCCCAAGCGGTCGCCCACCTCGAGCAGCGAGTGATGTCGGTCGAAGCGCTGTCGGTGATCACCACCGATCAACGCATGGCCGCGCAGCAGATCGCCCACGATGCCGAAGCGGGTCGTCAGCAGGCCGAGATCCTCCGGTTGCGCACCGGCGAACTCGAGGCACTCGTCCGCGGTCGCACCTACGATCTCGAGGCGTATCAACTCGAGGCGTTCCAGCGTCTCGCGGTCCTGGCCGAGTTCCGCGACACCGACACCGGAGAGCACACGATCCGGGTGGGAGACCTGGCGGGCGAGATCGCCGACGAGTTGGGTGAGCCCGCAACGTGGTCGCACCGTCTGCGACTGGCGGCACGCTTGCACGACATCGGCAAGGTGGCGGTTCCGGACGCCATCCTGCTCAAGCCCGGCAAGCTCACCGACGACGAGATGGCGATCATGCGGACCCACACGACGGTCGGCGCCGAGATCCTCGGGGGCAGCGTGTCCCCGCTGATTCAACTCGCGGCCGAGGTCGCGCTCAACCATCACGAGTGGTGGGACGGGCGTGGCTACCCCAACGGTGCGGCAGGTGACGACATTCCGCTCAGTGGGCGCATCGTCGGGGTCGCCGACGTGTTCGACGCGTTGCTGAGCGCACGGCCCTACAAGCGGGCGTGGTCGACGGACGAAGCGGTGCAGTACGTCCTCGACGGAAGTGGCGCCCAGTTCGAGCCGCGAGTCGTCGACGCCTTCTTACGCGTGGCGCTGCGACGTCACCCGGAGCTCGCCGGTCGTCTCGGTCGATAGCGCTCGGACGACCCACTCGCCGACGAACGCAGCGAGTTCGTCGGGGTCGACATCGAGCCGACCGTGGCGGAGTGCGTGGCTGAACGACGACACGGTGCCGAGGACTCCGGTGGCGTACCAGTGCGGGTCGCCGTCGCCGATCGCCCCGGCTGCCTGAGCCTCGCGGACGAGACGGACGACGTCGCGGGCGTACACCTCGCTGCCGGCCCGAAGCACGCCGGCGACGGCATCGTCGGCCCGCTCGACGTCGAGGAGCGCGAAGTACGAACGGTGCTCGGCCATGAACACCACGCTCGCCTCGGCGCCCTGGCGGATGCGGGTGACCGGGTCGGCATCAGGGTCCATCGCCGCAGCCTGGGCGCGTCGCAGTTGCGAGCGCATCGAGCGAACGAGTTCGGCGAAGATGCTCTCCTTCGTCGGGAAGTACCAGTAGAGCAACCCTTTGGCGACACCGGCGGCGGTGCAGATGTCGGCGATCCGCGTGTCGGCGTAGCCCTTGGTCGAGAACAGTTGCGCAGCAGCGTCGAGCAACTGTTGCTTGCGCTCGCGGCCCTGTTCGGTGTGGCTGCGCCGGCCCTCGTTCACCCGGTCAGTGGATCATTCACCTGACCGTGCGGTCAAGGTCGACCGAGGCTGTCTACACTCCGGCGAATGGGCGCCACTCGGACCGAGCGGATCGAAACACGTCACCGCAATCCCAAGTGGAAGAACCCGCCGCTACGGATCGAGATGCTCGAGTGCATCAACTGCGACGCATGCCTTCGCCACTGCCCGTCACAGTTCGGGGCGATCTTCAACCACGGAGCCGATGTGGTGATCGTCCCCGAACTGTGCAGCGGGTGCGACAAGTGCCTGCCGGCATGTCCGGTCAACTGCATCTACCCGTTCCCCGAGTGGGAGACCGCCGGCTCGCCACCCGAGTGGTGGGACGAGCCGCTCGGGCCGAACGACCCGTACGTCTGACCGGTACCGGTTCAGGCCAGCGCGACGAGTGACGCGATGGCGGTGTAGGTCGCCACCAGCACCAAGAGCACGACGAACGCCCGCTGGAGCGACGTCGGGTCCTTGGTGCCCGCCAGACGGCCGCCCACGAGCACGCCAGCCATGCTCGACACTGCGAAGGGGACGACCACATCCCATTCGATCCCGCCCGCACCGGCGCGCATGGCGAGCGCCACGAGCGAGTTGATGACGATCACCAGCAGCGACGTGCCCACGGCCTCGGGCATCGAGAATCCGAGTGCGAGGACCAGCGCCGGCACGATCACGAACCCTCCTCCGACCCCGAAGAAGCCCGTGAGCAGCCCGACCCCGGTTCCGGCGGCGAGCACCTTGAGCACGGTCGCGCCGTCGAATCGAACCGAGCGTGGCTCTGGGCTGCCACCCTGCGATCGGCGCTTCGCCGAGCGGAGCATGCCGCGTGCCGCGACCAGCATCACCACGGCGAACAGCAACAGCAGCAGGTCGGGGTCGGCGAGGTCGTTGAGCCTCGATCCGGCGACCGCCCCTCCGATGCCGGCGAGACCGAATGCCAGGCCGGGCACCACTCGAACCCGGTGGGCACGCAGGTGCGGCACGATCCCGACGACCGAGGTCATCGTGACCAGTACCAGTGAGGTGGCGGTGGCCGCCTTGGGTTCTTGCCCGGCGACGTAGACGAGCACCGGGACGGCGAGGATCGATCCGCCACCTCCGAGCGCCCCGAGGGAGAGTCCGATGAGGAACCCGAGCGGCGACGCCAGCAGGGCGCGCACTCAGATCACCGCGCCCGTCCCGCCGTCGATGCGCACGACCGGAAGGCCGTCGGCCGCCCAGGCCTTCATCCCTCCGACCATGTTGCGTGCGTCGTAGCCGTGACCGCGCAGGAACTCGGTTGCTCGGGCCGAGCGAGCCCCCGAACGGCAGATGCACACGATCGGCCGGTCGGTGGGCAGCGCGTCGAGCTTGCCGGGCACCTCCATGAGGGGGATGTGCACAGCCGCAGCGGCGTGACCGGCGATCCACTCGTCGAGCTCGCGAACGTCGACGAGCAACCCGTCGCCGGCGGCCGCCTCGGCCGGCGTCGTCGACGGCATCTCGGACCCGCTCATGCTGCCGACTCCCGACCGAGCCAGGCGTTGAAGCCCCCGAGCAGGTCGGAGACATCCGTGAACCCGTTGGCCCGCAACGTGCTGGCGGCGATGCTCGAGCGGTAGCCGCCGGCGCAGTACACCACGGTCGGCTTGGCAGGGTCGAGCTCGCCGAGACGGTTGACCAGCTGCGGCAGCTGGATGTGGGCGGCCCCCGGGATGGCGCCGAGTGCCACCTCGCCGGGGCCGCGCACGTCGACGATCTGGATGTCGGCGACACCGGCCCGGCGCTCCTCGAGTTCGGTGGCCGACAGCCGCGACGAACGATCGACGAGATCCGGTCGGCGGACGAAGGTGCCGAGCGCGTCGTCGAGGACGCCGACGACGTTGTCGAAACCGATTCGGGCGAGCCGGGTCTTGGCCTCGTGCTCGTAGCCGGGTTCGGTGACGAGCACGATCGGGGTGCCTGGCGCGACGACCTCACCCGTGTACTCCGCGAACCGGCCGCCGAGGCCGACGTTGATGGAGCGGCGGAGGTGCGCCGCCCCGAAGTCGGCCGCGTCGCGTGTGTCGACGATGGCCGCGCCCGACGCCTGGGCGGCGAGCACGTCGTCGACGCCGAGCGGCGTGACGGCCTGCTCTTCCTGCAGCGGCTCGTGAGCCTGCCGGTTCTTGGTCGCGGCGAAGAGGAAGTACAGCGGTGCCGCGGCCTGGCCCTGGGTGACTGCTTCGACGAAGGCGTCCTCGCTCATCGGCTGCAACGCGTAGTTGAGGCGCCGCTGTTCGCCGATGGTGCTGACCGTCTCGGTGCTGAGGTTCTTGCCGCAGGCCGACCCCGCACCATGAGCCGGGTAGACACGAGTCGCGTCGGGGAGTGTGAGGAGCTTGGTGTGCAGCGACTCGTACAGCTGGTGGGCCAGCTCGTCGGCGGTGAAACCGACCGCCGCCAAGAGGTCGGGGCGACCGACGTCGCCGATGAACAGCGTGTCGCCCGTGAGCACGCCGTACGGGACGTCGTCGTCGCCGTGCTCGCGCACCACCACGCAGATCGACTCCGGCGTGTGTCCGGGTGTCTCGAGGATCTCGAGCGTCACGCCGTGGTGCGGGTCGCCGAGGGCGATGACGCTCCCGTTGGCCAGCGCCTCGATCGGGAACTCGGTACGTCGGGTCGCGGCTCGCCCGTAGACGATGTCGGCGCCGACCTGCTCGTGCAGGCCGAGGTGACCCGACAGGAAGTCGGCATGGAAGTGCGTCTCGATGACCTTGACGATGCGGAGCCCGTTCGCCTCGGCATCGGCCAGGTACTGGCTGACGTCTCGCTGGGGGTCGACCACCACGGCATTGCCGCTGGTCGTGTCGCCGATGAGGTACGAAGCGTGCGAGAGGCACTCGAGGTAGTACTGCTGGAAGTACATGGTCATGCCAGCTTCAAGAACAGGCGCTCGACCTCGTCGAGCGAGAATCCGTTGTCGGCGGCGGCGTCGGCGTCGGTGAGGCAGTGGCTCAGCCCGGTGACGAGCAGCTTGAAGCCCACCTGGTCGAGGGCCTTCGAAGCAGCCGACACCTGAGCGACGATCTCGCGGCACTCGCGCTGCTCGGTGAGCATCTGTTGGATGCCGCGCACCTGTCCTTCGATGCGACGAAGGCGCTTGGTGAGGTCGGTGATGACGTCAGGCTCGAGGTTCATGAGACAGATGATACCCCCAGGGGTATCATCTGTCAACCGCCGGGTTGCTCAGTCCTCGTCGTAGTACTCGCGGCCGAGGTGGGTGATCTGCTCTTCGCCCATCATCCACCGCAGCGTGTTCTTCAGCTTCGACAGCTGCACGAAGAGGTCGTGCTCGGGGTAGAGGCCCGGTGCGACCATCGGGGCCTTGTAGTAGAAGCTCAGCCACTCCTGGATGCCGCCCAGGCCTGCGCGCTGGGCCAGGTCGCTGAACAACACGAGGTCGAGCGCCAGCGGGGCGGCGAGGATCGAGTCGCGGCACAGGAAGTCGATCTTCAACTGCATCGGATAGCCGAGCCAACCGAAGATGTCGATGTTGTCCCAGCCCTCCTTGTTGTCACCGCGGGGCGGGTAGTAGTTGATGCGGACCTTGTGGTACACGTCGCCGTACAGATCGGGGAACGTGGCGGGGTCGAGGATGTGCTCGAGCACGCCCAGCTTCGACTCTTCCTTGGTCTTGAAGTTGTCCGGGTCGTCGAGCACTTCGCCGTCGCGGTTGCCGAGGATGTTGGTCGAGTACCAGCCCGAGAGGCCGAGCATGCGGGCACGCAGCATCGGGCCGATGACGGTCTTGATGAGCGTCTGGCCGGTCTTGAAGTCCTTGCCGCTGATCGGCACCTTGCGCTCGGTGGCCAGATCGCGCAGCACCGGGATGTCGACGGTGAGGTTGGGTGCTCCGTTGGCGAACGGCACACCTTCGAGGATGGCGGCGTAGGCGTAGAGCATCGACGGGGCGACCGTCGGGTCGTTCGCATCGATGGCCGCTTCGAACGCCTCGATGTTCTGGTGCGCGGGACCAGCTTCGATGAAGATCTCGGTGCTCGCCGCCCAGATCATCACGAGACGGTCGCACTGCTTCTCTTCGCGGAAGCGGTTGATGTCTTCGCGGATCGAGTTGAGCATCGAACGCTTGTCGATGGTCCCGATGGTGTTGTCGGCATCGATGCGCTTGACGTAGTTGCGGTCGAACGCAGCCTTCATCGGTACGACGTCACGAAGCGCCTCGGAGATGGCTTCGATGTGCTTGCCGCCCTCGAGCACACCGGCGCGGGTGGCCGCGACATAGGCATCGTCCGGGAACGGATCCCACGAACCGAAGACCACGTCGTTCAGGTCGGCCAGGGGCACGAAGTCCTTGATGAGCGGGGTTCGCCCGTCGGTCCGCTTGCCGAGTCGGATGGTGTCCATCTGCGTCAAGCTGCCGGTCGGGGCGGCGAGCCCTCGCTTCACCAGTTCGACGCCTGCGATCAACGTCGACGAGACGGCGCCGAGGCCGACCGTCAGCACGCCGAGGCGTCCGGTTGCGGGGGCAAGAGTGGGTGTCATGTGCTACTGCTCCGAGAACGATCAAAGGACAGCCGACGAGGCAGTCCGCCGACAGGCTAGCCCCAACCGGTGTGACTCCAGGTTGCGCAACGTCAGAGACGATGGTTAACTAACGGCGTGCGTGCCCGTTCTGCCGACCGTCTCGTAGTAGTACCCGTGTAAGACGCGCGCCCCACGATCTGCGTGCGTCCGAGCCTCCCGAGTGGGAGGCTTCTTCGTTTTTCCGACCGAACCGACCCCGAAACCCAGGAGCCACCCATGAGAATCACCGGCGCCCAAGCCCTCATCAAGTCCCTCGAGATGGAGGGTGTCGAGGTGGTGTTCGGCCTGCCCGGCGGCTGCATCCTCCCCGCGTACGATCCGCTGCTCGACAGTTCGATCCGCCACATCCTCGTCCGTCACGAGCAGGGTGCGGGCCACATGGCCGAAGGGTACGCCCACGTCACCGGTCGTCCGGGCGTCGCCATGGTCACCAGCGGACCCGCCGCCACCAACATGGTCACTCCGCTGATGGACGCCTTCATGGACTCGATCCCGATGGTCTGCATCACCGGGCAGGTCTCGACCACGGCCATCGGTACCGATGCCTTCCAAGAGTGCGACACCGTCGGCATCACCCGCAGCGCCACCAAGCACAACGAACTGGTCATGCGCGCCGAGGACGTGCCGATGGCCGTCCGCCAGGCCTTTCACATCGCCACCACCGGTCGGCCCGGCCCGACCCTCATCGATGTGCCGAAAGACGTCCTCCAGAACACCATGGAGTGGTACTGGCCGACCGACGCGGAAGTCGCCGAGAGCCTGCCCGGCTATCGCCCCAACGTGAAGGGGCACCCGCGGATGATCAAAGAGGCGGCGCGCCTGATCCTCGAGTCGGAGCGCCCGATCATCTATGCCGGTGGCGGCATCCTCAAGGCACGTGCCGCCGAGGCACTGCGGGAACTCGCAGAACTCACCGACATCCATGTCGTCACCACGCTCATGGCCCGCGGGGCCTTCCCCGACAATCACCCGCTCTGTCTCGGCATGCCGGGCATGCACGGCAACGCGACGGCCATCACCTCGCTGCAAAAGAGCGACCTGCTCATCACCCTCGGCGCCCGATTCGACGACCGCATCACCGGCAAGGTGTCGACCTTCGCTCCCGAGGCGAAGATCATCCATGTCGACATCGACCCGGCAGAGCAGGGCAAGGTTCGTCGCCCCGACGTCCCGATCGTCGGTGATGCCAAGTACGTCATCGAAGAGATCGTCAAGGCGATCAAGGACCTGTTGGCGAGCGGCGCGGTCCAGGCCGACACCAGCGCCTGGAAGAGCCGCGTCAGCGGATGGCGCGAACAGTTCCCGCTCGCGTACGAGCCGAGCGAACCCGGCGAGGCACTCAAGCCCCAGTTCTGCCTCGAGCAGCTGCGCGACCTGGCGCCGAAGGGGACGATCCTCGTCAGCGGCGTCGGTCAGCATCAGATGTGGTCGAGCCAGTACTGGCACTTCGACGAGCCCTACACATGGGTCAACTCGGGAGGCCTCGGGACGATGGGGTTCAGCGTGCCGGCGGCGATCGGCGCCAAGGTCGCGCACCCCGACAAGACCGTGTGGGCCATCGACGGCGACGGCTGCTTCCAGATGACGGCCCAGGAGTTGGTCACCGCATCGGTCGAACGGATCCCCGTGAAGATCGCCATCTTGAACAACAGCTACCTCGGCATGGTCCGCCAATGGCAGGAGATGTTCTACGAGGAGCGCTACAGCGAGGTCTACCTGTCACCGGAGGTGCCCGACTTCGTCAAGTGGGCAGAGGCGATGGGGTGCGTCGGCATCCGGGTCGACAGCCCCGAAGAGGTCCAACCCGCGATCGAGCGGGCCAACGCCATCAACGACCGCCCCGTCGTCGTCGACTTCCGGGTCGATGCGCGCGAGAAGGTGTTCCCGATGGTCCCGGCAGGTTTCAGCAACGACGACGTCCTCCTCCCGGCGGACCAGGAAGCACGGAGGAGTGCACTGCGATGAGCTACACCCAGACCCACCACCACATCCTGTCGGTGTTGGTGCAGAACCGTCCGGGCGTGCTCGCCCGGGTCGCGGGGCTGTTCGCCAGACGCGACTTCAACATCTTCAGCCTGGCGGTCGCCCCTGCCGAGGACGAAGGTTTCAGCCGCATCACGATCGTCGTCGACGTCGAGTCGACACCGCTCGAGCAGATCACCAAGCAGTTGTTCAAGCTGATCGAGGTGGTCAAGATCAGCGAACTCGACCCGCGCCGGTCGGTCGAGCGCGAACTGCTCCTCGCGACGGTGCGCGCCGGCTCCGACCAGCGTGGCCAGGTGGTCGAGCTGACCAACATCTTCGAGGGGAAGATCCTCGCAGTGGGTGTCGAGGCCATTACGGTGTCGCTCGACGGGCACCCCGACAAGCTCGACGACTTTGAAGAGTTGCTGTCTGGTTATGGCATCGTTGAACTCCAGCGCACGGGGCGCGTGGCGTTGCCCAAGCTCGACCGCGAGGCCCGCCTTCGCGCGGTGCCCTCCAGAACCAAATGATCTCCGACAGACACGTGATCCTGAACAGAAAGGCTGGCTGATATGGCCGCGACCATGTATTACGAGGCGGACTGCGATCCGTCGATCATCCGCAACCGCAAGGTGGCCATCATCGGCTATGGCTCGCAGGGCCATGCCCATGCGCTCAACCTCAAGGAGTCGGGCGTCCAGGTGGTCGTCGGTCTGCGCGAGGGGTCGTCGTCGGCGGCCAAGGCCGAGGCCGCCGGTTTGAAGGTGATGAGCATCGGTGACGCCGCCAAGTGGGCGAACGTCATCATGATGACGATGCCCGACACCGAGCAGAAGGCGACCTACGAAGAGTTCATCAAGCCGCACATGCGCAAGGGCAAGGCCCTCGCGTTCGCGCACGGGTTCAACATCCGGTTCAAGCGGATCCGTCCCCCGAAGACCGTCGACGTGATCATGATCGCGCCGAAGGGGCCAGGTCACCTCGTCCGTCGCACCTACACCGAGGGCGGCGGCGTGCCGTGCCTCATCGCCGTGCACCAGGACGCGACCGGCTCCGCCAAGGACCTGGCGCTCAGCTATGCCGATGCCATCGGCGGCGCACGGGCGGGCATCATCGAAACGACCTTCGCCGAAGAGACCGAGACCGACCTGTTCGGCGAGCAGGTCGTGCTGTGCGGCGGCCTCACCTCGCTCGTCCAGGCCGGTTTCGAGACGCTCGTCGAGGCGGGATACCAGCCCGAGATGGCGTACTTCGAGTGCTTGCACGAGGTGAAGCTGATCGTCGACCTCATGTACGAGGAAGGCATCGCCGGCATGCGCTACAGCATCAGTGACACCGCCGAGTACGGCGATGTCACCCGTGGACCCCGCGTCGTCAACGCCCGTACCAAGGCCGAGATGAAGAAGATCCTCAAGGAGATCCAGTCGGGCAAGTTCGCGAAGGAATGGGTGGCCGAGAGCGAGAGCGGACGGGCCAACTTCAAGGCGCTGCAAGACGCCGGCCGTGCCCACCAGATCGAAGAGGTCGGTGCGCAGCTGCGGTCGATGATGCCGTTCCTCGGCGCCGGCAAGCAGAAGGTGTCCGACATTTCCGGCGGCTGACCCGCTGTCTACAGTGCTGACCCGTGGGGGACGGGACATCGCGTATCGGCTACGTGCCGGGCCTCGACGGCCTGAGGGCGCTCGCCGTGGTCGCGGTGCTCCTGTTCCACTCGGGGTACCGATGGGCCTCCGGCGGGTTCCTCGGGGTGTCGGTGTTCTTCACCCTGTCGGGCTACCTGATCACCACGCTGCTGCTGGCCGAGTTCGAACAAGCCGGGCGAATCTCGCTGAAGGGGTTCTACGCCCGTCGCGCCCGGCGACTGCTGCCGGCATCGCTGCTGTGCCTGGGCGCCGTGGTGGCTGCGTGGCCGTGGTGGACCGATTCGCAGCGACGCGACCTTCCCGGTGACGTCATCGCCGTGGTGGCGAACGTCGCGAACTGGCGGTTCGCCTTCGCCGAGGCGTCGTACCGAGAACTCTTCGAGCAGGCTGCCAGTCCGGTCGCCCACTTCTGGTCGCTGTCGATCGAGGAGCAGTGCTACCTGGTGCTCCCGGTGGTGGTGCTGGTGGGTCTGCGGCGCGGTCGTCGATCGCTCGGCGCCGTGCTGGCAGCGCTGGCCGTCGCGTCGCTGGCGGCGATGCTCGCCACCGACGACTTCGATCTGGCCTACAACGCAACGCACACCCGTGCGGCGGAGTTGCTCGTGGGGGCCTTCGTCGCAGTGCTGCGGTCCGGACGCCCGCTCCCTGGCCGCAGCGCCACACGGCTGCCTCGTGTCACACAGCTCGCCGGTGGCGCCGCGTTGGTGGTGTTGGCGCTGGCCGTCGGCGTGGTGGATGTCGGCGATCGGTGGCTGATGCGGGGCGGGTTGGCCGCCGTCGCCGTGGTGTCGGTCGTCCTCGTCGTCGCCGTGACCGAACCGGGTCCGCTCGGCCGCACCCTCGGCGTGCCGTGGCTCGCCGCGATCGGGCGTGTCAGCTACGGGATCTACCTGTTCCACTGGCCGATCTTCACCCTCGCCACGCCCGAGCGGGTCGGGTTCGACGGGGTCGGGTTGCTGCTCGTGCGATGCGTCGTCGTGGCGGTGTGCGTCGTCGTGTCGTACCGACTGCTCGAGCAGCCGATCCGACAGCGGCGGCTGCTGCGGCAATCGGGTGCGGCTGGCCTGATCACGAACGGCCTGGTGGTGGCCGGGTCCATGTCGGTGATCGTCGGCGCCGTCGTGCTCGCTCCCACCCCGACGATGTCGTCCACCGACCAACTCCTCGCTGCTGCCCGGACGAGCAACGGCGTGCTCAGCCTCGAAGCACCCGTGTCGTCGGCGGCCCGGGTTCGTTCTGCTTCGACCTCGAGTGTTCCGCCGGCGACGACCGAGCCGGTCACGCCGTCGGTCCTGGTGGTCGGAAGCCGACCGGTGTCGATCGGTGGCGGTGTCCGTGTCGTCGACGAGGTCGATGCGGATTGCCCCGTGTCGGCCGGTGAAGAGGTCCAACTGCTCGACGGGAGCGTGGTGCCGATCGGACCGTGCCGGCGTGCGTCGCTGCGGTGGTTGAAGGCCCTGCAGCGCACCGAGCCCGACCTGGTGGTCGTCTCGCTCGGGCCGCTCGATGCGGGCATCGTCCGGCGGGCCGGTCAGGTCGGGTTCCCCACCACGGACCAGGTCGTCGAGTTCGGCGCACGGGCACGGGCCGCCGACGGCGATCTCCGGGCGGCGCTCGCCGTGGTCGCCGCCGGTGGTCGACCGGTGGTCCTGGTCGACCATGGGGTGGCCGATTGGTACCGCTTCACCATGGATCGCGCAGCGATCGAGATCGGTGACGTGCCGATCGTGGCGCCGGGGGCGCCGGGCGAGTTGGACCGGGTGATCGCTGCGCTGCTCGCCTCCGAGCGCGACTCGCCGGAAGGCCCGCCGCGGCTGCTGGTGGTGGGTGACTCGACGTCGCTGTTCGTCGCTCGCGCCCTCAACGACGCAGCGGAGGGCGCGCTCGAGGTCCAGTGGGCCGGTCAAGAGGGGTGCGCCTTCGTACGGACCGAGGCGACCAGGTCGTCACCCGAACTCGACTGGGCGCCGAGCGAGTGTCGAGACCTTCGAGCAGTGCTGCCGCCGGTGCTCGAGTCGTTCGACCCCGACGGCGTGCTCGTCGTGGCCGGAGGGATGGAAATGGTCGACCATCGCTACCCCGGTGATCCTGTGGGCCACGCTCCGGGCTCGGCCGGTTACCAGGCGTTCCACGATCTCGAGATGCAGGCGTTCCTCGACCTGCTCGACGATCCGGACCTGCCCGTACTGGTGGCCGACGCGCCGCCCCTCGG
>JBDKIV010000040.1:0-5297 GCA_039796935.1 Actinomycetota bacterium | reverse complement strand
CTGGCGGAGCGCCTCGATCGACGCCCCGAAGCTGTCGGAGTGTTCGTCGGTCCAGGCGAGTCCGCGCTGTTCGACGATGGCCTGGCCGCGGGGGAAGCTCGAGTTGCATTCGACGACGACGATCGCCGGTCGATACCGGTCGGGTAGGGCCTCCCAGATCCAGAGGTCCTGTCCGTCGACGTCGATCGAGAGGAGACCGAACACCTCGGGCACCCCGTACTGGTGGAACAGTTCGCCGACACGCTCGGGGCTGACCGCCTGGTTGACCACGGTGACCGTGTCAGAGCCGGCCCACCGGCGCTCGAGCGCCCGGAAGTGGGCCTCGGCGGGCTCGAAGTAGAGGCCCTTCCAACCCATCACCTCGGCCAGCACTCGCGTGTTGCACTCGGTGCCGTCCTGCACCCCGAACTCGACGAACCAGTGGTCGGTCACGCCGAGTTGGCGAACGAGCTCGTCGATGATGCCGTCCTCGCCGTGCTGCGAGAAGACCTTCAGTTCGGCCAGGCGGAGCTCGATGGGGCGCGAGGCGTCGACCGGTTCGCCCTGCCGACGGCGGAGCTCGGCGATTGCCGCGTAGGCGTGGGTCGGGTCGAGGCGCATCGCCGTCTGCTGGCGGCGGACCGGCGGCTTCATCACCCTGCGACCGGTGAGTCGTTCCAGCAGTTCGTTCAGCCGAGTTCCCAGGCTCACCGAAGCGAGGTTACCTCGGTAGCCCTATCCTTGGGCCCGTGGCACCAGACCGTACCGTGTGGCTCGACGTGACCACGTCGATGTCCTACCGCGGTCGTCGCCCCACCGGCATTCAACGTGTCGAGCTCGAGCTGGCTCGCGAGCTCGTCGGCGACCCGCAGGTGCGGTTGGTGCGCTATGACCGCGACGCCGATTGCCTTCGCCATGTGACGACCGACGAGCTGCACAGCCGGTACGCCTGGCTGAACACGACGATCGAAGAGCCGACCCACCACGCGAGCCGGCAGCAGGCCGAACCCGAGTCGCGGCGCCGTCGGCAACTGGCCCGGTCGGCTCGCTGGGGTGACACCGCCCGGGCATTGATCGGCCTGCGCGACGGTGTGCGCCAATGCGCCGCCAGCTCACTGCAGCTCACCCGGGCCGCGGCCAGAGCCCTGTCACGGCCTCGTTCGCGATCGGCGTCGTGCGCGTCGGCGAGCTGGGCACCCGGCGATGTGCTGTGCAGCCTCAGCCTGTGGGGTTCGACCCGGATTGCCGAGTACTTCGCCGAGGTGGCCGGGCGGCGGAGCGTTCGCGTCGCCTTGGCCGTCCACGATCTCGTACCGGTGGTGCGCCCGCAGTACCGGGCGGTGAGCGTCGAGCAGGACCGCGTGTTGTTCCGCATTATCTTGGACATGGCCGATGTGGTGATGTCGTTTTCGTCGGTCACGCATTCCGACATCGATCGGTTCTGCCGGAGCGAGCAGATCGAGGTTCCGTCATGTCGAACCATGTCGGCGGCGTCGCCGGTGCTCGCCGCCACCCCGGTTCGACCGCCATCGGCCGCAGGGCTCGGCGAGTTCGTGCTGTGTGTCAGCACGATCGAGATCCGCAAGAACCATCACCTGCTGTTCGACGTCTGGGAGTCGCTGATCGCCGAACGGCCCGCCGGTGCGGTCCCGACGCTGGTGCTGGCAGGCACTGTCGGCTGGCTCAATGCCGAGACGATGCATCGGCTCGGCGAGACGCCTGGTTTCGAGCAGCACGTCGTGTTCATCGAGAGTCCGTCCGATCACGAGCTGTCGTGGCTGTACCGCAACTGCTGCTTCACGGTGTACCCCTCGCTGTACGAGGGTTGGGGGTTACCGATCACCGAGTCGCTCGATGCCGGCAAGGTCTGCATCACGTCGAACGTGAGCACGATGCCCGAGGCGTCGGAGGGCTTCGGGGTGCTGGTCGATCCGACCGATCGACGCGGCTGGAAGCACGAGATCGTCCGACTGGTCGACGACCGGGCGGCCCGCGACGAGCTCGAGGGCCAGATCCGCGCGGGGCACCGCGTGCGCGACGCATCCGACCTGGCGCGCAGCGTCCGTCTGGTGCTCGACGAGCTGGTGGCCCGCCCGTGACCCGCACCGATGATGCCCGACCATCCTGCGTGGTCGTCACCCCGGTTGCACCGATCCCGAGTGCGGGCGGAACGTTCATCCGCGTCGCGGCGACCGTCGAGAGCCTCGCGTCGCACTACCGGGTGACGGTGGTGTGTACCGGTGCACCGGCGGCCGCCGAGCTCGAGCGGTCTCGCGACTACTGCGCGGGTGTCGGCGCCGACCTGCGCGTCGAGACCGAGTCGTTCGGGCGCGCCCGCCGCTCGAGGCTGGCCCAGCGCCTGGTCACTCTGGCGGGGGCGATCGGGGCCCGTACCGAGCGCTTCAGCGCCGACCCGCTGCCGTCGGCGACCCAGGCGACGCTTCGCGCAGCCGATCTCGTGTGGCTGTGCCGCCAGGGCCCGTTCATGCATCGTCGGCTGCCCGCCGACCTGGCAGCGCCGCTCGTCGTCGATGTCGACGATCTCGAAGAGCGCGTCATCGCGCCCGGGTCGGGCGTCGATGCCGTCCGGGTGTGGCTCGCCCGCCGCAAGATCGTCCTGGCCCGGGCACGGCTGCTGAGCACGGCGAACGCAGCGGTCGTGTGTTCGGACGTCGACGCGGCGCGACTGGCTGCAGCGTGTCCGGTGAGGGTGCTACCGAACACCTATCCCACGCCTGCCGGCATCAATGCGGTGCCCGCACCGGCCGAGGTGTCACCCGTGGTGACGATGATCGGGCGGATGGGCTATCGCCCCAACCATGACGGTGCCCGTTGGTTGATCGAGCGGGTGTGGCCGCTGGTGCACCGCTCGCGTCCCGATGCGACGCTGGTCGTGGCGGGGCCGCTCAGCGAGACGCTGCGGTGCCCCCGTCACGAGTCGAGCATCAGCCTGTTGGGCGAGGTCGATCAGGTCGGCGAGGTCTTGCAGGCGGCGTCGGTGGTGGTCGCCCCGATCCGCTCGGGCAGCGGGACGCGGGTGAAGATCCTCGAGGCGTTCGCATTCGGCAAACCGGTCGTGTCGACGACGGTCGGCGCCGAGGGGATCGACGTCGTCGACGGGCAATCGATCCTTCTGGCCGACGACCCGGCGGGGTTCGCCGACGCGATACTCCGGTTGTTCGACGATCCCTCGCTGGCGCGCTCGATCGCCGATGGGGGTTCGCTGCTGTTCGCCGATCGCTATTCGTTCACGCGGTTCCGCGCTCAGGTCCTCGACATTGCGACCGAAGCGATCTCGTCGGCCGCTGCAGGCGGACACGCACGGTAGGTCTGCGCCTGCCCGCAGTACCGTGTGGCCGATGGGCGAGATCGTGCAGTGGAACGTGGTTCGCCCGCCGCGTCTGCTGCGCCGGGCGCCCAAGCGGTTGCATCGCTTCATCTCGCGACCCGAGGACAATGTCGGCGACCTGCTGGGTCCGGTCGTGGTTCGGCTGTTGCTGGCCCAGCGCGGGCTGCCCGAGGGGATGCTTCCCGCCGGCCGGCTACTGACCGTCGGGTCGATCATGCACCTTGCACGACCGGGTGATGTCGTGTGGGGGTCGGGTCGCAATGCCCGGGTGTCCGATGCCAATCACCATCTGGATGATCTCGACGTTCGGGCAGTGCGAGGGCCGCTGACGAGGGAGTGGCTGCACGGCAACGGGGTCGCCTGCCCCGAGGTGTTCGGCGACCCTGCGCTGCTGCTGCCGGGCCTGCGGCCCGACCTGGTGAAGTTGAGCGCGTCGAAGCGTCACCGGGTGACGTTCGTGCGCCACTTCGACGATGTGCCGTCGCTGCCCCGGCGGGGTGTGACGGTCCGGTCGGCGCGTGGCGACGCCGAGGCGCTGTTGCGGACGATCGTGCAGAGCGAGTTGGTGGTCTCGACGTCGTTGCACGGGGTGGTCGTCGCCGAGGCCTTCGGCGTTCCGGCACGGGCGATCCGCAACCGCTTCGAACCCGAGTTCAAGTTCTCGGACTACTTCGCGGCCACGGGCCGGCCGGGCGCGCAGCGACTGGCGTCACTCGACGATGCGATCGCAGCCGGCGGCGAGCAGGCGATCGTGTTCGATCCGTCGCCGCTGTTGGCCGCGTTTCCGTGGGACATGTTCTCGCCTGCGGCCGGCGGGGCGGAGTGTCGGTCGTGACGGGCGCCCTCTCGGTGGTCGAGCTCGATGTCGACGATGCCGCGTGGCGGCAGATCGTCGACACGGCGACGGGCTCGTCACCGTTCCATCATCCTCGTCTGGTCCGGGCTGCGGCGTCGTCGACCGGCTGCCGCTCGGTGGTGCTCGGCGCCCGACGTGGCACCGAGCTGGCCGGGGGGATCGCTGCCGTGGTGTCGCCGGGTGGGTCGGTGCTCCCCCGGTCGTTGGCCGCCTTCAACGGGCCGCTGGTCGCTGCGATGCCGGGTGCGCATCCTCGTGCCCGGCATCGTCACGAGTCGACGGTTGCGGGTGCGCTGCTCGACGAGTTGGTTCGTCGGCATCCTCGGGTGTCGTTGCGCATGAGGCCGGGCACGGTCGACATCCGGGGGTTGGTCGAGCGGGGTTGGGTGCCGTCGCTGAGCTTCACCTATCACCTCGATCTGAGTGACCTGTCGCTTGCGTGGCGGCGTGTCGACGACAACCGGCGCCGTCTCGTCCGCCGCGCCGAGCATCTCGGGTACGAGGTGCGAGAGGTCTCGGCGGCCGACGCCGATGGTCGGCTCGTCGACCGTGTCGCTCGGTTGCACGCTCAGCAGCAGGCGTCGTACGGGACGCCGGTCGAGCTCGACCGTGCGGGATGGCGGGTGGCGCTCGCCTCGCTGCTCGGTTCGCGAGTTGCACGATTGTTCGCCACGGCCGACCCGCGGGGTGACCTCGTCGCGTTCGTGCTCGTCAGCGCCTCGGTGCCGTCGGCGGCCGTCTTGGCGTCGGGGGCCGAGCGGTCCGCGCTCGACGACGGTGCCGCTGCTCTGCTGCGGTGGGAGGTGTTCCGCCAGGTGTCGGGCGACGGTGTGCGTGTGCTCGACCTGAACGGTGCGCGGAGCGGACCGCACGGGCGGTTCAAGGCGTCGTTCGGGGGCGAGCTCGTCGAGCGTTGGGAGCTGCGATCGCCCGAGCAGACGACGGTGCCGACGTGGGGTTCGATCGTGCGCCGTGCCGCGACCGGCGTGCGCTCGGACGTCCGTCGGCTCAGGACCCTGAGACAGGAGCGGTCGTGGTGATGTCGATCGCAGAGCAACTTCGTTCGCACTTCGAGCAGCGGCTCCGAGCTGCAGATCTGGTGCGCTGGCCATT
>JBDKIV010000039.1:0-28110 GCA_039796935.1 Actinomycetota bacterium | reverse complement strand
CGCCGCGGCCGGCTCGGAGTTGGTGGACGTCGTCGACGACGACGACCGGGTGGTCGGCACGGTCACCCGCGCCGAGATGCGCGCCGGACGCCTGATGCACCGAGCGGTGTTCATCGCGGTGGTGCACCCCGATGGACGGCTACTCGTCCATCGGCGCAGCGAGGCCAAGGACATCTGGCCGGGGTGGTGGGACCTCGCCGTGGGTGGCGTGGTGGCTGCGGGCGAGGCGTACGACTCGGCGGCCCGGCGCGAGTTGGCCGAAGAGGTCGGCGTCGTCGGCGTCGACCTCGAGCCGCTCGGCGGTGGGCGGTACGTCGACGCATCGGTCGCGCTGCACGGTCGCTGTTACCGGGTGGTCCATCCCGGCCCGTTCCGCTTCGACGACGGCGAGGTGGTCGAGGCCACGTGGTTGACGCTGGACGAGCTGCTGGTGGCGATCGGCGGCGGGCGCTATCTGCCCGACTCGGTGGCGCTGCTCGTGCCCCTGCTGACCGCCGAGTGACAGCCGGGTTTCCGGTCGGCCGTCTTCGGTGTCGGTCATTGGGCACCGGGCAGACGGCCCGCCGCACACCAGGAGGTCATGAGTCGATGATGTATGGAGCCAACCCCGAGCAGCTCGCTGCGCTCGGCCGCAATCTGCAGCGCCAGATCGAGCACATCGAGACCATCACGTCGACGGTCACGTCGGCGCTCGGCGCAACGACGTGGGTGGGTCCTGCGCGTGACCAGTTCGAGGCCGACTGGAACTCGAGCTTCCGGGGTGCGTTGGCTCGGCTGGGCCAAGCCTTCGAAGCATCGGGTGCCGATTGCATCGTGCGGTCCTCCGAACTCCAGCGGGTGATGGGCCGCCACTAGGACGAGCGGGTCACTTGCTTCGTTCGCATCGCAGCCTCGGTCCACGGCGGCCGAGCTTTGCGACCTGGCGGCCGCAGGCGCGGCCCGATGAGAGCCTTCAGGCGTTGCTCGGCTCCCACGCCCAGATCACGAAGTGCCGGTCGGGACCTCCAGCGTGGTAGGCAGGCCCTCGGTACACCTCGTCCGCAGTAGAGAACTCGAGCAGCGTCGGTGCAGTCCCCTCCGACCAGCACGGCAGCCGGATCTCGAAGCGGTCGTAGTCGCCTGGCACTCGGTGGTGAGCGACGTAGGACACGCCTGCTCGGGCCATCTCGGTTGCTGCTGTGCCCGAGCACAGCGCCTCGTTGAACCGACGGTCCGAGATCACGCCGTCGAGATTCATCGTGGGCTGGCTCGTGTAGAAGCCGAATGCGCCGGAGTCTTTCATGGCGAGCAGCGCGTTCGAGGGAAGATTGTCGGCAGCCCAGCGCCCGGCTCGCTCGGCCTCCACTCTCCACCCGGATGCGGCAAGCAGGGCGCCATCGGGTGATCGCTCGGCCAACGACGTTCCGATCGGCACGATCAGCACCAGGGCGGCCGCCGCCGTCAGCATCCTCTTCGTGAGCCTGCCGAGTTGGCGACGCTCGGCCAGTCGCACGACTGCATCGGTCGTGACGGCGACTCCCAAGGCTCCTCCGGGCAACAGGCTGACGAAGTGCCACCAGAACACGCCTTGGCCGAATGTGGCCAGGTAGAGCATGAACGCTGTGGAGCCGAGCGACAGGCCCAGCAGGATGGTTCGTGCATGTTCGTTCGTCGCCAGGCCGAAGCCGAGCCAGGTGACGATGATGGCCAGCGTGTACTCGATGTTGCCCGTGATGAAGGACAGTTCGAGATCTGCCTTCGGGAACGTGCTCTTCAACGACGCCGTGATCGGCATCCACTCGCCGGTCCGGACGAGGTTCACGGCCAGGTAGGTCAGCACGAGCGCGGACGGTGTCACCACGAGCCGAAGTGCTGCAGCCGTCACCCTGCCGTCCTTGCCACGCTTGGCCAACGATCCGAGCGTCACCGAGATCACTAACCCGAGCAGTATGACCGTGTCGAGTGGGGCAAGCACGCAGAGTCCGGCCAGGGTGCCGGCGATCTGTAGTCGGCTATCATCGGGTTGCTCGAGCACCCGGGTCGTCGCCACGATGAACGAGGTGAGCAGGGCGAGCGCGAGTGCCCCCTCCACACCGGCCGACGCGACTCCTCGCCATGGAGCGAACAGCAGGGATGCTCCCCCGATGGCAGCGGCGACGACGCCGGAGCCGAGGCGGCGAGCGGCGTGGAAGGTGAACCCGACCGCAACGCTGAGCAGTGCCATGCCGAGCACTTGTGCGGCGATCAGCAGCGCGTTCATCTGCTCGTGGAACAAGGCGCCGAGTGGGAGGAGCACGACGAACCACAGTGGGTGGAATCCCGAGGTGGGGTGGAGGCCGTCGGTGGAGACTCCGAGGCCGGTGGCCACGGACCGGACCGTGTCGTAGTAGTAGAACGCGTCGTCGGCTGGGCGCCAGAAGGCGAGCGGTGTGCCGAAGCCGATGGACGATGCGAGGTGGACGACGAGGAGCAGGACGAAGACCGAGAGTCCCAGAACCCTTGCAGATACTCCGTTCGCCATTGCATTCTCCCGCTCGCTCGAGACCCTCGATCCTAGGAGTTCGGATAGCTATCAGTCCTATCCTCGATCGATCGGTGGGCCTGGCGGGGTGCACGATGGCGAGCGAGGAGTGCGGGGTTACCATGGCGGGGTGCTGACGCTCGAGTTCACCATTGAGCCCTTCGTCGAGGGCCAGCCTGGGCCGCATGTCCTTCGGGCCGTGGCCGCGGTCGAACAGCTCGGTTACTCGGTCGAGTTCGGGCCATTCGGCAGTAGTTGCTCGGTTCCCGACGACCGTGCCGAGCTGGTCGCGGGGGCCATCTTCCGTGAGGCGTTCGCCAACGGGGCATCGGTCGTGTCGCTCTCGGCCGAGCGGGCGGCCGACGACAACAACGAGCCTGCGGCACCGGGCCTCGCATGACCATGCTGCCGCGTCATCCGCTGGTCCTGGCCGTCAAGCCGATCGTCGAGGCACTCGGTGCACAGTTGGTTCCGCTCGAGGGCCGTGAGCCCGGTGACTTGCCGCTGAAGTGGGAGGGCACCGAGGTCGCCGCCGTCCGGATGGCTCCGCTGCACGGGGCCCTCGACCGGTTGATCGAAGGGGTCGAGCGCGAGTTGGGCGGAAAGCTCCCACAGCTCGGCCGTGAAGCGAAGCAGCAGGCGATCCGGTTGCTCGACGAGCGGGGTGCGTTCATGCTGCGCCGTGCGGTCGAAGATGTCGCTGACGCCATGGGGGTCAGCCGGATCACGGTCTACAACTACCTCAACGCGCTGCATCGCCGGGCATGACGCACTACGACGTGATCGGCTTCGACGCCGACGACACCCTGTGGCAGAGCGAGGAGGGCTTCCAGGCGAACGAGTTGCGGTTCGTCGAGCTGCTGACGCCGCACGCCGCCGAGGGCATCGACGTCCGGGCGGCGCTCACGGCCACCGAGCGCAAGAACCTCTCCACCTACGGCTACGGGGTGAAGGCCTTCACGATCTCGATGATCGAGACGGCGATCACCATCAGCGGCGGGACCGTGCCGAACGAGGTGATCGCCGAGCTGATCGAGATCACCCGCGATCAGCTCGAGGCCCCGGTGCGGCTGCTCCCACACGTGCCCGAGGTGCTCGCCCGGGTCGGCGCGCGCTTCCGGTTGGTGCTGATCACCAAGGGTGACCTGGTGCACCAGACGCACAAGATCACCACGAGCGGCCTCGACCACCACTTCGATCATCTCGAGATCGTGCTCGAGAAGGATCCCGAGACGTACGCCAGGCTGCTCCGCCGGTTCGGTGTGACACCCGATCGGTTCCTGATGGTGGGCAACAGCGTCCGCAGCGACGTGCTTCCGGTGATGGCGATCGGTGGGCATGCGGTCCACGTGCCGTATCACCTGCTGTGGGAGCTCGAGCACGTCGAGCACAACGAGCTGTTCACCGAGCTTGCGTCGTTGGCCGACCTGCCACCGCTGCTCGGTTGCTGACCGGGTCGTCGTCCGGTCGCCGACGCGGGGCCGGCTCACAGCCTCCGCAGCGACACCTGCGACACGCGATGGTCGGGACCTTTGCGTAGCAGCAGACCGGCCCGTGACCGGGTCGGCTCGATGTTCTCGCGAAGGTTCTTGCCGTTGATCTCGCGCCAGATGTTGCGGGCGGTCTCGACGGCCTCGTCGCGGGTGAGGTGCGAGTAGTTGGTGAAGAAGCTGTTCGGGTCTTGGAACACGGTTTCGCACAGCGTGAGGAAGCGCTGCACGTACCAGTCCTCGATGCAGGCCTCGTCGGCATCGATGTAGATGCTGAAGTCGAAGTAGTCGCTGACGAATTCTTCGGCGCTGCCCACCTGGAGCACGTTGAGACCCTCGATGATGAGGATGTCGGGCTGTTGCACGACCACTTGTTCGCCGTCGACGATGTCGTAGACGACGTGGCTGTAGACCGGTGCGCTCACCGACGGTGCACCGCTCTTCAGTTCGCGCAGGAACTCGATGAGCCGACGGGTGTCGTAGCTCTCGGGGAAGCCTTTGCGGTTCATGATCCCGCGCTCGGCGAGTACGCGGTTGGGGTGGAGGAATCCGTCGGTGGTGACCAGGTCGACCTTCGGGTGATCGGGCCAGCGGGCGAGCAGCGCCTGGAGGATGCGGGCGAACGTGCTCTTGCCGACGGCGACGCTTCCGGCGACGCCGATCACGTAGGGGACCTTCGGCGCGAGGGTGCCGAGGAATGCGGCCGAGACCTTGTGGAGGTTCTGGGTTGCGGCGACGTAGAGGTTGAGCAGTCGGGTGAGGGGCAGGTACACGGCGGCCACCTCGTCGAGGTCGATGCTGACGTTGATGCCGCGCAGGCTCTGGAGGTCGTGCTCGCGCAACGTGAGCGGTGTGGCGGCTCGAAGGTCTGCCCAGTCGTCGCGTTCGAAGGTGAGGTAGCGGTCGGCCGCGTGGGTCACGATCGGAACCCTACGCTGGCGCGATGGCTCGACCCAAGGTTCTCGACGTCGAGAGGCGGCGCAAGCAACTGGGTGCTTGGTACACGCCTGCCGAGTTGGTCGAGCACCTGACTCGTCTGACGCTCGGTGGGATGCGTCGAGACCGGCCGTTGACGGTGCTCGATCCGGCGTGCGGCGACGGACGGTTCCTCGTTGCGGCAGCGCAGATGCTCGGCCCCGACTGCACCCTGATCGGCATCGACATCGATCCGCATGCGGTCGCTGCGGCTCGAGCTGCCCTGCCCACGGCGACGGTGATCGAGGCCGATGCTCGTTTGATCGAGTGGTCTCGCTGGAGCGTCGATGCGGTGATCGGCAACCCGCCCTTCCTCAACCAGATGGCGTCGTCGACCTCGCGTGGTGGCGCATCGGCGGTCGGCGGCGGACCGTACGCCGATGTCGCTGCCGAGTTCTTGGCGCTCGCCGCGGCAGCGGTGTCGCCCGGTGGTCGCGTGGGTCTGGTCCTGCCGCAGTCGATCCTGAGCGTGCGTGACGCTGCAGCGATCCGCGAGTCGGTGGCGTCGAGGGCATCGGTCGTCCATGCGTGGTGGTCGACTCGCAAGATGTTCGATGCGGCCGTGCACACGTGCGCGCTCGTGCTCGAGGCGGGTGGTGTTCAGGGTGCTGTCGCGCGTACTCGCGGTCCCGAGTTCGAACCGTGCGCAGCGACGTCGATCGAGCAGGGGTGGGGCGCGCTGGTCATCGACGAGCCACTCGACCACGCGCCGGTCCGTGCGGCCGACCGTCCGACGCTCGGCTCGATCGCCTCGTTCGCATTGGACTTCCGAGATCAGTACTACGGCCTGGTCGACGCGGTGGGCGACGACCGGGTCGGCCCGCCCTTGGTGACGAGCGGACTGATCGAGCCGGGTCGGTGCCTGTGGGGCGAGCGGCCGGTCCGCTTCGCGAAGCGCCGCTTCGATGCGCCGCGTGTCGACTTGTCGGCACTGTCGCCGCGGATGCAGCGCTGGGCCGACCAGCGACTGACGCCGAAGGTGCTCATCGCCAACCAGACCCGCACGGTCGAGGCGGTGATCGACCGGGAGGGGGCATGGTTGCCGAGTGTTCCGGTGCTCACCTGCACCGCGCAAGACCTCGATGCCGTGATGGCGGTGCTTGCCTCGCCCGAGACGCTGGCGTGGCTGCGGCCGCGTGCTGCGGGCAGCGGTCTGTCTCCGTCGGCCATCCGGTTGACCCCGGCATTGCTCGGCGGTGTTCCGCTGCCGTAGGCCGGGCGGTCGGCCGACATCTTGACCAACTCTCGACCCGGGGCCCGCGCTCGCCACGGCACGCTCATCCGAGCGGGGCCGAAGCGCACGAAGGGGCGGCGATGGAACGAGGCAGATCGGTTGGACGGTGGAGGGCGGCGGTCGCGGTGCTGGTGCTGTCGATGACTGCCGGGGTCTGGGTGGACGACGGAGGGCTGGTCGAGGCGACGGCTCGTCGCGATGGGGCCGTTGTGACGCTGGCCCCCGAACTGCCCGCTCCCGTTACGGTGACCGCCTCCGAGACCGTGACTGCCGATCCGCTCCCGACCGTGCAGATCGACGGTGTGGCCTTCGCCCAGGCGATCGTGGGCGACACGGTCTACGTGGGCGGCCGGTTCACGTCGGCACGACCGGCAGGTGCTCCGCCGGGGGTCGACACCGTTCCCCGAGCGAACGTCCTCGCCTACCGGCTCGAGACCGGCGAGTTGGTCACCTCGTTCGCGCCGGTGTTCGACGGCCAGGTGCGTGTGCTCTCGGCATCGCCCGACGGGACTCGGCTGTACGTGGGTGGCGACTTCACGCGCGTCGACGGCCAGACCCGCCGGTATCTGGCCGCGTTCGACGTGGCGACCGGCTCGCTGCTGCCGTTCGCCCCGTCGGTCGGGTACCACGTGATGGCGATCGCCCACTCGTCGACCGCCGTGTACATCGGGGGGAGTTTCCAGTCGGTCGGATCGCGGGTACGCCGCAATCTCGCTGCGTTCGACCGTGTCTCGGGCGCGTTGTTGCCATGGGCTCCCGAGGCGACCGGCGGACTGGTGGCGGCGCTGGCCGTGTCGCCGGATGGTTCGAAGGTTGCCGTGGGTGGCCGGTTCACGGCACTCAACGGGTCGAGTTCACCGGGGTTCGGGCTCGGTGCGGTCGACGCCGTCACCGGGGCTGCACGCCCGTGGCGCGTCAACGAGGTGGTCAGGGTGGCGGCGCCTCGGGGCGGCGTCACGTCGCTGGTGAGTGACGGTGTCCACCTGTACGGCTCGGCATACGGCAGCGCCTCGTTCGAGGGTGTGTTCTCTGCGTCGTGGGACGACGGCTCGCTGCGGTGGCTCGCCGACTGCCACGGCGACACCCACTCGGTGTTCGCCTCGCCCCCGGCCGTCTACAGCGCCAGCCACGCTCACAACTGCGCCAACATCGGCGGGTTCCCCGAGACCTCTCCGAGGACGTTCCGACGAGCGCTCGCCTTCAGCACGCACGCGACTCGCACCGTGTCGCCGAACGTGTACGCCGGCTATCCCGACTTCGCCGGGCTTTCGGCACCCGAGCTGTTGGTGTGGTTCCCGCACCTCGATCCCGGCGTCGTCACCGGCCAGCGGCAGGGACCGTGGCATGTCACGGGCAACGGGCGCTACGTGGTTCTGGGCGGCGAGTTCCAACGGGTCGACCATCGCCCTCAGCAGGGTCTCGTGCGCTTCGCCGTGCCGACGTCGGCGCCGAAGCGGCAGGGGCCGAAGCTGTTCGGTACCGGGTGGCCCCTTCGCGCCGAGGTGCGTGCTGACGGGGCCGTCGAGCTGTCGTGGTCGGCCAACTGGGACCCCGATGACGGTTCGCTGCGGTACCGCCTGTACCGCGGAACGACCCTCGTCCACTCGACGCACTCGGTGTCGAGGTTCTGGGACCGGGCGACCATGGCGTACACCGACACCGGTGCCGCTCGCGGTGCAACCCATCGGTACCGGGTGCTGGCAACGGATGCATCGGGCAACCCGGCGGCGACACCGTGGGTCGAGGTGCGTGTGCCCGACCTCCCGCCACCGCCGCCGCCTCCCCCACCGACCGTGACGGTCGCGCCCACCAGGTTCAGCGACTCGTTCGAGCGGTCGGTGGCCGATGGTTGGGGCCCGCCGTGGCAGCTGTCGGGGCGGGTGGCGTCGCGGTCGGTGAGCGCCGGCACGGCACGCCTCGGTCCGATCGCACCGGGCGCGGGCGGCTCGGCGCAGGTGGGTGGCGTGTCGGCGGTCGACGTCGTGGTGTCGGCGCGTATGACGGTCGATGCGCCGGCATCGGGCGGCGGTACCTACCTGTCGCTGGCGCTTCGCCGGGTCGGCCGGTCCGAGTACCGGCTGACGGTGCGCCATCTCGCGACCACTCGGCTGCAGGTGTCACTGGTGCGTGTGGTCGGCGGTGTCGAGACGGTCCTGGCCTCGTCGGTCCTGCCCGCCCTGTCGATGCGGCCGCTGCTCTGGTTGAACGTCAGGTTCGAGGCCGTGCCGGCGGGTGCGTCGTCGGTGCTGTCGGGGTGGGTCTGGGCGGACGGTTCGGATTCCCCTCCTGCGCCGACGCTGCGTGCCGTCGATGCCGCCGTCGAACTCGGCGGTGCCGGCGGTGTCGGCGGTGTCGGAGTGCATGCCTATGTCTCGGGTTCGGCTGTCGGGCCGGTGACGGTGCTGGTGGACGATGTCAACGTGATCACGAGGTGACCTCACCGGTCGAGATCGCCCGGAGCGATCATCGGCCGCTGCTCGATGGCCGATCGGATTCGGCTGCTCGACACGTGCTCGGTGTAGCCGAGGTACCGGACCTCGACCCCGACGGTGGCCATGTCGGCCTCGAGCCGCTCGCCGCGAGCCGATCGCTGCCAATCGCTCCCCTTGAAGAGGACGTCGTAGCGGTGGAGCCGCCACGCGACGCGCTTGTCGGCCGAGGTGTCGGCGGCGGCGAGGTCGACCACCCGGAGGGCGCGGACGATCTCGAGGCGTTCGAGGTGCGGGACGACCGGGGAGCGGCCCTTGACCCGCTCGACCAGCTCGTCGGTGGCGACGCCGACCACGAGTCGATCGCAGTGCTGGCGTGCCCGGGTGAGGAGCGACAGGTGCCCGATGTGGAACAGGTCCCATGCGCCGGGTGCGTATCCGGTGATCGACCTGGGTGCGTCGGTGGTCATGCCCGGGACAGTTCGTGGTCGTGACCGTTTCGCCCGCAGCAGCCATCGGCCAACTCGATGCACCGATGGCCACCGCCCCGCAGCGTCGGTTGAAGATCGCCTTGCTGGGCACGCGTGGACTGCCGCCTCGCTACAGCGGGTTCGAGACGCTGGTCGATCAGGTCGGTCGTCGCCTGGTGATGCTCGGACATCATGTGACCGTCTACTGCCGAACCCCACTGCTCGAGCGGCGCGGTCGTCCGATCGAGTTCGAGGGCATGCGTCTGGTGCACCTGCCGACGGTGCGCACGAAGACGCTCGAGACGCTGCTGCACTCGGGCGTGTCGTCGGCCCATGTGGCTGCGTCGGCTCTGGTTCGACGGGGTCACGATGCGGCCTTCGTGTTCAACGCGGCGAACGCTCCCTGGGTGCCGTTCCTGCAGGTGACCGGTGTGCCGGTGGTGGTGCACGTGGACGGGCTCGAGTGGCGGCGCTCGAAGTGGGGGCCGTGGGGTCGGCGCTACTACCGGTGGGCCGAGTCGTCGGTGGTCCGTCGAGCCGATGCGCTGATCGCCGACGCGCGCGAGGTCGCCGCGTACTACCGCAGCGAGTTCGGTGCGACGACCGAGTACATCGCCTACGGGGCGCCCGACCGATCCGGTGTCGGTGACGATCGACTCGCTGCCCTCGGCCTCGAGGCTCGCGGCTATCACCTGGTCGTCGCGCGGTTCGAGCCCGAGAACCACGTGCTCACGATCGCCCGGGGATACCGGGTCAGTACCGCTCGGCTGCCGCTGGTGATCGTCGGGTCGGCCCCGTACTCGCGCAAGTACGTGGCGTCCGTCGAAGCGGTCGCAGCCAGCGATCGTCGGATTCGTCTGCTCGGCCCCGTGTGGGACGAGCCGCTGCTCGATCAACTCTTCGCCAACGCAGCGCTGTACGTGCACGGTCATTCGATCGGGGGGACCAATCCCTCGCTGTTGCGTGCCGTCGGTGCGGCTGCGCCGGTGGCGGTGTTCGATTCGCCGTTCAATCGTGAGGTGGTGGGTGACGAGGCGCTCGTGTTTCGGGACGAGCGTTCGCTGATGGAGGTGTTCGAACGCGCCGAGGTCGACCTCGACCTGCTGCGCGATCGGGCAGTTGTGCTGCAGCGAGGTGTGATCGAGCGCTTTCGGTGGGATGACGTTGCGGCCGAGTATGCGGCGCTTGCTCAGAGGATGGTGGACGGTGGCTCTCGCCGCCACGAATCCAGCGGTCGGCGTTCGGGCCTGCGGTGACAACGTTCGGCGAGTCACTGCAGGCCCTCGCCTTCGCCCAGAAGCCCACGCGTGGGGCACCCGCCTATTCGCGTTGGGTCAATCGCCGCCTCGGTCGTCTGCTCGCTGCCGGTGCTGCCTCGTCGGGTTGCTCGCCCACCCAGCTGACCGTGTTCGGATCGTCGTGCACCGGGTCGGCGATCGCCGTCGTGGCGGTCGTGCGGCCGTCCCCGATGGGTGCTGCCGTGGTGGTGGTGCTCCTCGTGATCGGCTACGCCTTCGATGCCGCCGACGGCCAGTTGGCCCGCCTGCAGGGACGGGCAACGCTGGCGGGCGAGTGGCTCGACCATGTGCTCGATTCGGGCAAGCTGCCGCTGCTGCACCTGGCCGTTGCCGCGCGCTGGTACCGGGACGATCCCGATCGGGGATGCAGGCTGCTGGTGCCGATCGGGTTCGCGGTGCTGGCGTCGGTGATGTTCGCTGCGTACCTCCTCGATGGGCGATCCGGCCGGGCGTCGCTCGGCTCCGGGTCGGTGGTGCGTTCGCTGCTCGTGGCGCCGACCGACTACGGGCTGCTGTGCCTGGCGTTCGTGCTGTGGTGGTGGTCGCCCGGGTTCACGGTGCTGTATGCAGGGTTGTTCGTCGCCAACGCGGTGTTCGCCGTCGTCGCGCTCGCTGTCTGGTATCGGCAGCTCGTCGCAGTTGGGTCTCGATCGCCTCGTTGATCGCTGCGTCGAAGCGGGCTGTGGTGAAGCGGGTGCGGTGTGTCGTCGTGGCGCGTGCGCCGGCGCGGGCGATGTCGACGGCGCGCAGGGTGGCGAGTCGGGCGGCGAGCATGTCGATGTCACCGGGTTCGACCAGCCAGCCATCGACGTCGTGGGTGACGATCTCGGGTACTCCGCCGGCGTTGGTGGCGATGACGGGCACGCCCCGTGCGAACGCCTCGATGATGACGAGGCCGAAGGGTTCGGGGCGTTCCGACGGCAGGATCAGGACATCGCTACGGTCGAGGTGGGGTCCGATGTCGTCGACTTCGCCGTCGATCGAGATCGACTCGCTGTCGCCTGCCAGTCGACGGACGTCGACGCCACCGCCGGATGGCGGGCGCGCACCGAGGATGGTGAGCAGACCCGGCGAGCCCGCCCGGCTCCATGCGGCGAGCAGCGTGGCATGTCCCTTCCACCAGCCCCATCGGCTCGCCACGAGGAATCGCACGGGGTCGCCGACGGTTCGGCAGCGAGCGTGCTCGGCCGGGATCGGCACGGCGTTCAGGACGACCGTGCAGGGGTGTTTCCCGAGTCGCGCGGCTCGCTCGACGGCTGTCGACACGACGACGCAGCCGGTGGTGAGTCGAGCGAGTTGGCGCAGCGCGAGCCGGCTCGGCCCGGCCCATATCTCGTGCACGTGGACGACGACCGAGGGGGCTCGGGCCGCCCGTGCGGCGATGGCGGCGGGAAGTGTTGCGCTGGTGGCGCACCAGACGAGGTCGGGCCGGATTGCGCGCAGTCGGCGCGTCAGCCGCAGAACCCGGCGCGTGAGTGCGATCATGGCGAGCGGTGATCGCTGTGTGCGGCGCACGACCGGGACATCGCCGTGTTCGACGGTGACGTTCGGGTGGTGCCGGGCGATCTGTGCGCACAGGGGCGAGCGACCGTGGGGTGTGTCGTCGGGGACGAGCACGATGACGTCGGTGTCGGTTCGCCGGTCGAGCGCTCGGAGCACGTCGAGCACGACCCGGTCCGATCCGTAGTGCTCGTCGGAGGAGTGCACGAGGACGATCCGCACCCGACCGGGCGGCCTCATGGCGCGCCGCCCGGCGTGGCGCCAGGTGGTGGTGCTGTTGCCCCGGTGCGCTGTGTCTCGGCGCGCCAGAGCCGACGCCCGGCCACCCCGGTACTCGCGGCGGCCAGCCAGGGGACGATGACCGGCGGTCCGTCGAGGGCGAGCAGGATCGCCGCACCAGCGAGGGTCGCACCCACCTCGGTGGCTCGGTTGCGTGCGGGGGCTGCTGGTGCGCCGCCGGTCGATGCGAGCACCCCGGCGGGCAGCGCAGCGGCGGTCGCGGCAGCGAGTGCACTCCATCCTGCGAGCGCGACGGCGTCGACCTCCACCCGAGCTCGGGCGTCGTGTCGGGTGACGTCCGTTGCGTGGCCGGCGAAGGCTGCCACGACGGACAGGGCGAGCAGCGACAGCGTGACGGCGGCCAACTGGAGCACCAGCGCGGTGGCGGCGGCTCGTCGTGCCTGACGTCGTCGTTGGTCCGGGGTGGGTGATCGGTCGGTGGCCATCGACACGAACAACGCGGCACCGACCCCGTTGGTCATCACCATGGCCGGGGCCACCGCGAGGCGGGCGGTCTCGACTGCTCCCCATGCCGCGGGACCGGCCGACGCGATCGCGAGGAGTCGCAGGACGGTCCACATCGCCGGGCGGAGTGTGTGCTGCGCCAGTCGCCACCGGCCGACCCGCCACACCGAGGACAGGTCGGCCCGTTGCAGGATTCGCGCTCTGGGGTGTCGACCTCGGTGGGCGTTGCGCGGGTGACGATGCGTCGCGAGCACGGTCGGCGGTGCGAGCAGTACGAGTGTGACCAGCACGAGTGTGACCAGTCGACCGACGATCACGGCCTCGACGAGCGAGCGCAGCGTGGGGGCTGCACGCAGCGCGAAGAGGATGGCCGTGCCGGCACCGGCCAGATCGACGACGGTGACGGTGGTGAGGCGACCTCGTAGCGTTGCTGCGCGGCGGAGCACCTCGGTCACGGCCACGAGTCCTGCGCCGGCCCCGACCGACAGGGCGACCAGTTCGGTGTCTCCGTCTTCGCCGTCGACGATCGCCAGCCCCCCGACGACGCCGGCGACGGCGGCGCCGACAGCGATCATCAGCGCCCAGCACCCGAGTCCGGCACGGGCCTCGGGGGTCGCTGGGGTCAGCATGGTGAGGGGGTCGCAGACGAGTGCCACCGTGACGGCTCCGACCACGACGAGTCCGCTCGCGATGGTGGCGAACTCCGCCAGGCCGGTCGTTCCGAGCCTGTGTGCGGCGAGGAGGTGCAGCACGAGGCTCGTCGCAGCCTGGACGAGGTGAGCGCCGACCACCGAGGGCGTGCGCGCCGATCGCCGAGTGCCCGGATGGTTCACGAGCGGCTCGCCGATGGGTCGGTCACGGTGCGTACCCACAGTCCGGTGACGAACAGCACCGTGGCGGAGGTGCCCACGCCGACCCCGAGCCATTCGGCAGACAGGGCGTTGATCAGCTGGCAGGTCAACAGCCCGGTCGCCGTGACCAGGCAGAAGCTGCCGGCCCCGTGGTTGCGGGCTGCCGGCGGCAGCGAGGCGTGCATCCGGACTCGGGCGAACACCGTCGTGGCGGTGAGCGCGATGACGAGGGCCCACCAGCCGAACCCGACGAGCCCCACGTCGACCAGCACGTTGAGGTAGGCGTTGTGGGCTCCGCCCAGCCCGGTGTCATCGATGAACGCGCTGCGCGACGCCGTGAGTCCGTGGCCCATCACGGGGCGCTCGCCGATCAGCTGCCAGGCCAGCCGCCAGACGTCGGTCCGGTTGTTCAGCGTCGAGAGTTCGCTCGCGGTCGCGCTGCGCATGAGGTACCCGACGATCGGGCCTGCAGCGGTGAGCCCGAGGCCGACAGCGGCGATGACCGCCAGCACCACCAGGTCGTGTCGCCGTGCCCCGACCCACCACAGTGACATGACGGCGATGGCAGCGATGGCTGCTGCGATCGATCCGCGGGTTCTGGTCAGTACGAGCGCGCTCGAGTGGACCACCAGCAGTGACAGGTAGGTGGAGCGCCTCCACGGGAGGTCGCACGTCGGTCGAGCCAGCCACATGCCGTAGGTGACGACGACGCAGATGGCGACGAGCGCGCCGGCGAGCACGCTGTGGGTGGCGAGCCACGAGAACCGAGCAGAGCGCCGTTCGGGGAGGACGAGCCGTTCGGTGACCCCGATCGCCACGAGGGCGGTGGTGACCGCGATCAGGCCGTGCAGCCATCGATGGACGACGGCGACGCCGTGGTCGGCGACCTGGCGGGCGAGCTCGAGTGTGCCGGCGAGCAGCACGAGGATCTGGCCGCCGCGGGCGAACGCCAGCGCCGGGGTCGGTGCGTAGATGGCGCTGATGGCGGTCGATGCGCAGTAGCCGACGACGCAGACGGCGATCGGGCTGTCGAGTCGGGGCGGTGCGAGACGGCTGAGGATCTGGAGGCCGATCACCAGTGAGAGACCGAGCTCGATGGCGATCCACCAGTCGAGGCCACCCGCGAGCATCTGGCCGTTCGGTCGCCGCCTGACCTCGACGTCGACCACCGTCGCGAGGGCGAGCAGGTGCCACCAGCCGCGAACCGTGGATGATCGGGACGGCCACAGCCTCATCGCGGCACGGTCGGGCGAAGTATCACGGGGGACGGGTTCGGGTCGGTGACGACACCGACGAGCGGCGATCCGAGTACCTCGAGGCGCTGCCGGAGCGCCGTGAGTCGGCGCAGCGCAGTCCGCTCGGAGAGGACGACGACCACCCCGTCGGCCAGGCCGGCGAGCACGGCTCCTTCACCGTTGTCGAGCAAAGGTGGTGCATCGACGACGACGAGCTCGTAGGTCTGGCGAAGACGGCCCAGCAGTTCGCGGGTTCGAGGAGCGCGGAGCAGGCTTGCCAGGTGCTCGACGGGGTGACCGCTGCCGAGCACGTGGATCGGTTCCACCAAGGCAGAGCCGGAGGTGCGACGGCCGAGCCGGATGATGGTCTCGTCGAACGACGCCATGCCGGCGACGACGTCGGCGAATCCGGCACCCAGCGTGTCGAAGCGTTGTGACAACTCGGCCCGGCCGGGTCGGGCATCGATCATCACGACGCTGCGGCCTTCGCGGGCCCACGCATCGCCCAGTGCTGCGACGACGTCGGCGGTGCCGGTGCCGTCGTCCGAGGTGACCACGAGCACACCGGTGGGTCGAATGGTGGCGAGATCGTCGGCGACGGCCTCGACCGACGTTCCGAGTTCGGGCAGGTGCCCGAGGAGGGGTGCGCCGAGGTGGGCCGCGACGACGTCGGGGTCGTCGACCATCGGTCGGCGTGCCGCAGCGGCCCACGCACTTCCCGCCGCGGCGAGCGTCCCGAGCGCGAGCGCGGCGATGCCCGCCCTCGCGGCACTCGTGAGCATCGACGAGTCGGCCAGGAGCGGAGCATCGACGAACTCGACACCGGCATCGAAGAGGGCGGCCTTCAGCGCGGTCTGGGCGATCTGGACCTCGATCTGTTCGATCGCCCCCGAGCTGGGGGCAGCGTCGGGTTGGCGGGCGAGTCGTTCGTCGATCAGTGCTTGACGGGTGAGGCGAAGACTCGCGAGCGCGAGCTCGGCACGTCGTGCGGTGTCCGCCCGTGATGCGTCGATGTATGCGTCGGCGAGGGCGACGCACACCGACAGGGCGAGTGCAGCGTCGCGGTCGCGGCACTCGAGGGCGACCCGCGCCCCCGCGGTGGGGTGGGCGGTGGCGATGCGACGCGTGGCCTCGACCGGTGCGCCGAGCGCTTCGGCGGTGGCGCGGATGACGATGTCGCTGGTGGCGAACTCGGCACGCTGTGATGCGTACGACTCGAGGTCGGTCGCCGCCGTGGTCCCGTCGCGGAACATGGGCACGCCGCGCGGGTCGGTGAGGTGGATCGCGGTGACGGCGACGGCATCACCGTCGGACCACAGGTTGGCCAGCACGGCGAGGAGTGCCACGGCGAGCACTGCGGGAACGCTTCGGTGCCGGTACCGCCAGAAGGCCTCGATCGGACCGACTGCCACCTCGGGAACGTTCGCCGCCATGCATCGGCATCGGCACCGAACCTGAGGAACTGTAGGGATTTGGGAGGTGTGGTGTCGCCGGGGGTGCTCAGCGCGTCCAGGGCGCGCTCGGCGAGACGCCGCCCGGCCCGGTGAGCACCTCGACGCCGTCATCGGTGACGAGGCAGGTGTGCTCGAACTGGGCGGTGCGCTTGCCGTCGGCGGTGGCTGCGGTCCAACCGTCGTCGAAGACCATCTTGTGCTGCCAGGTTCCGAGCGTGATCATCGGCTCGATGGTGAACGTCATGCCGGGCCGCATGATCATGTTGGCCCGCTGGTCGTAGTAGTGGAGCACCTGGATGTCGGTGTGGAACTGCTCGCCGATGCCGTGGCCGATGAACGCCTTGACCACCCCGAACTGGTGCTTCTTGGCGTGGGACTCGATGGCGCGGCCGATGTCGCTGAGCGGCCTGCCGGGTGCGACGGCCTCGATCCCGTGCCAGGTGCACTCCTCGGTCACCTCGACGAGTTTGCGGCTCGCGGGGTCGACGTCACCGACGAAGAACGTGGCGTTGGTGTCGCCGTGGACGCCGCCCACGTAGCAGGTGACGTCGAGGTTGACGATGTCGCCGTCCTGGAGCGCCCTCGAGTCGGGGATGCCGTGACAGATGATCTCGTTGACGCTGGTGCAGACGCTCTTGGGGTAGCCGTGGTAGTTGAGCGGACTCGGGTACGCCCCGCGGTCGATGGTGAGTTGGTGCACGTAGCGGTCGATCTCGTCGGTGGTGACCCCTGGGGCGACCATGGCGCCTGCCAATCGGAGGATCTCGGCGGCCATCGTGCAGGCGGTTCGCATGCGGTCGATGATCTCGGGGCTCTTGACGCGGTTCTCGTTCCAGCGTTCGACGGTGCCGGTGTCGGCGTAGGACGGTCGTGCGATGTGTGCCGGGACCTCGAGCATCGGGCTGATGATGCCCGGAAGCACGCGGCCTTCGAGCGGTCGGTGGCAGCGCTTGTACTTGCGTCCGCTGCCGCACCAGCAGGTGTCGTTGGCCTGTGGCAGTACCGCGGGAGGCTGAACGGTCTGGTGCATCCCGTCAGGCTACGCCGGATGGTCGCTGAAGCAGGCGGCGACGAAGGTGTCGAACGCGGCGCTGTCGAAGCGGATACGCAGGTGCTCGCCGTCGCGGGCGATGTCGAGCACGGGGCAGAAGAACCCACCCGACGGTGTGAAGAAATGGGGCGAGCCGATGACGCCGCGGTCTCGGCCCTCGTGCCAGGCGGCGATCACCGCGTCGGTGTGGCGTGGGCCGGCGAGAGGTGTGCCGAGCCGTTCGGCGAGTCCGGTGAGGACCATCGGGTCGCCGATGTCGTGCCCGTGCTCGAAGAGCGAGTCGCGCACGGCGAGGCTCATGGCTTCGCCGCGTTCGATGCCTTCGTCGTAGGCGGCTTCGACGAGCGCGAGGGCGGGCAGCGTGGTGGTGGGGAAGGTGCTGGCCGTGAACCCGGTGAAGAGATCGGGCGAGACCTGGGCGCGCAGGTCGGCGACCTTGTGTTCGACCGCATCGCCGTCCATGGGGACACCGTTGACGAGCTCGAGCGGCCAGGGCCGCACCCGGAGCCGAACGGGGCTGCCGACCCGGTCTCGGTGGGTCACCAGTCGTCGCAGACCGACGTGGGCGAACGGACACCAGATGTCGGCATAGACCTCGATCTCGCCGGTCGGTTCGCTGCTGTCGATGGCCATGCCCTCGAGGATACGGCGGGGTGACGCGTCAGTCGGCGGTGGTGTGGAGTCGGTCGACGGGAGCGTGGTCGTCGGTCAACACCCTGGCGTCGCCGACGAACTGGTCGACCTGGTCGGTGCTCATGGCGTCGATCGGCAGCGGTCGGCGGCTCGCGACGAGGATCGAGTTGTCGCCGCGCATGGTGCTGTCGGTCTCTGGCAACTGGGCGATGGTGACGTGCTCGAACACGGCGCGCAGCGTGGCGAGTTCGGCGCGTGCGAAGTCGAGCGGACCCTCGTCGAGCAGGTTGAGCACGTAGATGCCGTCGGGTCGGAGCACCCGGTCGATGTCGCGGACGAACTCTTCGGTGGTGAGGTGCCACGGCACGCTCTCGGCACCGAAGGCGTCGCCGACCACCAGGTCGGCGCTGTCGTCGCCGAGTCGCGCGAGCAGTACACGACCGTCGCCGGTGAGGGCCTCGATCCCGTCGCCGGTCCGCAGGCCGAGTTCGCGTCGTGCGATGTCGACCACCCCGCGGTCGACCTCGAGGACGACGTTGGTCGATCCGGGACGGGTGGCGACCGTGTAGCGCGGCATGAGGAAGCCGCCTCCGCCGATGTGCACGACATCGAGTGGCTGGCCGGCGGGTGCCATGGCGTCGATGACCGTGGCGATGGTGCGGGCGTAGTCGTAGGCGAGATGGGTGGGGTCGTCGAGGTCGATGTAGGTGTGGATGAGATCGTCGAGGTGCAGGAGGCGTCCCGATGGCCGGAGCGGGTCGGCCTCGACTCGAGCGCAGTAGTACGTGGTGTCCTCGTCGCAGCGTGATGGAACGATGACGGTGAGTGCGCCCGCTGCGATCGCCAGCGCCACGCAGGCCGCCAGTCGTGTGGGGTCGGTCGGCGGCCCGAGCATCGAGCGGGTGATCGCGCCGATCGCGACGAAGGTGATCCCGAGCCCGAGGATCAGCGGGGTGATCGGGTACCGGGCGACGAAGACGAACCCGGTGGTGAAGACCCCGAACAGCGAGCCCGCCGTGCCGACCGCGCTGAGACGACCGACGACGGCGCCGGTCTCGTCGGTCGAGCGGAGGCGCAGCTTGACCACCATGGGGCTGACGGCGCTCAGCACGGCCGACGGGAGCAGGAAGCCGGCGGCGGCGAGCACGACGACTGCCACGGGGCTGGTGCCGAGCGATGCGTCGCCGAGGATGCGGATGAGCGGTACGGATGCGATGGCGAGTGCGCCGCCGAAGGCGAGTGCGAGCGGGATGAGCGGCCGCGGATCGGTTCGATCGGCGATGCGTCCGCCCTGCCAGGTGCCGATCGCGATGCCGGCGAGCACCACACCGATGATGGCGGTGAAGGTCTCGAGTGTCACGCCCACGTAGGGGGCGAGCAGACGTCCGGCGAGCAGTTCGAGGACGAGCACCCCGGCCGAGGCAACGAACACCAGCGCATGGGCGAGCCGTCCCGACACGCCCTGGACGCTACCGCCGTGTGCCGCCGCCGGTCAGACGGTGAGGGCGTGGTTCTGGAGGAACCACTGGTAGGTCGAGGCGATGCCCTCGTCGAGGGTGATGGTGGGGGTCCAGCCGGTGTTGGTGAGGCGGGTGGTGTCGAGGACCTTGCGGGGCGTGCCGTCGGGCTTGGTGGTGTCGAACACGAGCTCGGCGTCGGGGTGGATGAGGTTGCGGACCTTCTCGGCGAGCTCGCGGATGGTGAGGTCGACGCCGGTGCCGACGTTGATGTGCGAGTGGTCGCTGTAGTGGAGCATCAGGTGGAGGCAGGCGTCGGCGAGGTCGTCCACATGGAGGAACTCGCGCATCGGGCTGCCGGTGCCCCAGATCTCGACGCTGGTGCGGCCGTCGAGTTTGGCGTCGTGGAACTTGCGCATGAGCGCAGGGAGGACGTGGCTCGAGGTGAGGTCGAAGTTGTCGTTGGGCCCGTACAGGTTGGTGGGCATGGCCGAGATGAAGTCACGTCCGTACTGGGTGCGGTAGGCCTGGCAGAGCTTGATGCCGGCGATCTTGGCGATGGCGTACCACTCGTTGGTCGGTTCGAGGGGGCCGGTGAGGAGTTCGTCCTCGGTGATGGGTTGGCTGGCGTTGCGCGGGTAGATGCACGACGAGCCGAGGTAGAGGAGTTTGGTGGTGTCGTACTGGTGGGCCGCGTGCACGACGGTGCCGTGGATCATCAAGTTGTCGTAGATGAACTCGGCGGGGCGGGTGCTGTTGGCGAGGATCCCGCCGACGGTGCCGGCGACGAGGAACACGTACTCGGGTCGATTGGCCTTGAACCAGTGCGACACTTCGGACTGGTCGCGTAGGTCGAGTTGTTGGCGGGTGGCGGTGAGGATGTTGGTGTAGCCCGCCCGTTCGAGCCGCCGCACGATCGCCGAGCCGACCAGGCCCGCATGACCGGCCACATAGATCCGAGAATCGATACGCACTCCCTGAGTCTACGCCACCCGGCGATGAGCAATACTGCAGTGCATGAGCGCAGCCATCCTTCCCGGCGCCGAGCCGTGGTCCCACCGAGTCGAGCCGTCAGATGCAGCGGGGGTGCTGGTGTTGCACGGGTTCACCGGCAATCCGTCCTCGATGCGTGGCCTGGCCGAGGCCTTCGCCGCTGCCGGGTTCCACGTGGAGATGCCGCGGCTGCCTGGCCACGGCACCGTGATCGACGAGATGCTCGACACCACGTGGGACGACTGGTCGGGCGAGGCCGAGGCCGCGTTCGCGAGGCTGGCCGAGCGCTCGTCGAAGGTGGTCGTGGCGGGTCTCAGCATGGGCGGCTCACTCACGCTGCGGCTGGGCGCTTCGCACCCCGAGATCGCGGGTCTGGTGTGCATCAATCCGGCGACGCAGCCACAGGCTGCGGAGGTGATCGACATGCTGCAGGGCATGGTCGACGCCGGCACCGAGGTGATGCCCGGTATCGGCAGTGACATCGCCGATCCAGACGTGCGCGAGTCGGCCTACGACGGGGCGCCATTGCGGCCGCTGCTGTCGATGATGCGCGAGGGCCTGGCCCCGATGGCCGAGCTCTTGCCGTCGATGACGATGCCGCTGTTGCTGGTCAACTCGATCAACGACCATGTGGTCGAGCCTGCGCAGGCCGAGTACCTGGCTGCCACGTACGGCGGTCCGGTGGATCGTTTGGTGCTCGAACGGAGCTATCACGTGGCGACGCAGGACTACGACAAGGACCTCATCTGCGAGCGGTCGGTGGCGTTCGCCCGCCACGTCAGCGGATGAGCGTCGTGCCGGGTGCACTGCTCGGGTCGATCCCGAGCCCGTCGAGCGGTCAGATCGAGATCGGTCCGCTCAGCATCCATGCGTACGGCGTGATGATCGCGCTCGGTGTGGTGGCCGCCGTCTGGCTGGCCGGCCGCCGTCTCGAGGCTCGTGGGGCGGGCACACGCGACGACATGAGCAGCGTCGCGGTGTGGGGCGTCGTCGCGGGGTTGATCGGCGCACGGCTCTACCACGTGGCCACCGACTGGGAGAAGTTCTCGGACGATCCGGCCAAGGTGATCGAGGTCTGGAAGGGCGGTCTCGGCATTCCGGGTGGCCTGCTGGCCGGCATCGTGGTCGGGTTGTGGGCGGCGAGGCGGCGCGGCATCGATTGGCGTGTGATGGCCACCTGCACGGCGCCGGCCATTCCGTTGGCGCAGTCGATCGGCCGGTGGGGCAACTGGTTCAACCAGGAGTTGTTCGGTCGGCCGACCGACCTGCCGTGGGGTCTCGAGGTGAGTGCCGACACCGCGGTCTCGGCGGGCTATCCGGTGGGGACGCTGTTCCATCCGACGTTCCTGTACGAATCGCTCTGGAACCTGGCGCTGTGCCTGTTCCTGCTGTGGCTCGACAAGCATCGGCCGATGCGGCCGCCGCGCCTGATGGCGGTGTATCTGCTGGGGTACGGCATCGGCCGGTTCTGGGTCGAGGGGTTGCGGATCGACGCAGCCGATCAACTCGGCGGGTTGCGTTGGAACCAGTGGGTCGCGCTGGTCGTCGTCGTCGGGTCGTCGCTCTATCTCGTCGCGTCCGGCCGCCGAGGCTACGTTGAGCCGGATGACGAGCGAGCAACCGAACCAGTCGAGTCAGTCGAACCAGCCGACGGGGCCTGACCCGGTCCTGTACGAGGTGCGCGAGCCGGGTATCGCGCTCATCACGCTCAACCGGCCCGAGCGGCTCAACGCCTGGAACGGTGAACTCGCGAGTCGTTACTTCGAGTACCTCGATCAGGCTGCTGCCGACCCGGCCGTCAAGGTGATCGTGGTCACCGGGGCGGGCAAGGGGTTCTGCGCGGGCGCCGACATGGACACGCTGCAGGGGATCGGCGGCAACCCCGGCGGCGGAGCCGATTCGGCTGCGGGCGGGCGCGCGCAGATCTACACGACCACGGTCCCCAAGCCTGTGATCGCCGCCGTCAACGGTGCGTGCGCCGGGATCGGGATGGTGCAGGCGCTCATGTGCGACATCCGCTTCGCTGCGGCGGGGGCCAAGTTCACCACGGCGTTCTCGCGGCGTGGGCTCATCGCCGAGTACGGGATCTCGTGGATCATGCCGCGTCTGATCGGTACGAGTCGTTCGCTCGACCTGTTGTTCTCGGGCCGTGTGTTCCTCGCCGAGGAGGCAGCCGAGATGGGGCTGGTCAGCGCCGTCGTGCCGGCCGAGCACCTGCTCGACCACACGCTCGCCTATGCGGCCGACGTCGCGACGAACGCGTCGCCGACGTCGATGGCGGTGATGAAGCAGCAGGTGTACGCCGATCAGCAGCGAAGCATGGTCGAGGCGAGCAACGACTCGATCGAGTTGATGAAGGCCTCGCTGCGCCGCTCGGACTTCAAGGAGGGCGTTGCGAGTTTCCTCCAGAAGCGCCCGCCGGCCTTTTCGCCGTTGGCGTAACGCCAGCTGCTGGCCGAGCTACCGGCCGAGCTGGCGCAGTCGTGCCGCGAGGTCTTCGGGGACGACGGGGTTGAAGTACTCCTCGCAGGCGACCTCGGCGGCGGCGATGAACCGGGCGGTCCCGGCGCTGCGCCACGGCGACACGATCTCGAGCCGCAGCCAGCCTTCAGGGGCGTTCGCGACCGTCGGCTGCTGGTGGAACCACATCATGTAGGGCAACGGCCGGTCGTACAGCCGGTCGAGCCGGGCGAGCACGTCGATCATCGACGTGGCGAGGTCGCGGCGGCCCTCGGCATCGAGTTCCGTCAGGTCGCTCACCCGTGTGCGCGGTGCGATGGTCACCGCCACCGGGTAGGTGGGCGCGTACGGCACGAACGCCGTCCACGACCCGTGCGAGGCGACGACGAGGTCATCGTCGAGGTCGGGGGTCCACCCGGTCGTCAGTGCGTGCGCCGGTCGCGCGGGCACATGGTCGTACGCGTAGATCTGCCCGTGCGGGTGCGCGATCGTGGCGCCCACCTCGGGTCCGCGATTTTCGAAGATCAGGACGTAGTCGACGTCGTCACGCGCACCGAGTTCGGCGAAGCGCTCCGTCCACAGGTCGATCACCCGGAGTGCGCCGTCGACACCCAGCTCCCAGAACGTGGCGTCGTGGCGGCTCGTGTAGAGGACGACCTCGCAGCGATCGCCCTGCATCGCCGGCCACCGATTGCGGAACCATCGCACGTCGTACGGTTCGGGCGCCTCGAGGCCCCCCGGACAGAACGGACAGCCCGTCGACGGAAGGTTGGGCCGCGTCTGCCGGGTGCCGACCACGTGGACGACCGAGCCGTGGTGGGGATCGGTGCGGACGTCGTGTCGACGCCCGTCGTCGGGTGCCGATGTGCTCGATCCCTCGTGCATCGCGCCACGGTACCGATCGGCCGGTTCAGAATGTGGACCATGCGCGGCTCTCTCGATGCTCGGAATGCTTGCACCGTCGATGGTCCGTTCGTGCATCTCCGCGGACGGTCGGCCGATGTGGTGCTCGACACCCGCCACGGTGTGCCGGTGGTGCTGCACTGGGGTGCGCCGCTGGGCGGGGTCGATCCGGCGGTGATCGCTTCGGCCCTCGAGCGGCCGGTGGTGCACGGTGCGCTCGATGCCGAGGCGCCGCTGTCGGTGGTGCCCGAGCACGGCAGTGGGTTCCCCGGCCGTCCGGGTCTGCTCGGGCATCGTCGCGGTGGTGGCTCGTGGTCGGCGCGGTTCCGTCCGCACGCGGTCGAGGTGAGCGAGTCGGGGGTGGTCGTCCGGGCGATCGATCCGGTGGCCGAGTTGCAGCTCGACACGGTGTTCGAGCTCGATCATGTGTTGACGGTGCGCTGCACGCTCACCAATCTGGCGTCGACCAGGTATCTGCTCGATGCACTCACTCCCACGCTGCCGTTGCCGGCTCATGCCGGTGAGGTGCTCACGTTCGACGGTCGTTGGACGCGCGAGTTCCATCCCCGTCGCCGTCGTTGGCAGCAGGGCATGATCGGCATCGAGAACCGAAGCGGCCACACCTCGCACGAGTTCGTCCCGCTCGTGTTCGCTGGCGAGGTCGGCTTCGGTGAGTGGCGGGGCGAGGTGTGGGGGGCGCACCTTGCGTGGAGCGGCAACCACACGACCCTGCTCGACCGGCTGCCCGATGGCCGCCGATGTGTGCAGATGGGCGAGCTGCTGCAGCCCGGCGAGCTCGCGCTCGAGCCGGGGGCGAGCTACACCACTCCCGAGGTGGTGGCCACGTACGCGTCGGCTGGCGCCACGCCGGCGAGCTGGGGATTCCACCGGTACCTGCGTGCCCGGCCGTCGCACCCGCGCGGCCCTCGCCCGGTGTTGATCAACACCTGGGAGGCGGTCTACTTCGATCACGACCTCGATCGCCTGCGCCGTCTCGCCACGGCAGCGGCATCGATCGGGGTCGAACGGTTCGTGCTCGACGACGGTTGGTTCGGGGCGCGCCGCGACGACCGTCGTGGCCTTGGCGACTGGACCGTTTCGCCGCAGGTGTACCCCGACGGTCTGGGGCCGCTGATCGACCATGTCCGCTCGACGGGTATGGAGTTCGGGATCTGGGTCGAGCCCGAGATGGTGAACCCCGACAGCGACCTGTACCGGGCCCATCCCGACTGGGTGCTGGCAGCGCCCGGCTACGAGCCGGTCACGGGCCGTCACCAGCTGGTGCTCGACCTCGCACGACGAGAGGCGTACGAGCACGTGCTGACGCACCTCGATGCGCTGCTTCGCGACCATCACATCGGTTTCGTCAAGTGGGACATGAATCGTGATCATGTGCAGGCCACCGGCGCCGACGGTGCGGCGGGTACCCACGCCCAGACGATCGCCTTGTACCGGTTGCTCGACGAACTGCGTCGACGTCATCCCACGGTCGAGATCGAGAGCTGCTCGAGCGGGGGCGGACGGATCGACCTCGAGATCCTTCGGCGCACCCAGCGGGTGTGGACGAGCGACTGCAACGATGCGCTCGAGCGTCAGACGATCCAGCGTGGGGCGTCGATGCTCGTTCCGCCCGAGTTGTTGGGCGCGCACATCGGCCCGCCGACTGCGCACACGACCGGTCGCACGCATCGGTTGTCGTTCCGTGCGGCGACGGCGCTGGTCGGACACCTGGGGATCGAGTGGGACATTCTCGACCTCGACGATGCCGAGTTGGCGAGGCTGCGCGACTGGATCGCTCTGCATCAGCGGTTTCGGCCGCTGCTCCACTCTGGGGACGTGGTGCGATTCGACCCGCACGGCGACGATGTCGAACACCCGGAGTCGTGGGCGGGTGGTGTGTACGCGGCGGATCGCAGCGAGGCGCTGGTGGCCGTTGCACAGCTGAGGACGGCAGGGTCGCTGACACCGGCACCGCTGCGACTGCCCGGCCTCGAACCCGAGTCGGCCTACCGGATCGGGCGGGTGGCCCCGTTCGGTGCGGTTCGGGGCCCGGCCCGCCGTCAGCCGGCCTGGCTGAACGACGGGATCGTGATGACCGGCCGCCAGCTGGCTGCTCATGGTCTGCAGCTCCCGTCGATGCATCCCGAGTCGGCCCTGGTGCTTCACGCAACTCGGGTGACGCCCGAAGAGCGGTCGTAGGCTGCGGACGCCGACCTCGTGGTCGGCGTCGGTCGCAGAGGGAGGGTGAAGGGTGCGGAGTCGCGCATGGGCATGGCTGCTGCTGGTGCCCGCATGCGCGTTCGGGGTCGTCGTCGCGACGTCGCCGTTCGTGCTGTTCCATCCGCAGCTCTCCTTCGCCGGGTCACCCGACCGGTTCGTCGACGCCGTGGTGCGGGCGGGCCGATCGGATGCACGAGCCGCCCTGTGGATCGACAACGTGTTCCTGGTGTCGTGGCTGGTCACCGTGCCGCGGCTGGTGGGTGCCGGCCTCGATCGGTGGGCTGCCGAGGAGCGCCGCGCGAACGCACTGTGGATGGCGTCGCCGCGTCTGGCGGTCGCGGCTGCGGTGGCCGGTCTGGTCGGCAACGGTCTGGCGTTGTTCGCGGCGGGCAAGAGCGAGCCCCCGGTGGTGGTCACCTGGTCGGTCGCCGCATCGGGGGTCGTGTCGCTGGTGCTGTTCGTCGTGTCGATGGTGTCGTTGCTCGTCCTGGTGATCGGCCCGACCGGTCGGTATCTGGTGCGCCGTGACCGTCGAGGTGGGTGAGGGGCAGCAGCGCCCGGACGGGCACGCAGTCGGGTGCAGCCCGTAGCATCGGTGCTGTGTCTGACCGGATTTCCCCCGCCGATGTCGTGAAGGTGGCCAACCTCGCCCGGCTCGATCTGCATGCCGACGAGATCTCGCGCTTGACCGCAGAACTCGACGGCATGCTCGAGCACTTCGCCGACATGGATGCGCTCGATCTCTCGCACGTGTTGCCGATGACGCAGCCGTATCCGTTGCGCAACGTGTTCCGGCCCGATGTGGTGGTGCCGGGCCTCGATCGCGACGAGGTGCTGGCGGCTGCCCCGGTGGCCGAGGATGGCCGCTTCCGTGTCCCGCCGATCATCGGGCTCGACTCGTGAGCGCCCCGCAGACCGCAGCGTCGATCGCTGCGTCGGTTCGGGCAGGTTCGATCTCGGCGGTGGAGGTGGTCGACGACCACCTTGCCCGGATCGATGCTCGCGAGGCCGAGATCCACGCGTTCAACCTGGTGTTGGCCGAGCAGGCGCGGTCGGCCGCCGCAGCGGTCGATGCCGCGGTGGCAGCTGGCGACGACCCGGGTCCGTTGGCCGGTGTGCCGGTGGCGATGAAGGACAACATGTGCACGCGGGGCATTCCCACGACGTGCTCGTCGAAGATCCTCGCTGGCTGGAAGCCCCCGTACGACGCAACGGTCGTGCAGCGTCTGGCTGCTGCCGGGGCGATCATGGTCGGCAAGACGAATCTCGACGAGTTCGCGATGGGTTCGAGCACCGAGAACAGCGCGTTCGGCCCGACCCGCAACCCGCACGACACCAGCCGCGTTCCCGGCGGTTCGAGTGGTGGCAGCGCCGCAGCGGTGGCGGCGGGTTTCGCCCCGGTGGCCATCGGCAGCGACACCGGCGGCTCGATCCGTCAGCCAGCCGCGTTGTGCGGTGTGGTGGGTGTGAAGCCGACCTACGGCTATGTCAGCCGGTACGGCTTGATCGCGTTCGCGAGTTCGCTCGATCAGGTCGGTCCGTTCACCACGACGGTGCACGATGCGGCCCTGCTGCTCGATGTGATCGGTGGGCACGATCCGATGGACTCGACCTCGATCCCCGCCGAGCAGCCGTCGCTGGTCGACTGCCTCGACCGCGGTGTCGAGGGATTGCGTGTCGGGCGTATCTCGGACCTGCCCGATGGCGCCGATCCCGACGTGTTGGAGCGGATGGAGGCGGCCTTCGATGCGCTCCGCGAAGCGGGTGCGACGATCGTCGACGTGCAGATCCCGGCGTTTCGGTATGCCCTCACGGCCTACTACCTGATCGCTCCGGCCGAGGCGAGCAGCAACCTGGCTCGCTTCGACGGTGTCCGATTCGGGATGCGGGTCGAAGCTGCCGACACGAATGCCATGTACAAGGCGACTCGCGAGGCGGGTTTCGGCCCCGAGGTGAAGCGGCGGATCATGCTCGGCACCTATGCATTGAGTGCCGGCTACTACGACGCCTATTACGGGCGGGCCCTGAAGGTTCGTCGCCTCATCCATGACGATTTCGCCCGTGCGTATCAACAGGCGTCGGTGATCCTCACCCCGGCGTCGCCGACGGTGGCGTTCCCGTTCGGGGCCAAGGGTGACGATCCGTTGGCGATGTACCTGTGCGACCTGTACACGATCCCCAGCAACCTCGCCGGTCATCCGGCGATGAGCGTG
>JBDKIV010000038.1:0-4029 GCA_039796935.1 Actinomycetota bacterium | reverse complement strand
AAGCCGGGTTGTGTGGGGTTGATGGCGGTGATGTTGAGGGTGACGGCTGCTGCGTTGTCGGGGATGTTGGCGCGGCCGGTGATGTCGAGTCGTGTGGTGGTGCCGGCTGGTAGTCGTCCGGCTCCGTAGTAGTTGCCGTCGATGGTGGCGGTGTCGGGGGAGCGGCGTGTTTCGAGGAGTCGTGCCGGGTTGACGGCGGTGAACATCCCGGCCGACGGACCGGAGTCGAACTCGGCCGTCACCGAGGCCGCACCGCTCGGGGCGAGCGTGCAGATGGGGGTGGTGCCCGCGCACGCGCCGCTCCAGCCCAGGAAGACCGAGCCGCGTCGTGGTGTGGCGGACAGCGTCAGCGAAGCGCCGACGGCGAGCGAGGTGTGGCAGGTGGTGCCGCACGAGATGGCGGTCCCGGCGGTGACGGTGCCGTCGCCGGTGCCCGTTCGGCGCACGGTCACCGAGGCAACGGTCTGCGCAGTACCGGGGTCGCCGGTGTGGACCAACCGGTCGGGGGTGCCGACGGGTTCGTCGATGGCGCCGACGGTTGCGAGCGAGATCAGCGCTGCGGTCACCTGGGCCGGTGTCGCCGTGGGGTTCGCGGCCAGATACCTGGCGGCGGCGCCGGTGACGTGCGGGGCAGCCATCGAGGTACCGTCCCGACTGCTGTAGGCGCTGTCGCCGGCGACGCCCGCAGACACGATCCCGGTGCCCGGGGCGAGCAGGTCGACGCACGTCCCCGTGTTCGAGTACGCCGCCAGTCGGTCGGACCGATCGGTCGCCGCCACGGTGATCGCCCGTGGTGCCCGGGCCGGGCTGAAGGCACAGGCGTCGCCGCTGTCGTTGCCGGCTGCAGCGACGACGGTGATCCCGGCATCGACCATGGCGTCGACCGCGGCGTCGATCGGCGCGTTGGCCGGTCCACCCAGGCTCATGTTGGCGACGGCCGGGGTGCCTGCCGGGTGGGTCCGGATGATCTCGCCGATCGCCTCGAGGACGTCGTCGGTGGTACCGAACCCAGTGCAGCCGAGGATCTTGATCGGCACGACGGTGACCGATCGGGCGACGCCCACGGACCTGCCGGCGATGGTGCCCGCGACATGGGTGCCGTGACCCTCGCAGTCGTCGGTCGTGGTCCCGGTCGCGTCGTACCCGACCCCGACCCGACCCACGAACTCGGTATGGGTCCGGCGGATGCCCGAGTCGATCACGTACACGGTCACACCGGCTCCGGTACCGCCGGCAGCGGTGTCGTCGTAGACGAAGCTGCGGTCGAGCGGCAGTGCCCGGTCGTCGATCCGGTCGAGGCCCCACGAGGGGGGATCGACCTGGTCGACGGCACTCGAGACGATGTCGTTCGGGGCGATCGACACGATCCCGATGCCGGCGAGGGACCCGTCGACCGGCACGGACCGGCGCAACGTCGAGCGGACTTCGTCGACGGGTTCGGCGGTCACGATGGCGTTGATCGGTGCAGCGATGACCCTGACGGGGTGGATGCCGACAGCGCCGAGCCGGTCTCGGACCGTCGCGAGGGCCCGGCCGTCGGCGACGCTGACGATCGCGCCGGTCCCGGCAGGGCCTGGAGGAGCAGACGAGATCGCCGTCGACCCGGCCGAAGCGCCCGCTGGCTCGTCGATCGATGCGAGGGCAGACGCGCACGCAGCGAGGATCACGATGGCGCACGTGGTCAGGCGACGGCAGATCGTGGGCATGATCGACACGACGCTATTGGCCGCCGGCGACCTCCAGGCTCGAAAATCGTCCGAGACGTACATGAATGTCGGCTGAGCAGGACGTTCGCAAGTTCGCTAAGGTGCTCGCAACAGGTCGGCGGCGGTCGTCGGCCAGAAAGCAGGAGACGTCGCCATGGCCACCGGCACCGTCAAGTTCTTCAACGCACAGAAGGGCTACGGATTCATCTCTCGTGAGGACGGTCCCGACGTCTTCGTGCACTTCTCGAACATCGAGGGATCGGGTTACCGCTCGCTCGAAGAGGGTCAGCACGTCGAGTTCGAGATCGGCCAGGGCCGCAAGGGCGACGAGGCCCTCAAGGTCCGCGCCGTCTGAACGTGACGTCAGCGGCCGGCTAGCTCGGCCACGACCGGGGCGAATGACTCGACGTCTTCGGCGCCCACGATCACGTACGAGAAGTCCCAGCGTTCACGCCGCTCGAGCAGTTGGTCGATGATCGACGATGCCGAGCCGAGCAGTGCAAACGGTGTCTGCTCGACCATCTGGGGTTCGACGTGCAGCAGTTGGGCGATGAACGAGACCGCTCCGGCGCGGTCGTCGGTGACGTTGACCATGAAGGCACGAACGTTCATCTCGATGTCCTGGTAGCGGGTGCCAGCAGCCGCCTTCACGAGGGCGAGCTTGTCGTCGACCGATTCGGCGGTCATCGTCTCGAACGCGTCCGGCCCGACCTCGCCGGCGTGCAGTGAGGCATTGATCCCGACGATGTCTGCCTCGCGTGCCGCGATGCTGAGCACTCGCTTGCCTCCGCCGCCGATGAGGATCGGCGGGTGCGGTCGCTGGGGGGGCTTCGGCGTTCCGACGTGCTCGGTGATGGTGTAGTGCTCGCCCGTGAACGAGAACGCGTCCGGCCCCATCAGACCCTTGATGATGGCGAGGCCCTCCTCGAACCGGTCGACGCGTACTCCCGGCCGGTCGTAGGGCATGCCCGCCTGCTCGTAGTCGGTTCGCATCCAGCCCGCCCCGAGGCCGATCTCGAGTCGGCCGTCCGACAGCAGGTCCATCGTCGCCAGTTCCTTGGCGAGCACGAGCGGGTGCTTGTAGTCGTTGTCCCACACGAGTGCTCCGACACGCAAGGTGGTCGTGGCGTCGGCTGCGGTCATGAGTGCCGGGACGGGGGCCAGTTGATCGGTGAAATGGTCGGGCATGGTGAGCGTCGAGTAGCCGAGTGTCTCGCACCGGCGGGCCAGTTCGACCCAGGTCGAGCGATCGGGCGCCGTGGATGCCTGCACGCCGAAACGGAAAGGGCGGGGATGGGTCATGAGGCCACCGTACCCGTCGCATCGTGTCGAGTCCGGCACCGGGCGACGCTGCGCCACCCGGGTGACGGCGGCGCTGCGCCGCCCGCCACTAGCGTTTGCCGTACATGCGACCGGTTGCCTGGATCCTTCGCCTCGTGGCGGTCGTCGTCGCCGGAGCGCTGATGCTCACCGCAGTGCTGACTGCCGTGGCGCCCCGGCTGTGGCTCGTCGCCAATGCCCACGAAGAGCTCCCGGTCGTTCTTCCGGGTTTCGAGCCGCTCTCGCAACGCACCTACGTCTACGACATCGCCGGCGGTGTGCTGGCCGTGTTCGAGCGCGAGAACAGTCAGCCGATCTCGCTGGCGCAGGTGCCTCGTCCGGTGATCGACGCGATACTCGCCGTCGAGGACCAGGCGTTCTACTCGCACAAGGGCGTGAACGTTCGCAGCCTCGTCCGGGCAACGCTGTCCAACTTCTCGAGTGATGCACCGCGCCAGGGCGCTTCGACGATCACGCAGCAGGTGGTGAAGAACGACTTCCTGGCAGGCCTCGAGCGGGATGGTCGCTACAAGCTGTTGCAGGTCCACTACGCGCTGATGCTCGAGAAGGAACTCGACAAGGACGAGATTCTCGAGCGGTACATCAACACGATCTTCTTCGGGAACAATGCCTACGGCCTGCAGGCTGCTGCAGAGGTGTACTTCGGCAAGAGCGTCGGTGAGCTCGACATGGTCGAGGGCGCCTTCCTGGCAGGACTCATCCGGTCGCCGTCGGGCTACGACCCGATCCGGCGTCCCGAACGGTCTCGTGCGCGTTTCCGCCAGGTCGTCGATCGGCTCGTCGACGTCGGCATGGTCGACGCGGTCGACGGCGATGCGCTCGCCGAGGAGTGGGAGATCCCCGAGCGCCTGCAGTCGATCCCGCGCTTCGACGCCCGCCCGACCTACTTCACCGAAGCACTGCGCGGTTACCTGCTCGAGCGCTCGAACATCCTGGGCGACTCCGAGCAGGCGCGAGCCAACCTGTTGTACCGAGGAGGGCT
>JBDKIV010000037.1:0-7309 GCA_039796935.1 Actinomycetota bacterium | reverse complement strand
TGGCCGAGGCCGAGTTGCGCTCGCGCATGATCGCCACCGTCAGCCACGAGCTCCGCAATCCGCTGCATGCCGTACAGGGGATCTCCGAGCTGCTCAACGCCGGCCCTCTCACCGAAGAGTCTCGTCAGCTCGCCCGCACCCTCGACCGGCAGCTCCGCGCGCTCACTCGGGTCGTCGACGATCTGCTCACCTCGAGCAGGATCGAGCTCGGATCGATGCGGGTCGAACTCGATGACGTCGACCTTCGGGCGATCGTCGATGACGTGGTCTCGGTGGCGTCGCTCGACGCAGCCAGCGGCGTGGTGGTGCGCAGCACCGTCGACGACGACCTCCCTCCACTCGTGCGTACCGACCCTGTGCGGTTCCGTCAGGTCCTCACCAATCTCGTCGGGAATGCGGTCAAGTTCACCGACCGGGGCAGTGTCGACGTGACCGTGCGAGTCGAGCCGGGACGACAGCTCGTGCTCGAGGTGACCGATACTGGGCCGGGCATCGCCGCCGACGAGCAGACCATGATCTTCGAGCCGTTCCGGTCGTCGGCGAACGCAGGCCGTGCCGCCGGCGCCGGGCTCGGACTGTCGATCGTCGAGCGGATCGTCACGATGTTGGGCGGGTCCGTCTCGGTGTCGTCGGCCCTCGGCGCCGGCTCGACGTTCACCGTCGAGCTACCTCCAGCACCCTTCTCGGAGGCGCCGGACGACGATCCGGGCCGTGGCCGGATCGCAAGACCCGTCATGTTGTCCGGGATCGATGTCGTCGTCATCGAGGACGATCCGGTCAACCAGCAGGTCGCCGAAGCCCAGCTTCGGTCGCTCGGGGCGTCGTACCACATCGTCGGCACCGGCGAGGAGGGAGTCGAACTCGTCGCGCAGCGAGCCGCCGAGGGCCTGCCTGTCGACGTCGTGCTGATGGATCATCACCTACCCGGCATCAAGGGCACCGAGGCAGCACGGCGAATCAGGTCCGACGAGCAGGCGACGGGCCGGAGGATCCCGATCATCGGCATCTCGGCCGATGCTTCGGCTGCCGACCGCGGGCGCAGCCTGGCCGCAGGCATGGACGAACACCTCCTGAAGCCCGTGAGCCTCGTGCAGTTGTCGACGGCGATCCGACGAGCCGTCGATCGCGATGCGAGCCGGATGTCGCAACGCCACGCGCAGGTCGTCGAGGTGAACGGCCCCGGCCCGGTTCTCGACCGGTTGGCCGACGAACTCGGCGACCGGTCCGTCGTCGTCGAGGTCGTCGAGGTGTACCTCGGCGAACTCGATCGGCGGGTCGACGGCATCGTCGGCGCCGTGCGGATCGGTGACGGCGAGGCGGTCCGTCGGCTCGTCCACACGCTGACGGCCGGGTCCGAGCTGCTCGGAGTGGGCGCGCTGCCGACGAGCTGCAGCGCCTTCGCTCGGGGCGAGCTCGACGAGGCTGGGCTCAGGGCCACCGCCGCGGCGGCGCGTGATGCGCTCGTGCGGTGGGCGTCGTCGAGCACCGGATGATTGTCGGTGGCACCCCGGGCGTCAGCTCAGATGGCGAGGCCGTACCCCACACCACGAACCGTTCGGACACGGCTCGGCTGTCCGGGCCGATCGATCTTCTTGCGCAGGTTGGCCACGTGGACGTCGACCACGTGTTCGTCCGCGTCCCAATCCGGTCGCCACACCCGCTCCATCAGCTGGCCCCGCGTGAACACGAGCTTCGGGTTCGCCGCGAACGTGTCGAGCAGGTCGAACTCGATGCGCGTGAGTTCGACGCGCTCACCGGCCACGAGCACCTCGCGCGCCGACACGCCGATGACCAGGTCCCCGACGCGACGCTCGACCTGGTCGGTGGGGGCCGATCGCGGTCGGCGGAGCATCGCATCGACCCGCGCTCCGAGCTCGCGCGGCGAGAACGGCTTGGTGACATAGTCGTCGGCACCGAGCCGAAAGCCGAGCAGCTTGTCGACCTCGTCGTCGCGGCCCGAGAGCACGACGATGTAGGCGCTCGACACTCGACGGATCGTCGAGCAGAGGTCGAGACCATCCCCGTCGGGAAGGGTGAGGTCGAGGATCACGACATCGGGGTCGAAGGCACTCAGCAACTCCATCGCCTCGCCGATCGACGACACCGCTCGCACACGATGTCCGGCCTGACGCAGCACCGCCGACACCAATGTCGAGCATTCAGGGGCATCTTCGACGATGAGGACGTCCACATCCGCCACCCGTGGGAGTGTAGATCGTGCCGTCCGACGCAGCGCGAGCTTCGGATGGCGCCGACCCGGCAACGCCGCTACCGTCGGACCCCGTGACGGCACGGCGCAAGAGCGACAACGTCCTCGTGACGACGGTCGACGCGAGCGGTGCGAGGCGACGCCCCGACGACCTGATCGTCGAAGAGCCGATGAGCATCCAACTCGACGGCGAGCTCGTGGCCACGACCATGCGGACACCCGGCCACGACTACGAACTCGCCGTCGGCTTCTGCTTCTCCGACGGTCTGCTCGGCGGGGCGCGGGTCACCGGTGTCAGGTACTGCGGCACCGGCGCCGCCGTCGACACGGCGTTCAACGTCGTCACGGTCGAGACCGGAGGTGTGGCCCCGACCCCGCGCCCGCGGCTCGGCAACACCACGTCGAGTTGCGGGCTGTGCGGCAACGACTCGATCGACGAGCTGTGCGCTCGCCTCGAACCGCTCCCCGACACTCCTCCGATCGCGCTCGACGTGCTCGCCTCGGTTCCGGGCCGGGTCGCGTCGGCGCAGGGTCTGTTCACGTCGACGGGTGCCGTGCACGCTGCGGCCGCATTCGATGCGAGCGGTGAACCGCTCGTGATCCGCGAAGACGTCGGGCGGCACAACGCCGTCGACAAGGTGGTCGGTCGCATGCTGCTCGATGGGCACCTGCCGGCGGCCGGGCTCGGGCTGTTCGTCAGCGGACGGGCGAGTTTCGAGCTCGTCCAGAAGGCGTGGGCTGCCGGCTTCTCGACGCTCGTGGCGGTGAGCGCACCGACCAGCCTGGCGGTTCAGACCGCGCGCCGGGCGGGCCTTCGTCTCGCCGGATTCGTCCGCGAGCACCGGCTGAACGTGTATTCGCCCGAGCGGATCGGCGACGACCCGCGGTGGGGGTCGCTGACCGGGCCAGCAGCCGGGCCAGCAGCCAGGCCAGCAGCCGGTCACGGCGCCGGTGACGATGCCCGTTCCGACGCGTAGCCTGAGCGCATGAGCCAGCCCCTCACCCCCGTTCAGGGACTCGGTGTCCTTCACCTGTTCTGCAAGCCGACGCCGTTGTTCGACCCCGAAGCCGTGGTCGCCGCCGTGCGTCAGGCCGAGGGTGCCGGCACCCAGGTCTGCACCATTGCGATCCTCGGCCACAAGGCCGACATGGCCGTCATGGCGATCGACCAGGATCTCCGCGGGCTTCGTGCGCTGCAGACGGCTGTGCAGCGCGCCGGTCTCGACGTGGTCGACAGCTACGTCAGCCTCACCGAGGTGAGCGAGTATGCGGCCGGGATGCCGGCCGAGGCCACCAACGCCCGCCTGTACCCGACCATCCCGCCCCAGGGTGGCGCGCTGGCTGCATGGTGCTTCTACCCGATGAGCAAGAAGCGTGAGGGGCACGCCAACTGGTTCACACTCCCCTTCGACGATCGTCGCGAGCTGATGTCCGAACACGGCCACAGTGGCCGGAAGTTCGCTGGGCGGATCGTCCAGTACGTCACGGGATCTGCCGGCCTCGACGACTACGAGTGGGGTGTCACCCTGTTCGGCGCCGGTCCCGACGATCTCAAGGAGGTCGTCTACACGATGCGCTTCGATCAGGCCTCGGCGCTCTACGGCGAGTTCGGACCGTTCTACACGGGGATCCTCACGCCGGTCGACGAACTCGTGCAGAGTCTCTGACGCGACCGCCCCCGCTCGTCAGAGCGTCGTGCGGAACAGGTCGATCGTGCGGGCGAATGCCACGGCCGCTGCGGCGGCGTCGTAGACCTCGGGCCGGGCGTCGTTGAAGAACGCATGGTCGGTTCCGGGATGGATGTGCAGGGTGGCGTCCTTGCCCAGCCCGCGCAGCGTGGACTCGAGCGAACGAACTGCTTCGGGCGCTGCCATGGCGTCGTTCTCGGCGTACTCGCCCACGACCTTCGCGGCGATGGCCGACCAGTCCGGCTGCGCCGAGGCCCACGGGATGACGCCGTAGTACGGCGCCGCGGCTGCAACGGCGTCCGGCCGCAGGCTGGCCAGGACGAGGGCCAGTCCGCCACCCATGCAGTACCCGACGACACCGACACGTTCACGTCCGGTCACCTGCTGGAGGTGAGCGATGGCGCCAGAGAGGTCCTTGGCGGCACGCTCGAGGTTGAGGCCCATCATGAGCTTGCCGGCCCCATCGGGCTCGCTCGACGACTGGCCGTGATACAGATCTGGCGCGAGCGCCGTGAATCCCGCTGCGGCGAAGCGATCGGCGACGTCGATGATGTGCGGCACGAGACCCCACCACTCCTGGATCACGATCACGCCAGGACCGTCGCCGGCGAGGTAGCCGTCGCACGTGTGGCCGTTCGATGCAAAGGTCGTCATCTCTCCCATGGCCGGAAGCTAGCGCACCATCGACCCGTGGATCTTTGTACGGGAACAGAACACACTCTGTACGCCCCGTGCTGTGTCGAATACCATTCGCCCATGAGCTCGGACACCTTCGCCCTCGATCGCGCCCACGTCTTTCACTCCTGGAGCGCTCAGGCAGCGCTCAACCCGGTCGTCATCGCCGGGGCAGAAGGAAGCTGGATCTGGGACGATGCGGGCACTCGGTACCTCGACTTCTCGAGCCAACTCGTCAACGTCAACATCGGCCACCAGCACCCGAAGCTCGTGGCAGCCATCCAAGAAGCGGCCGGCAAGCTCTGCACGATCGCTCCGTTCCATGCCAACGAGGCCCGCAGCGAGGCCGCTCGCCTCATCAGCGAAGTGGCGAACGACGGCAACGACTACGGCCTCGACATGGTCTTCTTCACCAACGGTGGCGCCGAAGCGGCCGAGAACGCGATCCGGATGGCCCGGCTCCACACCGGTCGGCACAAGGTCCTCACCACGTATCGCAGCTACCACGGCGCCACCGCCGGCGCCATCACGCTCACCGGCGATCCGCGCCGTTGGCCGAGCGAGCCGGGTATCCCGGGCGCTGTGAAGTTCTGGGGTCCGTACCCGTACCGCAGCGCGTTCCACTCCTCGACCGACGAAGAAGAGACCGAGCGGGCGCTGTCGCACCTGGCGGACGTGCTGATGGTCGAGGGTCCCCACACGGTGGCGGCGATCGCGCTCGAGACCGTCGTCGGGACCAATGGCATCCTCGTACCCCCGCCGGGGTACCTGCAGGGTGTGCGCGAGCTGTGCGACCGTCACGGCATCATGCTCATCTGCGACGAGGTGATGGCCGGCTTCGGTCGGTGCGGCGAGTGGTTCGCCTTCCAGAAGTTCGGTGTTCGTCCCGACCTCGTCTGCTTCGCGAAGGGTGTCAACAGCGGGTACCTGCCACTCGGGGGGGTCGTCATCGGCCGACACGTGGCCGACAGTTTCCGCGACCGCGCTTACCCGGGTGGCCTCACCTACTCCGGTCACCCGCTCGCGTGCGCATCGGCGGTTGCCAGCATCAACATCTTCAAAGAGGAGGGCATCATCGAGCATGCCCGCATGCTCGGCGACGACGTGATCGGCCCGGAGCTCGCCAAGCTCAAGGACAAGCACCCGAGCGTCGGTGACGTTCGCGGCCTCGGCGTGTTCTGGGCCATCGAACTGGTACGCAACCGCGAGACCCGCGAGCCGCTCGTGCCGTTCAACGCCACCGGTGCCGATGCGGCACCGATGACCGAACTGGTCGGCGCCTGCAAGGCAGCCGGACTCTGGCCGTTCACGCATTTCAACCGGATGCACGTCGTGCCGCCCTGCACCACGCCGGTCGACGAAGTGCATCAGGGCCTGGCGATCATCGACCAGGTCCTCGACCTCGCCGATGCACGCGTGGTCGGCTGAGACACCCGATCGTGTGGCGCCGTCGCCGACGGCGATCGCATCTGTGATACTGACGTGGTGCCTGACACCTCACTCGACTTCGACCCGGCCGACTTCGATCGGGCTCGCCGCGGCCTGATCGCCACACACCCGACCGGAGTCATCCAGGGCGAGTTCGGCCCGGCATGGGATGTCTCCCGGCCGAACTTCATCGCCGTCGACGACCCGTGTCCCGACACCGTCCACCCGAGCCTGTGGCGCCAGGCCAAGCTCAACAGCATCCACGGCCTGTTCGAGGTGGCACCGGGCATCTGGCAGGCACGTGGATACGACATCTCCAACATCACCTTCATCGCGGGTGACACCGGCTGGATCGTGATCGACCCGCTGACTGCGACGGCATGCGCGCGCGACTGCCTGGCGATGGCGAACGCACACCTCGGTGAACGGCCCGTGACGGCGGTGATCTACACCCATTCGCACCTCGATCACTTCGGCGGAGTCAACGGTGTGACCACCCAGGCCGATGTCGACGCGGGACGGTGCCGGGTGATCGCCCCGGAACACTTCATGCGCGAAGCGGTGGCCGAGAACCTGCTTGCCGGGAACGCGATGATGCGCCGCGCGCAGTACCAGTTCGGGCCGCTGCTGCCGCCCGGCCCGCGCGGTCACATCGATTGTGGGCTCGGCAAGGCGACGCCGACCGCCATGGCCGGCCTGATCGCCCCGACCGAGGACATCACCCACACGGGTCAGGAACTCGTCGTCGACGGCGTGCGGATCGTCTTCCAGTTGACGCCCGAGGCAGAGGCGCCGGCCGAGATGAACTTCTTCTTCCCGGACCGCGGGTGGTTGTGCACGGCCGAGAACTGCACCCACAACATGCACAACCTCGTTCCCATCCGCGGCGCCCAGGCCCGCGACGCGCTGTCGTGGTCGAAGTACATCGGCGAAGCGATCGACCTCTTCGCCGATCACACCGATCTGGTGTTCGCGTCGCATCACTGGCCCCGTTGGGGACGAGACGATGTGCGGGCCTACCTGACACTGCAGCGCGACCTCTATCGCTGGATGCACGATCAGACCCTCCGGCTCGCCAACCAGGGTCTCGTTGCGAGCGAGATCGCCGAGCACCTCGAGGTGCCACCCGAGTTCTCCGCCGAGTCTCACACCGTCGGCTACTACGGGCACCTCGGCCACAATGTGAAAGCCGTGTACCAGCGCTACCTCAGCTGGTACGACGGCAACCCGGTGCACCTGCAGCAGTACCCGCCGGTCGAGGCAGGACGGCGCTATGTCGAGTTGGCGGGCGGTGCCGAAGCACTCATGG
>JBDKIV010000036.1:0-3375 GCA_039796935.1 Actinomycetota bacterium | reverse complement strand
GCGAGCAACCTCCGCTATGGCAAAGCGGAGGCCACCGACGACGAGCTGTGGCACGCGCTCACCGTGGCTCAGGCGGCCGACTTCGTGCGAGCGATGCCAGGGGGTCTCGAGGCGACGATCGCGCAGGGCGGCGCCAACGTCTCGGGCGGCCAGCGACAGCGGCTCGCCATTGCCCGAGCTCTCGTTCGACGTCCCGACGTCTATCTCTTCGACGACTCGTTCTCTGCGCTCGATGTGGTGACCGACGCCCGGCTTCGCGCCGCGCTCGCGCCGGAGACTGCCGACGCAGTGGTGCTGCTGGTCGGGCAGCGTGTCGCAACGATCCAAGAGGCCGACCAGATCGTGGTGCTCGAGGACGGTCGCATCGTCGGTCGAGGCTCGCACGACGACCTCGTCGCCACGTGCCCCACCTACGCCGAGATCGTGGCGTCGCAGCGTCGGGCCGAGGAGGCGGCATGAGCCACGAAAGCAGCGATGACACCGGGAAGAGCACGGACGCACCTACTCCGGCGCCGCCGGCCGCCGACGCACGCAGCCGGTTCCACAGCGTCGGTGTGCCGACCGAACGCTCGAAAGACTTCGGAGCAACGGCCGGTCGCCTCTCACGGCGCCTACGCCCGGAGTGGTTGGGCGTCGGGATCATCCTGCTCCTCGCTGTGACGAGTGTGGCGATGGTGGTCGTCGGCCCGAAGATCCTCGGGCGGGCGACCGACATCGTCTTCGACGGGCTCACCGGCAGATCGGGACCGGGTGGCATCGATTTCGATCGACTCCGCAACACCCTCCTGTTCGCGTTGGCGCTCTACACCGCATCGTTCGCGCTCTCGTACCTCCAGGCGTACCTCTTGGCCGGCGTCGTCCAGAGAGCGATGAATCGACTCCGCAACGACGCGGAAGCGAAGCTCCACCGCCTGCCGCTCGCCCATGTCGATCGACAACCGCGGGGCGACCTGCTGAGCCGGGTGACCAATGACATCGACAACGTCGCCCAGAGCCTGCAACAGACGGTCAGCCAGCTTCTGACGTCGGCCCTGACGATCATCGGCGTCCTGGTGATGATGTTCGTCATCTCGCCGGTGCTTGGTCTGATATCGGTGACGGTCGTACCACTGTCACTCGTCACCATGACGCAGATCGCCAAACGCTCGAAGCCCCGCTTCATGGCCCAGTGGCGGCACACCGGCGCGCTCAACGCGCAGGTCGAAGAAGTGTTCACCGGACATGCGGTCGTCAAGGCCTTCGGTCGCCAGCGCGACGCTCGCGAGCGCTTCGACGCCACCAACCAACAGCTCTACCAGGCTGCGTTCGAAGCTCAGTTCCTGACCGGCTCGGTGCAGCCCGTGATGATGTTCCTGGGAAGCCTCGGATATGTGGCGATCGCCGTCGTGGGCGGCCTCCGCGTGGCATCGGGGTCGATCGGCCTCGGCGATGTGCAGGCATTCATCCAGTACCAGCGCCAGTTCAACCAACCGCTCACGCACATGGCCTCCATGGTCAACGTCCTCCAGTCCGGCATCGCATCGGCCGAGCGGGTGTTCGAGTTCCTCGACGCGCCCGAGGAGCCGGCCGACGCACCCGTCTCGACGTCCTCGTCTGCGACAACGGAATCGATTCCGGTGCAGGGCAGAGTGGTCTTCGAGCACGTGTCGTTTCGCTATCAGCCCGATCGACCGTTGATCGAGAACCTCTCGCTCGTGGCCGAGCCGGGAACCACCGTTGCCATCGTCGGTCCGACTGGTGCGGGCAAGACCACGCTGGTCAATCTGCTCATGCGCTTCTACGACCTCGACTCGGGGCGGATCACGCTCGACGGACGCGACATCGCAGCGATGTCGCGCAGCGAGTTGCGTTCGGCCACCGGAATGGTGCTGCAGGACACCTGGCTCTTCGGCGACACGATCGAAGCGAACATCCACTACGGCAATCCCGATGCGAGCCATCAACAGGTCCTCGCCGCGGCCAAGGCCGCCTACGTCGACCGGTTCGCTCATTCGCTCCCACATGGGTACGCGACGGTCATCGACGACGAGGGCAGCAACGTGTCGGCCGGCCAGCGCCAGCTCATCACCATCGCCCGAGCGTTCTTGGCGGACCCCGCCATCTTGATCCTCGACGAGGCGACCAGTTCGGTCGACACTCGAACCGAGGTCCTGATTCAACAGGCGATGGCGAACCTTCGAGCGGATCGCACGAGTTTCGTGATCGCCCACCGGCTCTCGACGATCCGCGATGCCGACATCATCGTGGTGATGGACGACGGACGAATCGTCGAACAGGGCGACCACCACGATCTCATGCGCCGCGGTGGCGCCTATTTCACCTTGTATCAGTCGCAGTTCTCCGCAGCCGCCGCAGAGATCTCCTGAACATCAGTCTCCTCGTTTCGAGGATCGGAAGCCGATACCGGCACAGCGGTACGCTCTCGATGTGCACAGTCACCTCCAAGCACTTCTGTCCGTCGACGAACCGTCGGTTGCACGATGAATCCGGCCGTTTGGGTGGAACGCCACGGCCAACTCCGGCCCGGCGCCCCAGCAATCGCCGACGGCGATCAGGTCCACGCCGATTGGGCCACCTTTGCGTCGAGAACGGCCGGCATCGCAACGAGCCTGCGTGACGACTACGGACTTGCGCCAGGTGACCGTGTGGCCATCGTGATGCGCAATCGCCCCGAGTACCTCGAGGCGCTCTTCGGGATCTGGCATGCCGGAATGGTCGCTGTGCCGGTGAACGCGCGACTCCACCGGGACGAAATTGCGTACATCTTCGAGCACAGCGCGGCAAGCGTCGTCGTGACCGACGACGACCATGCCGACGACGTCACGTCGCTGGTCGGCACCGTGCCGTCACTCCGCTCGGCGATCCTCGCACCGAGCGACGATTGGACCCGCCTCACGGGTGCCGCACCGAGTGCCCTCACGAGCCGCCGGTCCGACGATGCTGCCTGGCTGTTCTACACGAGTGGCACGACCGGACGACCGAAGGGCGCAACACTCACCAACCGGAACCTGCTGATGATGACCCTCAGCTACTTCGCCGACATCGACCCGGTGAACGCCGGTGACAGCATCCTTCATGCAGCGCCGATCTCACACGGTTCGGGCCTGTACGGCTTGCCGCACGTCGCCCGTGGGGCCGTGAGCGTCATCCCTCACTCGGGCGGCGTCGACGGCGAAGAGATCGCCTCGCTCATCGAACGGTGGCCGGGCATGTCGTTCTTCGCTGCGCCGACAATGGTGAAGCGACTGACAGGTGACCCGGCGATCGTCGCAGCCGATCTGTCGAATCTGAAGACGATCATCTACGGCGGAGCACCGATGTACCTGGCCGACCTCGAACAGGCACTCGCCGTCTTCGGGCCTCGCCTGGCGCAGA
>JBDKIV010000035.1:0-4095 GCA_039796935.1 Actinomycetota bacterium | reverse complement strand
GGGCAGGTCTCGCCCCCGTACCGGAAGGTGACCTCACGACCCGACACCGGGTCGGACAGCGACCGGAGCCGACCGCCCGACCAGGACTGGCCGATCGAGGGCTTGTCGGTCGCAGCGGTTCCCACGATGTACGCGGACGACGTGCCCTCCTCGATGGCGAAGCGGGTCGTACCGCCCTTGGTGGTGACGGCGAACGTCCCGTCGCCGTTACGGGTGAGGACCGGCGCAGCGCCCGTGGTGTCGAGGCTGTCCGACGACAACTGGACCGGCACGTAGGCACCGTCGGCGGCGGGCTCGTAGTTGGTGGTGATGCCATTGGTGGCCACCAGCGCGACGGTCTCGTCGGGGCTGATGTCGAGGCGCACGTACGGGCTGCTCGACGCCGCCTCGAGGTTCCAGCCGACCGGCACGCCCACCTCGGGGACGTTGCTCCCACCGAAGCGGAGCGCGAAACCGATCGACCCGCCCAGCGCTGCCATCGTGTGCGACGACCATGCAAAGCCGGCCTCGCCCGACGAGAGCGCCACGCTGATCGCGCCGGCGTTGTCGAACTGCTGCGCGTCGGACAGTTGGGTGTCGACCGTGAACGACCCGCCGACCGGGTCGGACCCGGGGCTCTCCGCACGCCATGTGTAGACCCGACCCTGCTGCAGACCGGCCTCGAGCGGGACTCGCGCCTCGGGACCCGCCTCGGCGTACACCAACGGGCCGAAGCCCGACTCGCCGTCGGACAGGTCGTCGAGCGTGAACGTCCACGCACCGGACGCACCGGGCACGACGAGCGTGGGGGTGAGCGACGACGACACCCACGACTGCGGTGTCACCTCGGCACCCGTGTAGACGGGGACCGCCGGACCCGTGGCCGTCGCACCGGCGAGTGCCGGCAACTGAACCGGGTCGCTCAGCGCAGCGGCGCCACGATCGACGGCGGTGTCGTCCGTCTGGTCGGTCACCACCGGCGGCGGCGGCGGGGTGCTGTCGGGGTCGTCGCTGCAGGCCGTGGCGATCAACGTGAACGCAATGCCCACCGCAAGGGTCGGTCGCAGCCTGTGATGGCGCATGGTGTTGGCTCCTGGGTGAGACCGGAGCGCCTCGTCAGCGCCCGTACTGGAGGAATCGGAGAATGGACGCGAAGGTCAGGAGATGACGGCGGTAGCGAGCGTCGCGTCGGCGTCGAGCGTTGGGGTGTTGCACTTGAACACCACCGTGCGCGACGGGTTGACGATGTTGCACGACGACTGGTTGACCGGCTTGCCGTTCTCGAAGCCGATCGAGAAGCGCAGCTCGATGCGGACACAGTCGGCCAGCGACGACGCAGGCGGGGCAGCCGCCGGGTCGGTGGGGAGGTCGGCCGCGGTCTTCGACGTGTCGAGGCAGTACGACGCGGAGTACGACTGCGCCCCGCTGCCCGACACCGCCCGGTAGCCGCCGATGAATGCCGTGCCGTTGCCCGGTTGCACCAGCTGCACGTTCGCCTGCGCCACCGGATCGAGCAGCAAGCCCGGACCGGCCGTCCCGCTCTGGAGGATCATCGGGTGTTTCGTCGTGTTGCTGATCTGAATCCGCAGCGGACGCGTGGTCAGGCGATACTGCGGCCGCGAATGGTTGTTCTTGGTGGTCCAGGAACTCGCGATCAGTTCACACGCGATGAACTCGCCCTGGTTGTTGCAGTTGCCGCCATTGTCGCCAGCGGTCGGTGACTCGAACTCGGGCTGCGCCATGGCCTGGTTGGTCGAGAACGGTGGTGTGTTGCTGCCGACGTACAGGCGGACATCGACGCCCTGCCAGATCTCGTCGGGCTGGAACTGGATGGCGCCGATGTCGGTGAACGGATCGGGTGTGAGGACACGATTGCCGTAGACGCTGCCGAGGTCCTGGCTGCGGATCGACCCGAAGTACCCCGGCGTCTCCTGGCAGATGTCGGTGGAGTTGAGCTTCTCGCAGTCGCCCCGGGGCACCGTGAGGGCGAACTTGCCGCCCAGCACGTCCGGCGCCGTGAACTTCGTGGTCTCGTTGCGGAGCACGAAGCAGATCGTGATGTTGCGAACCCAGGGGAAGCTGCCCGGCCGACAGAACTCGTCGATGTTGGGTGACGTCTCGGCGCCAGCCGCCAGACGCCCGCCGACCGCCGACGGTTCGGCCACCTCGAGATCGTCCGAGCACGCCACGCCCGTGAGACCCAGCACCCCGACCAGGATCCATCCGCGCAACGCTCGTGCGCCACCTCGTCCCATCATCGTCGAGTCGCCTTTCACGTGAATCGATGACCCGCTCTCGTCACGTGATCACGATGCGAGACAGACCAAACCGGAAAAAGAATACACCGCCCCGGAATCATGTCACCGTGCGGGCGAGATCAGCCCTTGCGCTGGTTCAGCAGCGCCGTCACCAACTTGCCGTCGGCCTTGCCCTGGCTGGCCTTCATCACCGCACCGACGAGCGCACCCATCGCACGGCCCTCGCCTGCGCAGAACTTCGCCCAGGCATCCGGGTCGGCAGCGATCGCCTGATCGACCAGCGACTCGAGCGAACCCGAATCCATCGACTCGAACCCCTTGGCCGCAGCGATCGCCTCGGCATCGCCACCGCCGTTCGCGATCAACTCGGCCAACACGGCCTTGGCCTGCGTGGCGGTGAGCTTGCCGTTCGCCTCGAGACGCGTCAGCAGCGCCAGATCGGGCGCCGGCACGGCAGGATCGCCCCCCTGCTCGGCGAACGCCTCCTTCACGTGCACGACGGCGCGGCCGACATTGCCACCCACATGACCGACCGCGAGCACGTAGTCGTCCTGGCCGCGCTCGACCACCACCGTCACGGCTTCGCTGTCGGCTGCAAGGCCGCTCGCCTCGGCAAGACGAGTGCGACGCGCGCTCGGCAGCATCGGCAGGTGCTCGCGCACACGCTCGATCCACTCGGGGGAGGGCTCGAGCGGCACCAGGTCGGGCTCGAGGAAGTAGCGGTAGTCGTCGGCGTCTTCCTTCGTGCGCAACGTGTGCGTCCTGCCGTCGTTCTCGTCCCAGTGACGGGTCTCCTGGCGAACCACCTCACCCGCGTCGATCATCGCGATCTGCCGTCGGGCCTCGTACTCGATCGCCCGACCCAACGACCGAACGCTGTTCACGTTCTTGATCTCGCACCGGGTGCCGAACGGTGTGCCGATCTTGTGGACGCTGACGTTGGCATCACAGCGCATCGAACCCTCTTCCATCTTCGCGTCGCTCGCGCCGATGCACACCAGGATCGCCCGCAACTCGCTGACGTACTGACGAGCCTGCTCGGACGTGCGGATGTCGGGACGGCTGACGATCTCGACCAGTGGCACACCGGCCCGGTTGAAATCGATCAGCGAATAGTCGCTGCCGTGGATCCGTCCACCCGACCCGCCCACGTGCGTGCTCTTGCCCGTGTCCTCTTCGAGATGGGCCCGCTCGACACCGATCCGGACGCCCCCCGGGAGGTCGAGGAACCCGTCCACGTTGAGCGGCTGGTCGTACTGACTGATCTGATACGCCTTCGGCATGTCGGGATAGAAGTAGTTCTTGCGGTGGAACGTGCAGGCCTGGATCGTGCAGTTGAGCGCCGCACCGATCCGCATCGCCAACTCGACCGCATGCTCGTTCAGCACCGGGAGCGCGCCGGGCAGACCCAACGTGACCGGATCGATGTTCGTGTTCGGCTCGTCGCCGAACCGGTTGGGACTCGCGCTGAACAACTTGGTCGCCGTGGCCAACTCGACATGCACCTCGAGGCCGACCACGAGCTCGTATCCCTGCTCGAACTCGACGAACCCGCCCACCGTCGAGGTCGCCGCACCACTCATCGCTTCGCCCATCACTGCACCAGTCCCTCGTTCGTCGACGCCGCCCGTTCGAGCGCCGCAGCCACCCGGAACATGGTCGGTTCGTCGAGCGTCCCGGCCAAGACCTGCACCCCGACCGGCAGCCCCTCGGCACCCGAACCGAACGGCACGCTCATCGCCGGATGACCGGCGAGGTTGCTCGGGATCGTGTACAGGTCGCACAGGTACATCGCCAGCGGGTCGTCACCCTTCGCCCCGAACGTGAACGCCACCGTCGGTGAGGCCGGCGTGAGGAT
>JBDKIV010000034.1:0-6425 GCA_039796935.1 Actinomycetota bacterium | reverse complement strand
GGTCGGGGTGATGGACGGGTCGGGGTGATGGACGGGTCGGGCGACGACGACCGTCACGTCGCCGACGGCTGGTGGAAGGACGCCTCGACGAGGTCGAGGAAGAGCTGATGAAGACGCGGATCCGAGGTGAGCTCGGGGTGGAACGACGCAACCAGGATCGAACCCTGTCGGGCCATCACCGGAACACCGTCGAGGTGCGCGAGCACCTGGACGCCGTCGCCGACCCGCTCGACCTTCGGGGCCCGGATGAAGATCGCGTGGAAGGTCCCGTCGAGGCCTTCGACGACGACGTCGTGCTCGAAGCTGTCGACCTGCCTGCCGTAGCCGTTGCGGCGCACCGTGATGTCGACCGCAGCGAAACTGCGCTGGTCGGGCCGACCGTCGAGCACATCACTGGCGACGAGGATCATGCCGGCACAGGTGCCGAACACCGGCATCCCGCTGCTGATCCGGGTCGAGATCGGATCGAACAGCCCCGAGGTCGTCAGCAACCTCGACATGGTCGTGCTCTCACCGCCCGGCAGCACCAGGGCATCGACACGGTCGAGATCTGCCGGAGTCCGAACCTGTCGGGTCGTGGCTCCGAGTTCAGTCAGCGCGCGCTGATGTGCCTCGAATGCACCCTGCAGGGCGAGCACGCCGACGACCGGCACCGGATACTGGTCGCGATCCACCTGGAGGCCGCTCCCCCGACGAGTTGCTCATCTGGTCACCAGCCGCGCTCGGCGTAGCGCTGGTTGATCTCGTCCATGGCGATACCGGTCATGGGTGCGCCGAGGCCACGACTGACCTTGGCCAAGATGTGCGGGTCGTTGAAGTGCGTGGTCGCTTCGACGATCGCCTTGGCCCGCGGTGCCGGATCGTCGCTCTTGAAGATGCCCGACCCGACGAACACGGCCTGAGCGCCGAGCTGCATGGCGAGGGCAGCGTCGGCCGGCGTCGCGATGCCGCCGGCGCAGAACAACGGAACCGGGAGCTGACCGGTCTCGGCGATCTCTTGCACCAGTGGCAACGGAGCCTGGAGCTCCTTGGCCCACTGGAACAGCTCTGCCGAGTCGTTCGCCGCACCGATGCGCTTGATGTCACCGAGGATGTTGCGCAGGTGGCGGACGGCTTCGACGATGTTGCCCGTGCCTGCCTCACCCTTGCTGCGGATCATGGCCGCACCCTCGCTGATGCGCCGGAGCGCCTCTCCGAGATTGGTGGCCCCGCACACGAACGGCACGGTGAACGCGAACTTGTCGATGTGGTGGGTCTCGTCGGCAGGGGTGAGCACCTCGCTCTCGTCGACGTAGTCGACGCCCAGCGCCTCGAGGATCTGGGCCTCGACGAAGTGCCCGATACGGGCCTTGGCCATCACCGGGATCGACACGGCCGCCTTGATCCCCTCGATCATCTCGGGGTCGCTCATGCGGGCCACGCCGCCGTCGCGACGGATGTCTGCGGGAACCCGCTCGAGCGCCATGACCGCGCATGCTCCGGCGTCCTCGGCGATCTTGGCCTGGCCGGGAGTGACGACGTCCATGATGACGCCGCCCTTCATCATCTCGGCGAGGCCACGCTTGACCCGATAGGTCCCGGTGGATGCTGCGTTCGCGGTCATGGGGTCATGGTATCGGCAGGTCGGCGACCTACGCCGAGTCGACGGCGGACCTTGTCGACCGATCAGCCGACGGGGCTGAACTTGCCCGTCCGAGCGAGTTCGACCCAGGTGCGTCCCGGCGTGAGCTTGATGAGCGACCCCGACTCGTCCCGAAGTTCGAACGTCGCCGTCCGGTCGGCGCGGCTCCAGGTCCCCGTCACGAGCACGCCATCGGTGAGCACGTGAGCCACCCCGGACCCCACGGTCTGTGCCTCCGGGCTGCGCGCATCGGCCGGGCTCGGCAGGTACTCGACCTCGAGCACGATCACATTGGCGGCATTCACCTGGCCACCATCGGCGGTGGCATGCGGCTCTCCGTCCTGATCACGGAGATAGCTGGACGAGCCGGCATCCCATCTCCACGAGACCGCCACCCGGTCCATCGCCAGGTCGGCGCCCGCACCGGCACGCCCGACCGCACGTTCACCGGACGCGCGATACACGAACTGCGACGTGGGCGCCGGCGCGAACGGCGGCGTGAACGATGCATACATCTCGGTGACACGGGCATACAGGGTGTGCTCGCTGCTCTCGTCGGCCCGTTCCTCTCGGAAGAACCCGACGCTGCGGGTCGTGGCCGGGCTGAGGCTGACGAGGTCGCTGTCGTTGATCGCCTTCGTCACGCTCGGGTTCCCGCCGCTCCAGACGAACATGGGACCGGCGAGCGAGCCCAGCAGGTCGACATCTTGTGTCCGGCCAGAGCGGATCGGGCCGATCCGATCGACGACGGCGCCTTGGAAGACCGCGGCGAAGCGAGTGAGTTGCTCGACGTTCTCCTCGAACACGATGTCTGCCGAGTTCAGCCCGAACTGCGGCCGAGCAGACGGGTGGTTGTCGATCTTCGCCACCAGCGCAGGGAGCGACGCCCGGATCTCGTCGTCGACCGGCAGACCCGACAGCGGCATCACCGGACCGAGCGGTGCCTCGGTGGTGGTCGGCGCTGCGGTGTCGACCGAGGTCGTTGCCGGCGCCTCCGTCGACGAAGTCGGAGCAACCGTCGTCGCGGCCGCCGCCGTGGTCGTCACGACCGTGGCCGGTGACGCGTCGTCACCACCGCTGCACGCGGCAAGCACGACAAGTGCTCCGGCCGTGACGAAACCGGCCACAGGCCGGGCAGAGCGACGACCGTGACTACGAGATGAGCGCTTCATCACAACTCCCTCAAGAGGGCGATCCGCTCGTCGAGCGGAGGGTGGGTGTCGAACATCCGGTGGATCGACCGGAGCCGCCCGTTGTCACCGACGCCCGACATCGGCTGTTCGATCCAGAGGTGCGCCGTGGCTGTCGAGGCTGCATGTGTGACCGTGACGTCGTCTCGCAACTTCTCGAGCGCCGAGATCAAGCCGGGCGGATACCGGGTCATCTGGCATGCACTCACGTCGGCCAGCGTCTCGCGCTGACGGCTGATGGTGGCTTGCATCAGGCGGGCGAGGATGGGTGAAAAGATGAGCAGGGCGAATCCGACCAGCGCGAGCGGGTTGTTCGAGTCGGACCGATCGCCGTCCCGCGGGACGCGACCGCCGTTCCACCACATCAGCCGGATGGCGGTGTCGGTGATGAGAGCGATGCTCCCGACCAGCGTCACCGCCAAGGTCGACACGAGGATGTCGTAGTTCCTGATGTGCGAGAGTTCGTGGGCGAGCACACCTTCGAGTTCGACCCGGTCCAGCTTCTCGAGCAGACCGGTGGTGACCGCAACGGCAGCATGCTTGGGGTCGCGGCCGGTGGCGAACGCATTCGGCGCCGGATCCTCGACGATGTAGACACCGGGCTTCGGCAGGCCGCTGGCGATGCACAGGCCCTCGACCAGGTTGTGCAAGCGCTGGTACTGCTGCGGGTCGGCGGGCCGGGCCCTACTGACGGCGAGCGCGATTCTGTCCGCCTTCCAGTACGAGGCGAAGGCCATGGACCCGGCGACGAGCACCGCGACCAGCGTGCCGACCAGGCCGTAGCCGACCAACACCCCGACGATGGCGCCGACGACGGCGAGGACGGCGACGAACGCTGCGACGAGAAGGACGCTCTTGCGGCGATTGGCCCGGATGAGATCGAACATGACCCGGCACAGGGTAACGGTGAGCGCCGCGAGTACGCGGGCTTTCCGGTCGAGCACCGGCGGGTCGCTGAGGTCAGAACTCGATCGTCGGGACGTCTCGGGCGGACTCGTCCGCCTCGAAGTAGTCACGCTCGTCGAACCGGAGCATGCGCGCGAAGAACACCGTCGGGAATGCCTGCAGCCTGTTGTTGTAGCTGAGCACCGAGTCGTTGTAGAACTGCCGCGCATAGGCAACGCGGCCCTCCGTTGCCGACAGTTCCTCCTGCAGCGCCAGGAAGTTCTGGTTGGCCTTCAGGTCGGGGTACGACTCACTCAGGGCGAACAGGTGCCGCAAGGCGCCGGTCATCGCCGAGTCGGCGGCAGCCTGAGCGTGCGGGTCTCCGGCAGCCATCGCTCGCTGACGGGCCGAGATGACGGCATCGAGTGTCTCACGCTCGTGGGCCGCGTAGCCCTTGACGGTCTCGACCAGGTTGGGAATGAGGTCGATACGTCGCTTCAACTGCACATCGATCTGCGACCAGGCGTTGTCGACCTGGTTCCGGCTCCTGATGAGAGCGTTGTACATGAGGATCGCCGCTAGGGCGACGACGACGACAACCACGAGCAGCACGATCCACGTCATGATTCACTCCCTCGGGTGCGACGCACCGGGCGAACACGCCCGAACGCACGATCCAGCAGACGAGACGTGCGCGTTCGGGCAGCCGGAGGCGGTCCGACCTCGGCCAGACGGCGGTAGTGCGCCGCGTACACCTCGGCGAGCGCACGCATCGAGAAGTCCTCGGCGCGTCGAGCACCCGCTGCCTCCAGCCGCTCCCGCAACGACTCGTCGAACAGCACTCGCTTGAGTCCGGTGGCGAGCTGCTCGACGTCGCCCGGCTCGACCAGGACCGCATCGAGATCGTCCGTGGCGACGTTGCGGTACCCGTCGAGCCCGCTGGCGACGATCGACGTGCCCGCCGCCATCGCCTCGATGAGGACGACCCCGAAGGACTCGCCGTGCAACGACGGCGCACAGAACACCGTTGCACCGCGCAGGCGGGCGATCTTGTCGGCATCCGACAACCGGCCCAGCCAATGGATACGCGAATCGGCGCCGTACGCGGCACGCAGCCGATCGGTGTCGGGTCCCGTGCTGGCCACCCACAGCGTGACCTCGTCGGGAAGGAGCGCCATCGCTTCGAGCAGGACGTCGAGACCCTTGCGCTCCTCGTGCCGGCCGCAGAAGAACACCGTCGGCCCACTCGTCGGGTGACGTGGACCCGTGTCGTACCGATCGAGTTCGACTCCGTTGTAGAGGATCTCGTACTCGCCGCCGATGTAGCGCTGCACCAGTTCTCTGGCGTCCTTCGAGACGGCCACACGATGCGCGATCCGGTGACTCGCGGCGATGACCGGACCCTTCAGATACCGGTAGGCAGCGCTGTCGCCGGCGGAGTGGAACGTCGCGATGACCGGGGCCGGATACATGAGCAGCGCCGTCTGCGTCGGTCCGGGTGAGAAGGGCTCGTGCAGGTGCAGCACGTCGAAATCCTCGTCGCCGAGCGCCCGGATCGTCCGCAGCTGGGCCGACGGGTCCGGCGCGAGCGGGGCCACCGATCCGTTGGCCGAGGTGGGCAGGCTGTTGCCGAGCGGCGTCACGAACGTCGCCGGGGGCGGACCGTCGCACGGGGCGAGGACACGTACCTCGAGACCCATGTTCCGGAGTTGCCGACTGAGCCCCATCACCTGCGCCTGGACACCACCCGGTACCGACAGGCTGTACGGGCACACCATCCCGATGCGAAGTGGTGCCCGGCGCGGCCGCTCATCGGGTTCGGCGGGAGTGGCCACCCGAGCACCCTACCCCGATCCTTCAGCCGCAGATCTCGCGCGCGATGTGCACCCAGAAATCGGCGGCCAGACCGAGCGATGCGACGTCGATGCGCTCGTCGTGACCGTGGAACCGTGTCCCGAACGACTCGAAGGTCACCTCGGGCGAGAACAGCCCGGTCCCGTAGGCGACCGCCCCGCGCTCTCGGAAGTAGCGGGCATCGGTGCCACCCACCACGATGCCCGGGAGCAGTTCGGCATCCGGGTAGGCGACCTGCGTGGCACGGGTGAGCGTGTCCCACAGCCGCGGGTCTCGCGGCGATGCCGTCGACTCGAACTCCTGGAGCGGTGTCGTCTCGACGTGGTCCATCAAGTCGCCCAGCGCTTCACGCAGGTGCCCCCGCACGTCCTCCATGCTCGTACCGGGCACGGTCCGGATGTCGACCTCGATGTCGACGACGTCGGGGATGATGTTCGTCTTCTGGCCGCCGTGCACGACATTGGGCGAGAACGTGGTGTGAGTGTGGGCGTGGCACGTGCGAGCGACCGCCGGCGGCAGGGCCTCGATCGTCGACCAGATCCGGGCGGGGTCGAGCAGACCCTCACGAACGTCGTCGGGCAACGGCATCGCAGCCACCTGCGCACGCCAGATGTCGTCGATGTGCGCGCTCGGCCGATACGCCGCGAGGCGACGCACCACCTCGGCCGCTTTGACCAGTGCGTTGTCGGCACCGAACGGCATCGAGCCATGCGCTGGTGTGCCGGTGATGCGCAGCCGTTGCCAGGCCATCCCCTTCTCGCCGACGTTCACCACCACACGGCGTCGACCGTCACCACCGACCGACGACCATCCGCCGAGTTCGGTGAGCACGTAGTCGGACCGGATCGCGTCCCAGTGCCGCTCACACATCCATT
>JBDKIV010000033.1:0-13346 GCA_039796935.1 Actinomycetota bacterium | reverse complement strand
GCGCCTGCTCGGCGAAGCACGATGCGCCGACCGGGCACCGAGATGCCCCCGGACACTCGTCGCCCGACACCGTGACCGCACGTTGCGCCGCGTCGGAGGGTGCCCAGTCGAGTTCGGCCAGGTCTCCCGTGGTCGTGCTGCTCGACCATGCCGCCAGTCGCTTCACCTCGAGCTTCACCGTCGCCGCCAGGTCGTCGAGCTCGAGCTGGTCCTGGCCGGACCCGGGCCGCTGCTGGAGTTCACGCAATCGCTGCAGGCAGACGTAGTTGCTGCGCCCCTTCAACACCGCCCATTCGAAGGGCGTGTCGAGGTGCTCGTGGAGGTACGGCAGGTCCTTCGCGGCCAACTGGTCCTGGAGTGCCTTCGTCGCCGTGGCGACCACGCACCGTTTGCCCACGACGATGGCCGGCACGAGGTACGCGAGCGTCTTGCCGGTCCCGGTGCCTGCTTGCACCACGAGGTGCCTGCCCGCGCGCAGCGCCTGTCCGACCAACCCGGCCATACGGATCTGGCCCGGTCGGTCCTCGCTGCCCGGCAGCTGAGCGGTGATGCGCCGGAGCACCGCGGCGACGTCGGGATCGATCGCGTCCGGGTTCATGGTGTCGAGTGTGGCAGGAGACGGAACGAGTCGCGTCCACTCGCGACAGCGAGGATGGTCAGCGGGCGGGGGCGTGGAACGACGACAGCGCGTGATCGAGCTCTGCGGCATCGAACTCGGGCCAGGTCTTGTCGGTGAAGTACACGCGTGCGCCTGCACTCTGCCAGAGCATGAAGTTGGAGACACGGAGTTCGCCCGAGGTGCGCACGAGCACGTCGACCGGTGGCAGGTCAGGCAGATACAGGTGACGATCGATGCTGCGTTCGGTGATCGTGTCTCCACTGCCGTGGGCGGCGATGGCTGCATCGACCAACTCGGTTCGACTGCCGTAGTCGAATGCGACCGTCAGCACCATGCCCGTGTTGGAACGGGTGTCCTTGATCGCCTTGCGTATCGCCCGCTGGACGTACACGGGGGTGCGGGCTGCCGCCGAGTCGAACGGTCGGCCCATCCACTCGACCCGGACATTCAGCTCGTTGAGCTCTGCGACCCGGCCGAACAGCTTCTTGTGGAGGCCGAGGATGTGGCGGACCTCTGCTCGTGGCCGAACCCAGTTCTCGGTCGAGAAGCCGAACACGGTGAGCCACCCGACATTTCGAGTGACCGCGGTCCGGACCAGGGCTGCGAGATTCTCCTCACCCTCGGTGTGACCCGCGGTGCGGGGGAGCCCTCGCCGGCTCGCCCATCGCCCGTTGCCGTCCATGATGCATGCGACATGGAGCTTCGACCCTCGATCATGCGTCGGGGTGCTGGGCGACTGTTGACGGCTGATGACGTCACCCTATCCGTCAGCGTGTTCGCGCCGAGCGCGTCGCTCGTGGGAGAATGCGGTCATGCCGCAGGCAGCCTCGCCCGTCGATCAGCTCCAGCTTCGCCACGTCATGGTGGTCGGCGGAACGGTCGCGGAGTGGGGCGACCTCGACGAGGTGAGGTGGCGAGACCGCATCGAGGTGCTGGGCCGATTGGCCGAGCGAGCAGGTGCCAGGTGGCTGACGCTCCGACCGTTCGAACGCGGCGACGATGCCGATCGTGCTCGACCGGTCGTCCCGGAGGTGGTCGAGGTCGGTGGTTGTACCGTCATCGTCGATCCGTCGGCCGATGGGCGCGAACGCCTCGTGGTGGCACTTCGCAAGCTGGCCGAGGAGGGCCAGCTGAGCGAGGCGGCCGTGGCGGCGGCCCTGCTGGCGCCGGCCGTCACCGAACCCGACCTGGTGCTGGCGCTGGGCAACCCGGACCGGCTCCCTCCGAGTCTGGTGTGGGAGCTGGCATATGCCGAACTCGTCTATCTCCCGATCAGGTGGGACGAGCTTCGCGGCGAGCATCTCGACGAGGCGTTCGATGCGTTCCGTCGGCGGCATCGGCGGTTCGGCGGACTGGACTGATCGTGCGGTCGCCGCTGTACCGCGACACGGGCGTGGTCCTGCGCACCTACAAGCTCGGCGAAGCCGACCGGATCGTGGTGATCCTGACGGAGCATCACGGGAAGATCCGAGCAGTCGCCAAGGGTGTCCGCAAGACGATGTCGAAGTTCGGCGCACGACTCGAGCCGCTCAGTCACGTCCATCTGCAGCTCTATCAGGGGCGTGACCTCGACATCGTCAACCAGGCCGAGTCGGCCGGCAACCTGGGTCCGCTGATGGGTGATCTCGACCACCTCACGAACGGCCTGGCGATCGTCGAGGCTGTCGACCAGATCGCGCTCGACCGTGAGCCGGTGCCGCACCTGTACCGGATGCTCGTCGGGGCATTGCGAACCGTCGCCGACCGGTCGGGGCCGCTGGTGGTCCCGGCGTTCTACTGGAAGCTCCTGGCATCCGAGGGTGTGCGGCCCGAGCTCGACGTCTGCGTCCGCTGCGGTGTCGACGAGACGCTCGTCGCGTTCGATGTCCTCGAGGGCGGCGTGCTGTGCCGCTCGTGTCGGACGGGTGTGCCCATCTCCACGCCGGCGCTCGAGGTGATGCGAATGATCCTCGGCGGCCGACTCAACGAGGCGCTCGATCGTCCCGCCGACGCCGTGACGCACGAAGTGGCTGCCCATGCGACTCGCTCGCTCGAGAACCATCTCGAACGTCGCCTGCGGACGGTCGCGATGTTCGAGTCGCACTGACCCGGCCCTAGCCTGAGGCCCTCTATGCCAGCGACCGACCTCGAACAGATCGTCAACCTCTGCAAGCGCCGGGGATTCGTGTATCCGTCCGCCGAGATCTACGGCGGTTTCCGTTCGAGCTACGACTACGGTCCGCTCGGTTCGCTGATGTTGCGCAACGTGAAGGATGCCTGGGTCCGCACGATGGTGCAGCAGCGAGACGATGTCGTGCTGATCGACGCCTCGATCCTGGCGCCGCCGCAGGTGTGGGAGGCGAGCGGCCATCTGTCCAACTTCACCGACCCGCTGGTCGACTGCACGGCGTGCAAGAACCGGTTCCGCGAGGATCACCTCGAGGACCCGAACGTGTGCCCGAACTGTGCCGCGGTCGGGGCGTTCACCGAGGCGCGTGCGTTCAACCTGATGTTCAAGACCTATGCGGGTCCGGTCGAGGGTGCCGGGGCGACCGTGTACCTGCGGCCCGAGACCGCGCAGGGAATGTTCGTCAACTTCTCGAACGTGTTGCACACCAGCAGGAAGAAGCCGCCGTTCGGCATTGCGCAGGTCGGCAAGAGCTTCCGCAACGAGATCACGCCGGGGAACTTCATCTTCCGCACCCGTGAGTTCGAACAGATGGAGCTCGAGTTCTTCGTGCCCCCGGCAGAGGGCCCGCAGTGGTACGAGTACTGGTGCGCCGCACGGCTCGAGTGGTACGTCGAGCTCGGCATGCCGCGCGAGATGCTGCGGCTCCGTGCCCACGACGACGACGAACTGAGCCACTACTCGACCGGTACCGCCGACGTCGAGTTCTTGTTCCCCTGGGGATGGGGTGAGCTCGAGGGGATCGCGCAGCGAACCGACTACGACCTGAAGCAGCACGCCCAGCACTCGGGCGAGAAGCTCGACTTCTACGACCAGGCCGCGAACGAGCGGTATGTGCCGTACGTCATCGAGCCGGCGGCGGGGGCCACCCGGACCATGGCGGCGTTCCTGCTCGCGGCATACGACGAGGACGAGATCGGGGGCGAGTCGAGGACCGTGTTGCGGCTCCACCCGCGCCTCGCGCCGTACAAGGTCGCCGTGTTGCCGCTGAGCAAGAAGGACACGCTCACCCCGCTGGCCCGACAGGTGTTCCGCGACCTCTCCGATCGGTACATGGTCGACTACGACGACACGCAGTCGATCGGCAAGCGGTACCGCCGACAGGACGAGATCGGCACGCCGCTGTGCATCACGGTCGACTTCGATTCGCTCGAGGACGACTCGGTCACCATCCGCGACCGCGACACGACCGAGCAGGTTCGTGTATCGATCGCCTCGCTCGAGGCCGTGCTGCGCGCTCGCCTCGGGTTCTGACCGCACACCACCGGTCGGGTACCGTGCTCACCATGTCTGAACCCGTTGCTGTTCTCGCCAAGATCCCCGCGCTTCCCGGCAAGCGAGCCGAGTTGATGGAAGCACTCCGTGTCGGTCTCGAGACGGCACAGGGTGAAACCGGCACCCGCTACTACATCATGCACGAGGACGCGACCGACCCCGATGCGGTGTGGTTCTACGAGCTGTACGAGAGCCAGGACGCCTTGGTCGAGCACGGTTCGTCCGAGGCGTTCAAGGCGCTCGGTGCAGCCGTTCGTCCGTTCGGTGCCGGTCGCCCCGAGCTGACCTTCCTGAAGCCGGTGGGCGGCAAGGGCCTCTGAGGACCGTTGGCGACCTATCTCGATCGCATCCTGGCTCGTCACCGCGAGCTGGCAGCCTCGGATGATCGCCCGCTCCACGAGCTGATCGAGCGTGCCCGGGTGCAGCCCCCGACCAGGGGGTTCGCCGAGGCGCTCCGGACCCGAGTAGGGCTGCAGGTGATCAGCGAGATCAAGCGGCGCTCGCCGTCGAAGGGCGACCTGAACGCATCGCTCGACCCGGCCGTCATGGCGCGCGCCTACGAGCGCGGCGGGGCGGCATGCCTGAGCGTGCTGACCGATGCCGAGTTCTTCGGTGGCTCGGTCGGCGATCTACAGGCAGCACGCGCCTCCTGCTCGCTGCCGGTGCTGCGCAAGGACTTCACGGTGTCGCTCCGAGACGTCTGCGATGCTCGGCTCATGGGTGCCGATTGCGTTCTGCTGATCGCCGCTGCGCTCTCGCCGGCAGAGCTGCGCGAGATGCACGACCTCGCCACGTCACTCGGCCTCGACGTCCTCGTCGAGATCCACGACGAACGAGAACTCGAGTCGGCGCTCGCCGCCGAGGCGACCCTCATCGGCGTCAACCAGCGCGACCTGGTGACGTTCCAAGTCGACCACGAACGGGCCCTGCGGATGGCGGGTGTGATCCCGTCGGGTGCGGTGAAGGTGGCCGAGAGCGGCGTGCGGGGCCGTGAGGATGCTGCAGCGCTGTTCGCCGCCGGATACCAGGCGGTCCTGGTGGGCGAGACGTTGGTGACGTCCGGAGACCCCGAAGAGTCGGTGCGCGTACTCCGAGGAGCGCTACCGTAACCGAGGTGTTCGTCAAGATCTGTGGGATCACCAATGAAGACGATGCACTGTTCGCGGTCGCCATGGGGGCAGATGCCGTCGGTTTCGTCTTCGCACCGTCGACCCGTCAGGTCGCTGCTCAGCAGGTGTACGACATCACCCGTCGTTTGCCGTCCGAGATCCTCACCGTCGGTGTGTTCCGCGACGAGCACCCCGAGCGGGTGGTCGACACCGTCAATCGTGCCGGGCTGAAGGCTGCCCAACTGCACGGGCACGAGACGCCGGGCATGGTCGAGGATGTGGCGGGTCACATCCGCTGGGTGATCAAGGCGGTGGTCGCGGGAAGTCCCGATGCTGCACGTGCCGACCGGTTCGGGACCGACCTGATCCTGGTCGACGCTGCGGCACCCGGTTCGGGCAAGGTCTTCGACTGGTCCCTGTTCGATTCGCTGCCGGAAGGTCCCCGTTACATCGTCGCCGGCGGCCTCGGCCCGGACAACGTGACGCAGGCGGTGTCGCGTCTGCAGCCGTGGGGTGTCGACGTGGCGAGCGGCGTCGAACGTGCTCCGGGCCGAAAGGATGCGCTGAAGGTGAAGGCGTTCATCGAACGTGCGAGGGGGTCGTCGATCGAACGTCACATCGGTCCGGACGACCTGCCTTATGACTGGGCCGACGAATTCTGACATCCTCGTGCCATGACGCTCATGGCAGACCCCAGCTCGACCGGACGCTTCGGCGAGTTCGGTGGCCGATTCGTTCCCGAGACGTTGGTCCCGGCATGTCAGGAACTCGAAGCGGCCTTCGTCGATGCGTGGAACGATCCGACGTTCCGCTCCGAACTCGACCAGGTGCTTCGCGAGTACGCCGGTCGCCCGTCCATGCTGACGGAGTGCCACAACCTCGGTCGACAGCTCGGCATCCGGCTGATCCTGAAGCGTGAGGACCTCAACCACACCGGCTCGCACAAGATCAACAACGTGCTCGGCCAGGCATTGTTGGCCAAGCGCATGGGCAAGAAGCGGATCGTCGCCGAGACGGGCGCCGGCCAGCACGGTGTGGCCAGCGCAACAGCGGCGGCCCTGCTCGGACTCGAGTGCAAGGTGTACATGGGTGCCGTCGACGTCGAGCGTCAGGCGCTCAACGTGTTCCGCATGCAGTTGCTCGGCTCGGAGGTCGAAGCGGTCACGAGCGGCAGCCGCACGCTGAAGGACGCCGTCAACGAGGCGATGCGCGACTGGGTGGCGACGGTCGAGACCACGCACTACTGCCTCGGCTCGGTGATGGGCCCGCACCCGTATCCGTGGATGGTCCGCCAGTTCCACCGGGTGATCGGGGACGAGGCGCGTCAGCAGATGCGCGAGACGTTCGGGGGTGACCCCGATGTCGTCGTGGCGTGCGTGGGTGGCGGCTCCAACGCGATCGGCATCTTCAGCGGCTTCGTCGACACCGATGCTCGTTTGATCGGGGTGGAGCCAGCCGGCGGTGCTGCAGTCGCTCGCGGCGTGCCCGGGGTCGTGCACGGCATGCGGAGCTACCTGATGCAGGACGAGTACGGCCAGGTGCAGGAAGCGCACTCGATCTCGGCCGGTCTCGACTATCCCGGCGTCGGACCCGAGCATTCGTATCTGGCGTCGATCGGTCGCGCCGAGTACCCGTCGGTCACCGATGACGAGGTGATCGCCGCCTTCCAGTTGATGGCTCGATCGGAGGGCATCATCCCGGCTCTCGAGTGTGCACACGCGGTGGCGTGGATCTCGCGTGCGGCGCCGACGATGCAGGGCAAGACGGTGTTGATGAACCTGTCGGGCCGCGGTGACAAAGATGTCGCTCAGATGATGGAGATCCTGGGATGAGCGCGTTCGGGGCGATGGAGACGGCGTTCCGCGAGAAGCGGGCGCAGGGCCGCAAGCTGCTCGTGCCGTACATCACCGGGGGTTTGCCGGGATGGGAGCACGCGATGCGGGCTGCCGCTGCGGCCGGCGCCGACGCGATCGAGATCGGCATCCCGTTCAGCGATCCGGTCATGGACGGGCCGGTGATCCAGGAGTCCTCACAGCGTGCGCTCGATGCGGGGGCGACTCCGGTGTCGATCCTGCACGAGGCCCGAGAGCTCGACATCGGTATCCCGTTGGCGGTGATGTGCTACTACAACACGGTGCATCACGCGGGTCATCACCGCTTCGCCGAGCAGTTGGTGGCGGCGGGGATCTCGGCGGCCATCGTGCCCGACCTTCCGTTGGAAGAGTCGGGGCCGTGGTGCGAGGCGGCCGATGCGTCGGGTGTCGAGACGGTCATGCTGGCGGCGCCGACCGCGCCCGACGAGCGGCTTCCGCGAGTGTGTGCCCGGGCGAGGGGATTCGTGTACTCGGTCGGTCTGCTCGGCGTGACGGGCGAGCGCTCTGCGCTCGCGGCGACGGCGACGGCGTTGGCCGCGAGGCTGAAGGCCATCACCGATGTCCCGGTCCTGGTGGGTGTCGGCGTGTCGAATGCAGCCCAGGCGCGCGAGGCGGTGCAGGTGGCTGATGGTGTGGTGATGGGGGCGTCCGTGGTGCGACGTCTGCTCGAGGGCGGTGCCGAGGCGGTCGGTGAGTACGTCGCGGAAGTTCGTGACGCGATTTATCACTAAATCTTTCATCCGCCGATACGGTGGCTCCGTACCAATGACGAGCCCGAACGACGGGCTGTCGTGAACACCAAGGAGTCCCCCATGAAGACGAAACTCGCCCTCGTAGGTCTCGTGTCCGCATCGCTCCTCTTCGCTGCCTGTGGTGGCGACGACGAGGCGGCCGACACGACCGCTGCACCTGCGGTGACCGAAGCCCCCGCTGCAACCGACATGCCCGCCGAGCCGGGTGACATCGTGGCTGTTGCCTCGAGCAATGCCGATTTCGAGACGCTCGTGGCTGCCGTCGGTGCTGCCGGGCTCGTCGAGACGCTCCAGGGTGCGGGGCCGTTCACGGTCTTCGCCCCGACCGATGCGGCCTTCGAGGCGCTCCCGGCCGGCCTGGTCGACAAGCTCCTGCTGCCCGAGAACAAAGAGACCCTCGTGGCCATCCTCACCTACCACGTCGTGGCCGGCCAGGTGCTCGAGGCCGACGTCGCCGCCGGTGACGTGCCGAGCGTCCAGGGCGAGAACATCACCGTCACCACCGACGGCGGTGTGAAGGTCAATGGCGCAAACGTCGTCGCCACCGATGTGATGGCATCGAACGGCGTCATCCACGTCATCGACGCCGTCATCCTGCCGCCGAGCCTCGACATCTCGGCACTCTGACCCTGCCAGGTGCGTGAAGAAGGGCCCTCCGGGGCCCTTCTTTCGCGTGCACACTGTGGTCATGGCCGAAGCGTGTGAGTTGTGTGATGCGGCGCGGATGACGCAGTGGTACCACGAGGACGAGCTGTGTTGGATCGCCGAGTGTGAATCGTGCAGCGTCCCGATGGTGGTGTGGAGATCTCACGACCCGTCACCTCCCGTCGAGGTGCGCGAAGAACTCATCCGCCGGCTCCGGCACGTGGCCGAGCCGCTGATGGGCGGCGAGCTCTGGATCGATGACCATCTCCGTTCGATCCCCGACCACTACCACGCCCACGCCCGGCGGCGCTTCCGGCTCGACCGATAGCGTCGGGATGGTGACAGCTCAGACGGTGACGGAACATGATCCATGCCCTGCCTTCGCGTTGACCAATCAGGACGGCGAGGTCATCGACCTCGTGTCGTTGCGGGGTCGGCGTGTGTTGGTCTACTTCTATCCGAAGGCGAACACGCCCGGGTGCACGCAGCAGGCGTGCGGACTGCGTGACGTGCTCGGCGACATCGGCGACACGGTGGTCCTCGGGATCAGTCCCGACTCGCCGGCTGCGTTGGCCAGGTTCCGCTCGAAGTTCGATCTCGGCTTCGATCTGCTGAGTGATCCGGACCATGCCGTGGCGGAACGGTTCGGTGTCTGGCAGGAGAAGAAGAACTACGGCAAGGTCTACATGGGGGTCGTGCGCTCGGCGTTCCTCATCGGCCGTTCCGGCGAGGTGGAGCGAGCGTGGCCGACGATCAGCCCGAAGGACACCCCGGTGAAGCTCCTGGAGGCGCTCCGGTGAGCCCGCTGCCGAACCCGACCGATCTGCTGGCGCACCGTCCGCCATTCCTGTTCGTCGACTCCGTCACTGGCGTCGATCCGGGTCGCTCGGCGACTGGTACCTGGACGCTCACCGGCGACGAATGGTTCTTCTCGGGGCACTTCCCCGGCCGGCCGACACTGCCCGGTGTGTTGATGTGCGAGGCGATCGCTCAGATGGGGGCCATCGCTGTGCTGAGCGATCCTCGCTTCGCCGGCAAGCTTCCGCTGTTCGGTGGATTGGACGGAGCCCGGTTCCGAAAGCAGGTGGTGCCGGGTGACACGCTGGTGCTCGAGGTCGAACTCGGTCGCATGTCGGCGCGCGCAGGCAAGGGCACCGGACGGGCGCTGCTCGATGGTGCGGTTGCGTGCGAATGCGAGTTGATGTTCGTCGTGGTCGACGCGTAGCTACGAACTCGTCGCCGGTGCTCGCGCCCCGGTGCATCGACGCACCTCGGTGATTGGACCATTCGGAGCGCTGGCCAGCGATCTCCCATCGGGTAGCCCGATGGTGACCGGGCCGTTGGTGCCGGCTCGGCCGGCCGAGCACTCGGTGCCCGAGCGATGTTTCTCGGAGTGGTGGCGAGAGCACAGGAGCCACAGGTTGTCGAGATTGGTTGGTCCGCCGTGTTCCCACGGCTGCAGGTGATCGATCTCGCACCATGCGGCCGGTACGGAGCATCCGGGCCAGCGGCAGTGGCCATCACGGACGAGCAGTGCGACGTACTGGGCTCGCGTGCCGAGACGTGCGTGGCGTTCGAGGTCGAGCATCGTGGTGGTTCCCACGGCGAGCACCACGTTGCCGTCGTGGAGGACCGTGGCGAGTTGGTCGGGTGGCGTCGTCTCGGCGATCGTGCGCGCGATGGAACCGGGAATGGGGTGGCCGAACTCGGTGCGGCCCCCGGCCGAGCCGTCTCGAGCCAATGCATCGATCGGGACCGTCACGATCAGACGAGCCGACTGTCGGCCTCGCGGTGTCCCTGCGAGCGACGCGGTCGGGCTGGCTCCGGCGACACCGACACCGGCATCGGATGCGTTGGCGGCATCGACCCACTCGGGGTGCAGCGAACCCGCGCTCGTGAGGTGAAGGAGGCCGTCGGCCATCCGCTGTTCGGGGCTCCGGGTGTCGCCCGGCTGTGGACGGCCACCCCCGAACGCGGTGAGTGCCTTGCGAACCTGATCGGCTTCGAACGTGGGGAGTTGGCCCGCGATGGCCACCATCCCATCGATCGGCTGGCCAAATCGAACGCTGCGTCGGGCGAAGCGCCTCCGGGTGAGTTCGTCGTCGCTGACCGTCTCGTGTGCGGCCTTCCACATCTCGGCAGCGGCTCTGGCCTCGTTGGGGCCCGAGTTGGTGCAGCACTCGACCAGGACGTGGATGTCGTCGTCGGTGGTTCCGTCTGGTCGGGCCAACACCGCTGGTGCCAGGGCCGCAGCGGTGGCCGTCGACAGTGATCCGTCCTTGACCCTGCTGGCAAACGCGCTGCTCGCGTCGATGGCATCGGCCAATCGGGTGAGTTCGGCTGCATGTCCGTACCCGATCTTCGAGTGCTCGGCGAGCCAACCGACCACGTTCTTGTTTCCGGATCCGGCCCACACCTGGGCTGCATCGGCCGCCGACAGGTGGGATGCCAACACGGCAGTGCCCCGGTCGAGTGCCCGCTGGAAGTCCAACACCCCAGCTGCCAACTCGCTCGTCTGCATGGCCGCCAGATCGATGGAGCCGAGCTCGTCGATCGCACTACGCAGCGAGGTCAACGCTCGAGCGACGGCGCGCCCAGCCGAGGTCTGCGGCTGAAGACTGGGGCGGCGGGCTGACGTCATGACACCGACAGTATCGAACACATGTTCGATCAGCAACGTGTGAGGAACCATTTCGACGAGACCGCCGACAGCATGTGATGTCCGGGCGGACGGGGTGACCTACGCGGTTGCGGGTCCGAGGATGATCGAACCGTTGTGGCCCCCGAAGCCGAAGTTGTTGGACATCACCGGAGATGGTTGCCAAGCCCGCGGTACGCCGATGACCAGATCGATCGTCACGTCTGCCAGCACCTCGGTGGTGTTGGCCGTCGGCGGAATGAGACGGTGCTCCATGGCGAGCAGCGATGCGGCTGCCTCGAGCGCACCGGCCGCGCCCAGCGCATGACCGGTGACGCCCTTGGTCGACGTCATCGGGGGCAGCGACCCGGCGAACACGGTCGCCACCGCCTCTGCCTCGGCGGCGTCGTTCAGGGGCGTGGAGGTGCCGTGCGCATTGATGTGGCCGATCTGGTCGGGTCGCAAGCCGGCGTCGTCGAGTGCGGCGCGCATGCAGCGAATCGCACCGGCTCCACCCGGCGCCGGTGCCGTGATGTGGTGGGCGTCGGCGTTGCTCGCCGCCCCGAGGATCTCGCCGAGGATGTTCGCGCCTCGAGCGGTGGCAGCCTCCCACTCTTCGAGGATGAACACCGCTGCGCCCTCACCCATGACGAAGCCGTCGCGCTTCACATCGAAGGGCATGCTCACGCCAGAGGTCGACAGCGCCGTCATGTTGGCGAACCCGGCGATACCCGTCGGCGTGATGCACGCCTCGGCGCCACCCGTGGCGACCGCATCGCACATCCCCCAGGCGATCAGTCGCGCTGCGTAGCCGATGGCGTGGCTCGAGGCGGCGCACGCGGTGACGACCGTCTCGTTGGGTCCCTGGAGGCCGTACCGCATCGAGATGGCAGCACCCGGGGCGTTCGCCATCAACATCGGGATGAGGAACGGCGACACGCGTCGCTCGCCCTTTTCGAGGCGGACCTGCACCTGCTCTTCGAGCGTGTGCAGCCCGCCGATGCCCGTCGCGAAGATCGTGCCGAAGCGTTCCGGGGCGACATCCGGCCGACCGGACTGATCGAACGCCTCGGCAGCAGCGGCGAGTGCGAACTGCTCGACGCGATCAGCGCGGCGAGCGTCTTTGGGGTTGTCGAACCAGGGGAGGGGATCCCAGTCGGCGATTTCCGTGGTTTTTCGGTCGCTGACCCCGGGACCGAGAAGGCCGTTCCAGAACGCCTGCTTACCGAGGCCGCACGGCGCGACGACCCCGAGTCCCGTGATCGCGACCCGTCGGCCGCGTCCGATCATCCGAGTTTGCCGACGACCAAGTCGTACGCCTGGCCGACCGTCTCGACGCCGTCGAGGTCGTTCTCGGGGACCTCGATGTCGAACTCCTCTTCGAGCGCCATGACGAGCTCGACCAGGTCGAGGCTGTCGGCGTCGAGGTCGTCACCGAACTTGGCCTCGGGCACCACGGCGGCCTCGTCGACCGAGAGCACCTCGACGGCGCACTTCTTGAAGCGAGCGAACAGTTCCTGATCCACGGGATCTCCTTGTGTGTGGGTGAATAGAATCTAGTGTCCCATGCCGAGGCCGCCATCGACGGGGATGACGGCCCCCGTGATGTACGCGGCGTCGTCCGAGGCGAGAAAGGCCACGACACCTGCGATCTCGTCGGCGGTGGCCATGCGAGCCAGCGGCACCATCGAGGTCAACTCGGCGAGACGTTGTTCGCCGAGTGCTGCCGTCATGTCGGTCTCGACGGGGCCAGGGGCGACGACGTTGACCGTGATGCTTCGCGAGCCGAGTTCACGCGCGAGCGAGCGGGCGAAGCCGACCAGACCGGCCTTGGAAGCCGCATAGTTGGCCTGGCCTGCCTGACCGAGCAGTCCCACGACGGACGACATCAAGATGATGCGGCCGGCCCGGGCGCGGAGCATCCCTTGTGCGGCTCGTTTGCTGACGCGATACGCAGCCGTGAGGTTGGTGTCGACGACGGAGGTGAACTGGTCTTCGCTCATCCGCAGCAACAGTCCGTCCTTGGTGATGCCTGCGTTGGAGACGAGGACCTGTACCGGTCCAAAGGTGTCCTCGACCGCCTTGAATGCTGCGTCGACGCTGTCGGCCGAGGTGACGTCGCACGGCACGCCGAACAGGCCATCGGGTGGTGGCGACGTGTTGTACGTGACCGCCACGTTGTCACCGAGTTGTGCGAACCGATGGGCGCATGCCAAGCCGATGCCACGTGCGCCCCCGGTGATCAGGACGGTACGAGGGCTCACGGC
>JBDKIV010000032.1:0-2610 GCA_039796935.1 Actinomycetota bacterium | reverse complement strand
ACTGGCGGGGTTGCACTCGCCGGCGGAGTTGGTGATCGCCGCAGTCATGTCGCACTCCTCGGCCGGCCGATGGGAGTGGCTCAAGTGGTTGCCTCATTCCGGATCGGAGCATTCCCCCATCTCATGTGAGCACCTGACCGCAACGCCTACGGCCGTGACTGCCCTGATCAGCGAACTCGAAGACCTCGTCGAGGCGCGGTCGGCTGTTCGGGGGACCGACAGCGAAGTGGCCCTGCCGGCGATCGTGGTCGTGGTCGAGGACGATGCTGCGACCGAGAGGGCACGACTGGCCACGCTCGTCGACCTGGGGCCAGCGCAGTCGGTGTTCTTCGTCTGGGCCGCTCCCTCGCTCGAACGGGTGCCCGCCGCCTGCCGCGCATACCTGGAGGTTGATCCGAACACGGGTGAGGGGCGCGCCGGCTTCATCGATGCCGCAGTCGGGGTCGGTGCAATCGAACTCGAGCCGTTGGGTGTCGACCATGCAACCGTCCTCGCCCGGCGTCTGTCGCCGCTGATCGATGCCGGTGCACCTCTCGAGGACCAGAGCGAACTGCCGCGGAGCGTGTCGCTCCTCACCATCGGCGGGCTCGAAATGGCCGACGATCCCGATGATGTGATCGAGCGGTGGCGCGGGTCGAACTCGTTGCCGCCCGAGCCCGGATCGCCGAGGTTGAAGCGGGACAACACGCTTCGCGCTCTCGTGGGCCAGTCGGCGTCAGAGCGCTTCTACCTCGATCTGCGGACGAACGGACCGCACGCGCTCGTGGGCGGTACCACGGGTGCCGGCAAGAGCGAGTTCCTGCAGAGTTGGATCATTGGAATGGCGGCGGCGCACAGCCCCGCTCGAGTGAACTTTCTGTTCGTCGACTACAAGGGCGGCGCGGCCTTCGCCGACTGTGTCAACCTGCCGCACTGCGTCGGACTGGTGACCGACCTCACCCCTCACCTCGTCCGCCGAGCACTTCGTTCGCTCAATGCGGAACTTCGGCGACGTGAGCACATCCTCAATCTCAAGAAGGCGAAGGATCTGCTCGAACTCGAACGGCGCCGAGACCCGGACGCGCCTCCGAGTCTCGTGATCGTCGTCGACGAGTTCGCCGCCCTGGTTTCCGAGGTCCCCGAGTTCGTCGACGGCGTGGTGAACGTGGCACAGCGCGGCCGCTCGCTCGGACTGCACTTGATCCTCGCCACGCAGCGGCCCGCTGGCGTGATCAAGGACAATCTGCGTGCCAACACCAACCTTCGCGTGGCGCTGCGGATGGCCGACGAAGCCGACTCCGACGACGTGATCGGGACGCACCAGGCAGCCTCGTTCGACCCGGCGATCCCGGGTCGCGGGGTGGCCAAGACCGGCCCCGGTCGGCTCACGCTCTTCCAATCCGCCTACGTCGGCGGCCACACCTCCGACACGATCCCCGATCCGGTGATCGATGTCCACTCGCTACCGTTCGGTCTCGGAGCGCCCTGGGACATGCCCGACGACGGGTCGTGGGTCGAGCCGGGCCCGGTCGGTCCGAACGACATCCATCGCGTGGTCGCCAACGTTCGATCAGCGGCGTCTCGGGCGTCCCTGACCGAGACTCGCAGGCCGTGGTTGCCTGAGCTGGCGGCGTCGTTCCGGCTCGAGGAACTCCCGAGCCGCCGTACCGACCGCGAACTGGTCTTCGGGGTGATCGACAAACCCGACGAGCAAGATCAACCGGTGGTGGCCTTCCGTCCCGACGTCGACGGCAACATGGCCGTCTACGGCGCCAGCGGCTCTGGCAAGAGCACCTTTCTTCGGACGGTCGCCGTCGCCGCCGGGTTCTCCCCCGCTCGGGGCGGACCCTGCACCGTCTACGCGCTCGACTTCGGGGCGCGAGGGCTGCAGATGATCGAGAGCCTGCCGCACGTCGGTGCCGTGATCGCCGCCGAGGACACCGAGCGCGTGGTCCGATTGTTGCGGCAGCTGCGCGCGACGATCGACGAACGCGCGGAGCGCTACGCCAGGGCCCAGGCCTCGACGATCGAGGAGTACCGGCACCGGAGCGGCAGGCAGGACGAAGCCCGGATCCTCCTGTTGGTCGACAACTTCGGAGCGTTCCGCCAGGCCTACGAGATCGGGCCGATGGGTCGCTGGTTCGAGGTGTTCCAGTCGATCGCCGGCGACGGCCGCTCGGTCGGTGTGCACATCGTTCTCTCGGCCGACCGGCCGGGAGCCGTGCCGTCGAGCCTCAACTCGGCGATCCAGCGCAGGCTCGTGTTGCGGCTGGCGACCGACATGGATTACTCCGTGCTCGACGCCGCCAACGATGTCCTCACCGCCGCAAGTCCACCCGGGCGTGGGCTCATGGACGAGTGCGAGGTCCAGGTGGCCGTACTGGGCGGCGACCCGAACGTCGCCACACAAGCGGCCCAGATCACCCGGCTCGGTGCGGCGATGGAGCGGGCCGGTGTGCAGCACGTGCAACGCATAGCGAGTCTTCCCGACGTCATCGTTCCAGGAGAGATGCCGGACCGCATCGGGGGGCTTCCGGTACTCGGGGTCTGGGACGAGACGCTCGAGCCGATCGGTTTCGAGCCGAGGGGCGTCTTCCTCGTGAGCGGACCACCTCAGAGCGGCAAGTCGAA
>JBDKIV010000031.1:0-5919 GCA_039796935.1 Actinomycetota bacterium | reverse complement strand
CTGGCCGTCGCCGCACTGACCGTTCCGGCGATGATGGCGGGCGGTACCCACGTGCACGGCCACGACGACGCCGGGTCTGCAGCGCACGCCCACGACGACACCACCCTGGCAGGTGGCGAGGCGTCGAGCGTCGATCAGGCGGCGACCGACCACGCCGGCGACGACCATCACGCAGACGGCACGCACGCAGACGGAACGCACACGGACACCGCTTCCGTGGCTGCAGCGTCCGTGCCCTGGCCCCGACCCTGGGACCCGAGCCAACCCATCGACATCGCCGGAGTACCCGGTGTCAGCGCCGAGCAGGAGGCCCGGGCCCTCGCCCTCATCGAGGGCTCGCTTCGCGAACTGCCCCGATTCGCCGATCCTGCCGACGCAATCGCCGCCGGATACCGCTCGATCGGCGACGCCGGCACCGGCGCCGAGCATTACATCAATGCCGCACTCGTGCAGGACGACGTGCTCCTCGATCCGACCCAGCCCGAGTCGTTGGTCTACAACGTCGACGGCGACGAACGCACCCTGGCGGGCGCGATGTACATCGCCAGCGCCCGTCCGGTCGACGACCCGACCCTGACCGAATGGGCCGGGCCGTTGATGCAGTGGCACAACCATGGCGATCTGTGCTGGGATCGAGATGCCAGCGGCGCGTCTCGCGTGGTCGGTCTCATCGATCCCGCGACGGGCACGTGCGCGCGTGGCGTGAACACCGGCGGCGCCAACCCGATGGTCCATGTGTGGATCACACCACACCAGTGCGGTGTCTTCGCAGCGCTCGAGGGCGTCGGCGCCGGTCAGGCATCGGTCGGCAACGACGAGCGGCTCGACATGTGCGACGAGGTCCACGGTCACGGTGGCTCGATCGGCGGTGATCACCACTCGAGTTCCTCTCCCAAGCCGTACGACCCATCGCTGCCGATCGACCTCAGCGGCACGCCAGGCGTCACTCCGCAGCAGCAGGCAGCGGCCGAGAACCTGATCGCGGTCACACTCGTCCGCCTACCGAAGTGGTCCGACTACCGCGACGCCGAGGCTGCGGGCTTTCGCAGCATCGGCGATGCCGGCACCGGGCACGAGCACTTCATCCAGTGGGACTGGATCAACGACGATGTGATCCTCGACCCGGACCGGCCCGAGAGCCTCGTGTTCGAGCCGCAGCCGGACGGCTCGAAGAAGCTCGTCAGCGCGATGTACATGCTGCCCGACACCACGCCCCTCGATCAGGTTCCCGACATCGGTGGCGCCCTGATGCAGTGGCACATCCACGACGACCTCTGCTTCACCCAGGGCGATACGCCTCGGGTGGCGGGGGTCACCGCAGTGGGCGGGCCCTGCCCCGCTGGGCTGGTCAAGTTCCGTCCCTCACCGATGATCCACGTCTGGATCACACCGCATCCCTGCGGACCGTTCGCTGCGCTCGAGGGTGTCGGCGCCGGCCAGATCGAGGCGGGCGAAGAGCGGCTGTGCGATCACGCGCACGGCTCTGGCGGGTTCTGAGTCGACACCGGTCCGGGTGCCGCCCGCTGCTGACCCCGCTCAGCGTCGTCCGCGGAACGGTCTGATCCCGTCGGCGGGCACCACACCCAGACGGCCGTGCTGGAAGTCGTCGAATGCCTGCTGGAGTTCGGCGCGGCTGTTCATCACGAACGGCCCGTAGGCGGCGATGGGCTCGCGGATCGGCTGGCCGCCGAGCAGCAGCACGTCGAGCGACCGATCAGCCGCTGCTCGTAGCGTGATCGTGTCCCCCGGACCGAACACCGCCAGTTGGCCGTGGCCGAAGCGGCGCCGCTCGGACCCCACGTCTCCGGTGCCGGAGAGCCCGTACGCGAGGGCGTTGTAGCCCGGGTTCCACGGCACCGTCATCCGTGCCCCCGGGGCGATGGTCGCGTGCGCCATCGTGATCGGCGTGTGGGTCGAACCGGGACCGCGATGACCGGCAAGGTCACCACCGATCAGGCGGATCAAGGCCCCACCGTCGGCGGTCGTGAGCAGCGAGACCCGCTCGGGCGTGAGGTTCTGGTAGGCGGGCGCGATCATCTTCGATCGCGCCGGCAGGTTGACCCACAGTTGGATGCCGTGGAACAGTCCGCCGTGGACGACGAGGTGTTCGGGCGGGGTCTCGATGTGCAGGATTCCGCGACCGGCGGTCATCCATTGTGTTGCACCGTCGCGGATGGTTCCTCCGCCTCCGTGGGAATCCTGATGGACGAACTCGCCGTCGATGATGTAGGTGACGGTCTCGAAGCCGCGGTGGGGATGCCAGTCGGTGCCTCTCGGCTCGTACGGCCCGTAGTCGATCTCACCCATCTGGTCCATGTGGATGAACGGGTCGAGATCGGCGAGGGCGACGCCTGCGAACGCGCGGCGGACCGGGAACCCCTCGCCTTCGGTCCCGCTCGGCGCAACGGTGAGCGAGCGCAGCGGACGATCTCGAGGATCGACGGCCGGACCGGCGGGGACGTCGATCCGAGGGAGTGTGAGTGTGTCGGCGGTGACGGCGGGCATGGTGTCGGCTCCGATCGTGGCGAATTGCTTGATACAGCAATAGTTGCGGAATCAAGAATATCGGCGGGTCAGCTCCTCCACCACCTCGTCCGTGTGCTCTCCGAGGGCCGGCACCCGACCTGGGCGCACCACGTGGCCACCGAAATCGACCGGGCCGTTCACCGCCCGATACGGCTCCTCGCCCTCTCGCGGGCTCATGTCGACGAACACTCCCGCAGCCTGCGCCTGCGGGTCGTCGACGAGGTCGAAGATCGAGTTGATCGGCGCCCACCAGACGTCGTGGGCGTCGAAGCGAGCAGTCAAGGTGTCGCGATCGAACTCGGCGAACGCCCGGTCGAGAGCCACGATCAGCTCCTCACTGTGGGCCACGCGCGCCCTGGCGTGGACGAACCGGGCATCCGCCGCGAGATCCGGGCGATCCAGCGCAGCAACCAGCTTGGGCCAGTGCCGGTCGCCCTCGAGCAGCAACAACCAGAACCCTCGACCGTCGCCGGCCCGGTAACAGTTGACGAGCGGGGCGCGGTTTCGCTGCCGAGGCCGCGTGCTCTCGCGCTTGCCGAAACGGAGCACGATCCCGATGTCCCACCCGATGGTGTACGCACCGGCGCGCAGCAGGCTCGTGGCCACGAGCCCTCCGCGACCGGTTCGGCTTCGTTCGAGCAACTTCGCCAGGACCCCCGAGAGCAAGGTGACCCCGGTGACATGATCACCCATGCCGCTGCGCAGCGGGGGCGGCAACTCGTCGGGCGGCACCATCGTGTGCGCCAGACCGCTACGCGCCCAGAACGCCCCGATGTCGTAGCCCGCACGGTCGCGGTCGGGACCGTCGAGTCCATAACCGGTGAGGCTCGCGTACACGAGTCGCGGGTGCCGCTCCAACACCTCGGCGTGCCCCAGGCCGAGGCGCTCCAGGGCACCGGGACGCACGTTGGTGACGAACACATCGGCGGTCTCGAGCAACTGCTCCATCCGTGCCCGCCCTGCGTCGGTGTGCAGGTCGAGCACCACGGAACGCTTGCCGCGATTGTCGATCTCGAACGGCGGCACACCCTGCTGATCGGCAATGCCGAGCGCTCCGAACACTCGTCGTTGAGGATCACCCTCGGGCGGCTCGACCTTGACGACGTCCGCGCCCCAGTCGGCCATCAACCCCGCTGCCGCCGGCCCGGCGACCCACACGCCGAGCTCGACCACTCGATACCCGCTGAGCGGCCCCTCGCTCATGACTCCCCCATCCGTCGACGTCGCCGGTCAGCGACGAGCGACCATCGTCGCATGCGCGTCGCTGTCTCGCACGAACAGGGCGGCAACCCCGGCGAGGAACGAGAACGCCACGGTGAGACCGAACGCGAACTGGTAGCCCGTCAGTGCGTCGGCGACCTCGTCGGGCCCCGGCGGACGGCTCAGTGACATGTAGGAGGCCAGCACGCTCGCCACCACGGCGATACCCACCGACGTCGACATCTGACGCTGGGTGGAAAAGATCGCCGACGCCCGACCGTTGTCGGCGGGAGCGATCGACGCGTAGCTCGCCGCCTGCATCGGCACGAACGCGAAGCCCATGCACAGGCCGCGCGCGAACATCATCAGGCGGATCGCCCACAGACTCGACTGTTCGTCGAGACCGACGAACGAGGCGATGACGATGCTCGAAGCGAACAGACCCCCCGCCATCAGCCGTCGTGGACCGATCCGGGCGTACAGGCGCCCGGCGAACTGCGACGAGATCATCACCCCGAATGCCTGCGGGAACGTGGTCAAGCCACTGTGGAACGCATCTTGACCGCGCAGGAGTTGCAGATAGAGCGGCATCACGAACAGCAGGCCCAGGAACCCGATGGTCGACAGGAAACTCACGACGTTGCACTGCCGGAAGATGCGGTTGCCGAGCAGTCGCAGCGCGAGCATCGGTTGGGGTACGTGTGTCTCGACCCAGACCATGGCGACCGCCAGCACTGCGCCGAGCCCCAGCGTGGTGGTGACGACCGGCGATCCCCATCCCTGCCGGGGACCCTCGCTGAGGGCGTACACGATCAGCGCGAGGGCCGAACCCGACAGCACGAATCCGGGAATGTCGAAGCGACCCACCGTCGGCTCGCGATGCTCGCGCAGGTACCGGAACCCGAACCAGAGCCCGGCGAGACCGATGGGCACGTTGATCAGGAAGATCCATCGCCAACTGGCGTGCGTGACCAGCAACCCACCGAGGATCGGGCCGAGCGCCGGTGCGGCGAGTGTCGGGATCATGATGTAGGTGCTCGCCTTGGCCCGCTCGGCAGGAGGGAACGCCCGGAACAGCATCGAGACACCGACCGGAGTGAGCATTCCGCCGCCGACCCCCTGGATCACCCGAAAGGTGATGAGTTGCTCGATCGACTGGGCCATGGCGCAGAGCAGCGAACCGGCCACGAACGAGCCGAAGGCGAACATGAACACCCGCTTGGTGCCGAAGCGGTCACCCAGCCATCCCGACACCGGAATCCACACGGCGAGGCTGAGGGTGTAGCCGAGCACGATCCATTCGGCGTTCTCGGTGGCGAACTCGCGCCCGAGCGACGGGATCGCCACGTTGACGATGGTGACATCGAGGATGTCGAGGAAGAGGGCTGTCACGTAGACGACGGCCACGACCACCTTGTAGGGCATGCGTCGCCCGAACACGTCGACGAGTTCGTTCCCGGCGCTGACATGGTCGGTGGGCGCAGCGTCGGTCATCGGACCGACCGTATCACTTGCTGTCTACAACCAAGCTCTGATCGCGTCAGGCCGGCGCGTCGAGCACCGTCACCACCCCAGTGCCGCCGTCGATGCGCACGCGGGCACCGTTCGGAATCCGCCGAGTGGCGTCCGTCGCCGAGATCACACACGGAATCCCGAGCTCGCGACTGACGATGATGGCGTGACTGAGCGGCGCCCCGACATCGACCACCACCCCACCCGCAGGCACGAACAGCGGCGTCCACGACGGATCGGTGATCGGTGCCACGAGGATGTCCCCCGGCTCGAGCGCCGTCGGGTCGTTCGAGTCGAGCACCACACGGGCGATCCCCTCGACCACACCGCTGCATCCAGGCATCCCCTGCAACGTGTCACCCGCTGCGAGCACGCTCGCTGCCGGCGCATCTCGACGCACCCAGGTGTCGGGCCCGTCCGTGCGTCCATCGAACACGAACGGCGGCACGAGCTCGAGCAGCCGCTCGTACTCGGCGCGCCGCTCTCGGACCCGTTCGGTGAGTCGACCCGGATCGCTGAGCAACAGTTCGATCTCCTCGAGCCGGACGAACCCGAAGTCCTCGATCTCGTCGAACGCTCCCCGCTCGACCAGGCGTCGACCGAGTTCGCGCATGCTCATCCGCATCTCGTGGATGCAGCGGATGTTGTTGGTCTTGGTCCGCTCCCGTCCCGGCAACCAGG
>JBDKIV010000030.1:0-5303 GCA_039796935.1 Actinomycetota bacterium | reverse complement strand
GCCACGGTGGAGGTGTCCGGTTGGCGGTCGAACTCGGGTGCGCGTCGGTCGACCATTGCACCTACCTCGACGATGCCGACGTCGAGGCGCTCGCCGGTGGTGCGACCGTGGCGACCTTCCTGCCGGCGACCGACTTCTCGACCCGTCAGCCATACCCCGACGCACGTCGGGTCATCGATGCCGGCGGCCGAGTCGCCCTCGCCACCAACTGCAATCCAGGGAGCAGTTACACGACCTCGATGGCGTTCTGCATCGCCCTTGCCGTGCGGGATCTCCGTATGACGATCGACGAGGCGATCGCCGCGGCGACCGTCGGAGGGGCTGCAGCGCTGCGACGCGACGACGTCGGCCGCCTCGTCCCGGGCGGGCGAGCCGACCTGATGGTGCTGGAGGCGCCCTCGTACACCCACCTGGTGTACCGGCCCGGCGTTCCGCTCGTGCGAGCGGTGATGGTCGAGGGCGTCATCGTCCACGATGCCGGACGTCCGCGCTGACGCCTGCCGAGCCTGCGTCGTCGCTGTCTCGCGGACACTAGGGTTCGTCGGGCATGGCGAGGACCCCGGATCTCGAACGTCGCCAGGAACTGCTCGACCGGATCGTGTTCTACCTCGCCGATCATGGGCTCGCGCAGGCCACTCTGCGGCCGATGGCGGCCACGCTCGATGTCAGCATCAACCGGCTCGTCCACCATTTCGGCTCGAAGGACGAGCTGATCAACCTGGCACTGGCCCGCGCCATCGACATGCAGATCGACGTGCGCGACGGCTGGGTGCGACGCCAGCCTGCCCTGACACAGGTGGAGATCTTCCGGCGCTGGTGGAAGTGGATGAACGCGAGCACTCGCAACCTCGATCTGGTACGGCTCAACTATGAGGCGGCTGCGCTGTCGCCGTCAGTGACCGGCCTGTCGGGCGATGTTCGTGCCGATCAGATCGGAGTCTGGCGCTACGACATCGAGCTCCGCCTGGTGGCCGAGGGTGTACCCGCCGAGCGTGCCGCCCGAGAGGCCGTTCTCATCAAGGCCACCTTCTCGGGGCTGGTCATGGACCTCTTGGCGACCGGTGAGCGCAGGCGCCTCACGGCCAGCCTCGAGTTGTGGCTCGACCGACTCGGTGCGGCCATCGCCGAGGCCCGCATTCGAGCCTGACCGGCGGGCCATCGTTTTGGTACTCTGCTCGTGTTCCACCAAGAGGAACCGTTCCACGATGTGGAATCCCAGCGACATCAGGTCGCGTGAGCGAACGAAGGAGGTGACGGACATGACACGACAGGATCACCACCGTCATCAACCGCTGCAGCGGATCACGCAGCCGCTCGTCCGCGAAGGCGGTTCGCTCCGTCCGGCGACGTGGGAGGAGGCGCTCGACCGAGCAGCACGGGGATTCGCCACGGCACGCGACGGGCACGGCCCGAACGCCGTCGGCGTGTTCTCGTGCTCGAAGTCGACGAACGAGATGAACTTCGTCGCCCAGAAGTTCGCGCGGGTCGCGATCGGCACCAACAACATCGACTCCTGCAACCGAACTTGACACGCTCCCTCCGTGGTCGGTCTGGCCACAGTCTTCGGAGCAGGTGGCGGGACCTCGAGCTATGCAGAGATCGAGCAAGCCGATGTCATCGTCATGTGGGGGTCGAACGCCCGTGAGGCGCATCCGATCTTCTTCCATCACGTCCTGAAGGGCGTGCATCGCGGGGCTTCGTTGTACGTGGTCGACCCACGGCGGAGCGCCACTGCTCAGTGGGCCGACCGCTGGCTCGGCAACCACGTCGGCACCGACATCGCCCTGGCGCACACGATCGCTCGCGAGATCATCCACGCCGGTCTCGCCAACACCTGGTTCGTCGAGAACGCGACGAGCGGCTACGACGAGTACGCCGCTGCGGTCGAGCCATGGACCCTCGAACGGGGCGAGGCGGTCACCGGTGTTCCTGCCGACGCCATCCGTGAACTGGCCCATGCGTATGCGACGGCGTCGGCGGCGCAGCTGTGCTGGACGCTCGGCATCACCGAGCACCACAACGGCGTCGACAACGTGCTCGCGCTGATCAACCTCGCTCTGCTCTGCGGTCACGTCGGGCGGCCCGGCGCGGGCCTCAACCCGTTGCGCGGTCAGAACAACGTCCAGGGCGGCGGAGACATGGGAGCGATCCCGAATCGGCTCGCCGGCTTCCAGGACATCCTCGATCCTGACGTCCGTGCCAAGTTCGGTGCTGCGTGGGGTGTGACGATCCAGGACCGCTACGGCTGGCATCTGACGCAGATGTTCGAGGCGATGGAGCACGGCCAACTGCGCGCCGTCTACGTGATCGGCGAGAACCCCGCCCAGAGCGAGGCCGACAACGAACGGGCTGTCCGTCTGCTCGCAGGCCTCGATCATCTGGTCGTGCAGGACATCTTCCTCACGAGAACCGCCGAACTCGCCGACGTCGTGCTGCCCGGCTCGGCATCGTGGTGCGAGAGCGAGGGCACGGTCACCAACTCCGAGCGACGGGTGCAGCGCTGTCGCAAAGCGCTCGATCCGCCCAATGGGGCTCGAGACGACATCCAGATCATCCTCGACGTGTGCCGCCGACTCGGACACGAGTGGGGATACGGAGACGACCCGCGAGAGGTGGCCGAGAACGTCTGGAACGAGGTCCGCAGCCTGTCGCCCATGCACGCGGGCATGTCGTACGAGCGCCTCGAGTCGCTGGGCGGCATCCAGTGGCCATGTCCGCACGAGGACCGGCTCGAGCCGTCCTACCTCCACGGACGGCTGTGGTCGACCGACCCGACGCAGCGTGGCCGTCTCGCTCCGTTCAGTCCCGTGGTCGACGATCCCCCCGTCGAGGCACTCAGCGAGCGGTTCCCGCTTCGCCTCACGACCGGCCGGCGGCTCGACTCGTACAACACCGGAGTGCAGTCCGGTGGATTCTCGAATCCGCTCAGGCGCGGCGAGACCGTCGACGTGTCGCCCGAGGATGCGCAGCGGCTCGGGGTCGGCGACCTCGAGCTGGTCCGGGTCACCTCGCCACGTGGGTCGGTGGTGGCGCCCGTTCGTATCGATCCGATGATGAGGCCCGGGCTGGTCTTCATGACGTTCCACTTCCCGGCAGAGGTCGACACCAACGTGCTCACGATCGACGCCACCGATCCGAAGTCGGGCACGGCCGAGTTCAAGGCGGCGGCGGTCCGTATCGACAAGATTGCCGACGAAGTCGCCGGCGCGGCTGCTGGCGGCTAGCCGATGGACCTGAAGCTCAGTAGTCATTCGGCGTCGGTCGCCGAGACCGAGGCGATCGACTCGGTACTCGGTCGGGCCGACAGTTCGTGGCAGGGTGGCCGCCGTACCGACACCGATCATCACTCGGCGCGGGGAGGGCGCGAGCTGCGGGATCAGCGTCACCGGCTGCTGCCCACCCTGCACGCCGTGAACGATCGTGTGGGCTGGATCAGCCGCGGGGCGATCAATCAGATCGCGCAGCGCCTCGACGTGGCACCGGCGGAGATCTATGGGGTGGCCTCGTTCTACGGGCTCTTCCAGACCACCGAGCGCGACGCGCTCCAGGTGCATGTGTGCGTCGACCTCGCCTGCCAGGCCGCCGGAGCGGTCGTTCCCGAGGGCGCCCATGAATCGCCGTGTCTCGGCCTCTGCGAGCGGGCACCTGCTGCACTCGCCATCGAAGCGGGTCAGCATCCCCAGCAGCGAGTCCTTGCACCCGCAACGCCGGTCACCATCAGCGCAGCGGTCCTTGCGATCGACTCCGTCGACGACGAGGCCGATGTCCTCGCAGCCGTCCCGCAGTGTCCGTCCACCGATCTCTCGCTGCTGGGCCGGATCGGCGTGGTCGACCCGATGAGCCTCGAGTCGTATCGCTCTGCGGGTGGCTACGCAGCGCTCGAACGGGCGATCACCATGGGTCCGGCCGCGGTCATCGACGAAGTCACGGCCTCGGGACTGATGGGTCGTGGCGGGGCTGCATTTCCCGCCGGACGCAAGTGGGCCGCAGTTGCTGGCCAACCTGCGTCGCCGCACTATCTCGTGTGCAACGCCGACGAGAGCGAACCCGGGACCTTCAAGGACCGGGTGGTCATGGAGGGTGACCCGTTCTCGTTGATCGAGGCGATCACCATCGCAGGTATCGCCACCGGGTGCGAGCAGGGTTATCTGTATCTCCGTGGCGAGTACCCGCGTGCCAAGTCCCGGTTGACGAACGCGATCGAACTCGCATCGGCGGCAGGCCTGCTCGGCGACGACGTCATGGGCTCGGGTCATCGCTTCCACCTCGAGGTGTTCCTGGGTGCTGGCGCCTACATCTGCGGTGAAGAGACGGCGATCTTCAACTCGATCGAGGGGTACCGGGGAGAGCCGCGCAACAAGCCGCCGTTCCCCGTCGAGGTCGGTCTGTTCGGCAAGCCGACACTGGTCAACAACGTCGAGACGCTCATCAACGTGCTGCCGATCGTTCGTGACGGCGGCGCAGCGTTCGCATCACGTGGTACCGCCACATCGACGGGCACGAAGCTGTTCTGCCTGTCCGGCGCCGTGCAGCGTCCGGGCGTCTACGAAGTCGAGTTCGGGCGGACGCTGCGCGAGCTGATCGAGCTCGCCGGTGGTGTCACCGCTGGGCGCGCGCTCCGAGCGGTCCTCCTCGGCGGCGCCGCTGGTTCCTTCGCAACTCCGGACGAGCTCGACACCCCGCTGACGTTCGAGGCGACGAGAGCCGGCGGTCTCACGCTCGGGTCTGGTGTCGTCATGGTGCTCGACGACCAGGTGAACCTGACCGAGTTCGTACTTCGTCTGGCGGCGTTCTTCCGGGACGAGTCGTGCGGCCAGTGCGTGCCGTGTCGGGTGGGCACGGTTCGCCAGCAGGAGTTGCTCGAGCGTCTGGTCGCCGGGCGAGCCATCGACGACGAGCGCCAACTGATGCTCGACATCGGCAGAGTGATGCGTGACGCCTCGATCTGTGGTCTCGGCCAGACTGCGCACAACGCCATCGAATCAGCCATCGTCAAGCTCGGAGTGATGTCGTGAATGCCGTTCCCGTCGAAGCACCGAGCCGCTCGGTCACGCTCACCATCGACGGCGAGCCGGTGACGGTGAGGCAGGGAACGACCCTGCTGCACGCCGCCCGCGGCGCCGGATGCGGCGAGATCCCGACCCTGTGTTTCGGCGAGACGCTGACCCCGAAGAACGCCTGCCGAGTGTGCATGGTCGAACTCGAAGGCTCGCGGACGCTGGTCCCATCGTGTTCTCGCCTTGCCGAGGAGGGGATGGTCGTGCGGACCGGAGGGGAGCGGGTCGAGCACAGCCGGAAGATGG